>NZ_MQTS01000168.1:14240-30403 GCF_020532825.1 Arthrobacter sp. SO3
CGTTTTCCGGGTGATGCTGGTGATGACCATCGGGGTGACGGCCGCGGCGTTTATCCTGGCCGTGCTGCTCCTGGTCGCGCGGTGAGCGCCGCCGCCGTCCGGGACTCCGGGCTGCAGCCGGAACGGACATCGCTGTCCTGGGGCCGGACCCTGCTGGCTCTTTTCGCGGCGGACCTGCTGATTTGGCGCAGCTGGGCGGTCGCAGGATCGCAGTCCACACGCGTGCGCGGCTCCGCCGGGTGGGCAGGAGCCGGGACCACCGACTACCTGGGGGTCTGTGCATTGGCGGCGATGGTCGCGACCGGGATGCTCTGCCTCTGCGTCCTGGCCCGGGTGCACCAGCTCCGCGATTCCTCCTATGAAGCCCCGGCCGCCCTTATGCGCTGGGCCGCCGCCGGGGTCATCGTCCTGGGGACCAGCGCCGTCGCCGCGATGGCGCTGGGACGCTGAGCCCAGCGAACGTCCAGACTCCGCGATGGCGCTGGGACGCTGAGCCCAGCGAACGTCCAGACTCCGCTGGCAGACTGCACGCTGACCCCCAAGCAAAGGAATACCGAACATGACCACGCGTGTGTCAGCCCCCGAGCCGGCCGTCCCTGAGCCCGCCTCCACCCCCGACGATCCGGCGCGTCCCGGCCTGCTGGGCCGGTTGTCCGCCGAGGCGCTGGGGACGTTCTTCGTGGTGATCGCCGGCCTGGGCGTCCCGCTGTTTACCATTCCGCAGTCGAGCCCGCTCCCCGCTTCCCTCGCCGCGGGGCTGGCGCTCACCGCGGCCATGCTGGCGTTCGGTTACCTCTCCGGCGGCCACTTCAACCCCGTGGTAACGGCTGGAAACGCCATTGCGGGCCGCATCCGGCTTGCTGATGCGGCGGCCTACGTCGGCGCGCAGCTGGTGGGCGCACTGCTCGGCGCAGTGACGCTCTTCGGTCTCCTGCGCACCGTGCCCAACATCACTGACACCAGGACCGCCTTCGACACGGTGGCCGCGGGTTTCGGCGAGCATTCCGTCATCCAGGCCCCGATGGCCGGTGTGCTGCTCATTGAGGTGCTTGGCGCCGCCCTGCTGGTCGCCGTCTACCTGGGCACCACGTCCGCCCGGAACCCGTCCCGGCTGGCGGCGCCCTTCGCCGTCGGCCTCACGACGGCGGTGCTGCTGCAGTTCGGCCAGGCGCCCGGCAACACGCCCTTCAATCCGGCGCGCGCCACGGCGTCGGCTCTCTTCAGCAGCCCCGACGTGCTCGGGCAGCTGTGGCTCTTCTGGGTTGCCCCGCTCGTGGGCGCGGCCCTCGCGGGACTGGTCTACCGCGGTTTCGCGCGGACGACGCCGGCCGCCGTGTCCGTGCCGGACACGGCGCCGGAGACCGGGGACGACGACGAACCGGACGACCGGGACGCACGCGTCTCCGGCCCGGCGGGCACCGGCAGCGACGAAGCCCGCGACTTCTTCGACGGCGAGCCCGGAGCAAGCGCAGGGCGCGGGTCACACCCCGGGCGCGGGGAATAGTCCGCACCCGGACCCCTCCCCCGAATCCCGGAGATACCAACGCGGGGTCACTTCCGGCCCGTCCCACGCCCCGGCACCGGCCGTAAGTGACCCCGTGTTGCTGTTCCGGAGCGGTGGCGCAATCCTGTCGGTGCCAGCCGATACCGTAGGAGCATGCGGTTATTGCACACCTCGGACTGGCATTTGGGCCGGTCGTTCCACGGCGTCGGGATGCTTGACGCCCAGCGCGCGTTCATCGACCAGCTTGTCACCTTCGTACGGGACGAGGCGGTCGACGTCGTCCTGATTGCTGGCGACGTCTACGACCGCGCCCTGCCGGGGGTCGACGTCGTCCGGCTGCTCGACGACGCCCTCGTGGGCCTGACCGGGGCCGGCGCCAAGGTGGTGCTGACCAGCGGCAACCACGACTCGGCCATTCGGCTCGGATTCGCCTCCCGCCTGCTGGAGCGCGGGGGAGTGCACCTGCGCACCCGGCTCGCCGAGCTGGACCAGCCCGTACTGTTCCCGCTCGACGGCGGGACGGACGCCGACGGCGGGACGGGACCCGTGCTGGCCATTTACGGCATTCCCTGGCTGGAGCCGCGGCTCGTGGCCGCACAGCTCGGCGTCGACACGGCCAGCCATTTCGAGGTGACCCGGGCGGCCACCGCACGGATCCGCGCCGATCTTGCGGCCCGCTCCGGGACCCGGACGGTCCATTCCGTGGTGCTGGCCCATACCTTCGCCAGCGGCGGGATCAGCTCCGACAGCGAGCGGGACCTCAGCATCGGCGGCGTCGGCGCTGTCCCGCTGGACCTCTTCGACGGCTTCGGCTACACGGCGCTCGGCCACCTGCACGGCCGGCAGGAACTCTCGCCGTCCGTCCGCTACTCCGGTTCGCCGCTCGCCTACTCCTTCTCCGAAGCGCAGCACAGGAAGGGCAGCTGGCTCCTGGACGTGGACGCGGGCGGCATCGGCGAGGTCCGCGAGGTGCTGTGGGAGGCCCCCCGGGCGCTGGCTGTGTTGCGCGGCAAACTGGAGGACCTGCTCTCCGCCGGGGACTTCGCGTGGGCGGAAGCCGCCTACTGCCAGATCACCCTGACCGACGCGCAGCGCCCGGCCCAGGCCATGGAACGGCTGCGCTCACGGTTCCCGGACACCCTCGTGCTCGGTTTCGATCCGGAAGGTGCCGGCACTACCGCCAAGACCAGCTACAGCAGCAAACTCGCCGGGGCGGTTGATGACCTCTCGATCTGCTGCGGATTCCTGGAGCACGTCCGTGGCCGGGAAGCCGACGACCGCGAGGCAGCCGCCCTGGCCGAAGCCCTGGAATCCGTGCGCCTGGAAGGAATTTCCCTGTGAGGATCCACCGTCTCGAGATCTCCGCCTTCGGACCCTTCGCGGCCACCGAACACATCGATTTCGACCGCCTCAGCGCTCACGGGCTGTTCCTGCTGAATGGTCCCACCGGCGCCGGCAAGACCAGTGTCCTGGACGCCATCTGCTTCGCGCTTTACGGTTCCGTCCCCGGGGCACGGCAGGACGGAAAGCGGCTGCGCAGCGACCACGCCGGGGCCGCCGCGGAGCCCCGGGTCACCTGCGAGTTCTCCGCCCGGGGCCGGCGCTTCGAAGTGTCCCGCTCGCCCGCCTGGGACAAGCCCAGTGCCCGGGGCAAGAAGGGCTTCACCCTCCAGCAGGCCAATACCGTCCTGCGCGAACGTGTCGACGGCGAATGGACCGAGAAGTCCGGCCGCAACGACGAGGCCGGCGCCGAGATCGCCGAGGTCCTGGGCATGAACCGGGACCAGTTCACCCGCGTTGTGATGCTGCCGCAGGGCGACTTCGCTGCGTTCCTGCGGTCCAAGGCCACCGACCGTCTCGAGCTGCTGCAGAGCCTCTTCGGCACCCAGCGTTTCGAGGCCGTGGAACAGGAGCTCGGCCGGAAGGCGCAGGCCGCCCGGGCCGAGGTCGCCAGCCTCAACGGCCGGCTCGAGCTCCTGCTCGCTCAGGCCGAAGCCGAGACAGGTGCTTTGGATCTCGACACGGCGGAGGCACCGGACCGGACCGACCCGGACTCCTTCCTGACCTGGCTCGGGGCCAGTGCCGCCAAGGCCGCGGAACAGACCCGCGCAGCCGCGCTGCAGGCCGAGGGGCTGCGCGCCCACCGCCTGTCGGCCAAGGACGCCGCGACGGCGCGTGCTGCGCGCCAGGCAAGGCTGGCCGCGGCCGAACGCCGGCGCTCCGAGGCGGAGGCGGCCGCTCCCGAAGCCGCCGTCAAGAGCCGGCAGTTGGGGCTGCACCGCCGGGCCGAAGTCCTTGGCGGGCAACTGCAGGCGGTGGACAGCGCCGGGACCGCGGAGGACCTGGCCGCAGCCGCCATGGCCGCCGCCGCCGATGACCTGCGCGCCGCGGCCCGCACCGACCCCGAACTCGCCACGCTCCGGACCGGGACGGCAGACGCCTCCACCCTCGATGGCTGCACGATCGACGGCTCTACTTTCGACGGTGGAGCCGTGCGGTCCGCGCTCGGGGGGCTGCGCTCCCTGCGCGCGGTGCTGGAGGAACGGCTCCCCGACGAAGCCAGGCTCGCCGGCCTCCGGAGCCGGACTGCGCAGCTGCGCCAGGTCCTGGCGCAGTTGGAAGACGGACAGGCTTCCGGGGCAGCTGCCCTGCTTGCCCTGCGCAATGAATCAGTTGCCCTCCTTGCCGGGCTGCGGCCGCTGGAAGAACTCGCCGCCGAAGGGCAGCTGCGGACGAAGGAAGCAGCCGCCGCGGAGGAACTTCTTGTCCTCGTCCGGCGCTACGCCGCGGCCGGGATGGCCTGCGGAGCCGTTGCCGAAAGCCATGGCCGGGCCCGCGAAGAGTACCAGGACCGGCGGCAGCGCTGGCTCGATCTGCGCGAGGAACGGCTGGCCAATGCCGCGGCCGAACTCGCTTCCCAGCTGCTGGCCGGCGTCCCGTGCCCGGTTTGCGGCAGCCCCGAGCACCCCGTCCCCGCGCCGGCCGCCGCTTCCGCGCTGACGGTAGCCGAGGCCGAACAAGCCGCGCAGCACGCCTGCGAGACGGCGGAGACCGCCCTCGCGGCGCTCGAACGCGAACTCTCCGATGCCCAGCAGGACCTAGCCGTCCTGGCGGCCCAGGGCGGAAATACCGCACCCGAGGACGCCAGCCAGGACGCCATTCTGGCCAGGGAACGCGCCGCCGAAGCCCGCCAGGCAGCAGCGGACCTCACCGTCAGCCGGGCACGGCACACCGAACTGGAAGAGCAGATCGCCGCCGCCGAGCTGGCCCGGTCGGCCCGGGCGGCCAGCATCGCCCAGACCGCATCCACCCTCACGGAGGTCCGGGAGCAGGCCGATACCCTCGAACTGGCCCTCGACAAACTCCGGGCCGGCCACCCGGCCCTGGCCGACCGGATCACAGCGCTGGACGGCACAATCGCTGTGCTGGAACGCGCAGATGCGGCGCGGACCGGGCTGGAACAGGCCGCTACCCGGTCAGGTGAAGCCCGGCAGCAACTCGAGCTGGCGCTTCCGGGCACCGGCTTCGAGTCCGCGGACGCCGCCCGGGCCGTGCTGCTCCCGGCCGCGGACGCGGCGGCACTGGAGGCCGCCGTCCGGGCCGGACAGGACGAAGCGGCCCGGATCGGGGAGCTCTTTGCCGGCGAGGAACTCGTGCTGGCGGCGCACGAGCTGGAAACGGAGGGCCCCCTCGGCGAGGAGTTCGTGGAACTGCTCCGCGCTGACGCGGCCGCAGCCGAACGCGCGGCCCGGGACGCGGAACTCGCGGCAGGCCTCGCGGAGAAGTCGGTGCGGACCCTCGGCACGATCGCCGCCAGCTATGCCCAACTCGCCGCCACCGGCCGGGAACCACGCGAACGGGCGCAACTGCTGACCGCGGTCGCCGACGCGGCCCGCGGCGCAGGCGACAACAACTACCGCATGAGCCTGAACAGCTACGTTCTGGCCGCGAGGCTCGAGCAGGTGGCCCTGGCGGCCTCGGAACGGCTGGTCGGCATGAGCGACGGCCGCTACACCCTGCAGCACACGGACGCCAAGGCGGCGCGCGGCGCGAAATCGGGCCTCGGCCTGGAAGTGGTGGACCAGTGGACCGGCCAGCGGCGCGACACCGCAACACTGTCCGGCGGCGAGTCCTTCATGGCCTCGCTCGCCCTGGCTCTCGGACTCGCGGACGTGGTGCAGCAGGAATCCGGCGGTGTCGACATCGAAACGCTGTTCGTGGACGAGGGCTTCGGCAGCCTCGACGAACAGGCCCTGGAACAGGTGATGGACGCCCTCGAGGGACTCCGGGACGGCGGACGGGTGGTCGGGCTGGTGAGCCATGTAGCGGAAATGAAACAGCGCATCGGGACCCAGCTGCAGGTGGTCAAGACGCGCGACGGTTCCACCCTGCACATTTCCGACGACCCCGAGAGCTGACCCACGGCCGGACCCGACGGTGACCCGCGGTTACGCTATCAGTCCTGGTTGCCTGCAGGGCCTCATTAGGACGTTAAGTGATGGCGCATCGGGTGCCTGACAGGTGACAGCGCAGCGGGCGGGCCGCCGGCCCGCTACTGCGCCGCCGCGGCGCCGAACCTGGGGGTGTGGACGGTGCCGAGGGTGATGTGGACAGCTTGCTGGTCGGTGTAGAAGTCGATCGAGCGGTAGCCGCCCTCGTGGCCGAGCCCGGAGGCTTTGACCCCGCCGAACGGGGTACGGAGGTCCCGGACGTTGTGGCTGTTGAGCCAGACCATGCCGGCGTCCAGGTTCTGCGAGAAGTTGTGCGCCCGGGTCAGGTCGTTGGTCCAGACGTAGCCGGCCAGCCCGTACTTCGAGTTGTTCGCCAAAGCCAGCGCCTCGGCGTCGTCCGCGAACGGGGTGATCGCGACGACCGGGCCAAAGATCTCCTCCTGGAAGATCCGCGCGTCCGCGGCGACGTCGGCGAACACCGTCGGCGCAATGTAGTTGCCCTCGGGGAGGTGGTCCGGGCGGCCGCCACCGGCCAGCAGCCGGCCCTCGGTCTTGCCGATCTCGACGTAGGAGGCCACCTTGGCGTAGTGCTCCGGGTGGACCAGGGCGCCGACCTCGGTCCTGGGGTCGTGCGGGTCACCGACCACGATGTTTTTGGCCCGGGCCGCGTATTTCTCGCAGAACTCCTCGTAGATGTCCTGGTGGACGAGGATGCGGGAACCCGCGGTGCAGCGTTCGCCATTGAGCGAGAAGACCCCGAACAGGGTGGAGTCGATCGCGGCGTCGAGGTCGGCGTCGGCGAAGATGATCGCCGGGCTCTTGCCGCCGAGCTCCATGGACAGGCCCTTGAGGTTCTCCGCCGCGTTGCGGAAAATCGTCTGCCCGGTGGTGGTCTCGCCGGTGAAGGAGATCAGCGGAACGTCCGGGTGCTTCACGAGCGCGTCGCCGGCTTCCTCGCCCAGGCCGTTGACCAGGTTGAAGACGCCGTCGGGCAGGCCGGCGTCCTGGAAGATCCGGGCCCAGAGCGAGGCGGAGAGTGGCGTGAACTCCGCGGGCTTCAGCACGACCGTGTTGCCGGTGGCCAGCGCCGGGGCCAGCTTCCAGGACTCGAGCATGAACGGGGTGTTCCACGGCGTGATGAGGCCGGCGACGCCGATCGGCTTGCGGTTCACGTAGTTGATCTGGGCTCCGGGGACCTTCATGGCGTCGTCGAACTGTGCCACGACCAGGTCCGCGAAGAAGCGGAAGTTCTCTGCCGCGCGCAGTGCCTGGCCCCTGGCCTGGGTGATCGGCAGCCCGGTGTCGAAGGTCTCCAGTTGCGCCAGGCGGGTCTCCTGGGCCTCGACGGCGTCGGCGATCTTATTCAGGATGCGGGCGCGTTCCCGCGGCTTCATCTTCGGCCACGGCCCGGCAGTGAAGGCCTTGCGGGCGGCGGCGACGGCGAGGTCGATGTCTTCCTTCTGGCCGGCGGCGGCGGTGGCGTACGTTTCGTTGGACACCGGGTCCAGCACGTCGAAGGTCCTGCCGCTGACGGAATCGACGAATTCGCCGTCGATGTAGTGGCGGATGCGGGTGGGGAGGTCGTCCGGGACGTAGTGCTCAGCCATGGGAATCATCCTTTGCCTCTGCGGGGAGCCTGTCCGGCCGGGCCATGCTGCGAAGCTGCGCCATCACATCTCCTCATTGAGCGTGAAATCGTATACGATACAAACTGCCCGAGACGCGGCCGCTTGTCAAGCATTGACCGGTGAAGCCGTGGGATCCGTGGGATCCGGGGGAGCCCGGCGGGGGAGGCGCCCCGAGACCTCAGACCAGCTGGCTTTCGATACGCCGGGCGCTAGCCGCCAGGGCCGCGGCGACCTCCGAGGGATCCTGGGCGGCGCGGACATACACGACGGCGAGAGCCGCCGGCCGGCCGCCCGGAACCCGGATCGGGACGGCCAGCGAGGAGACGCCGGAGATGACCTCGTCATGGCTGGCGGCGTAGCCCCGGCGTCGCGCCTCGGCCGCTTCGGCCCGGTAGGGGATACCGGGTGCCTTATCGGCCCAGTCCTGTTCCGAGAAGGCCGACTGGATCGCAATGCCGGGGGCGCCGGCGCTGATCGGGTGCCGCGAGCCGGGATGCTGGACCACGGCGGCGCCGGTGTGCCGCGGATCCACGGTGACGAGCGTGACGCATTCCTCGTGGTCCCAGACGGCAACAAAAGCGCTCATCGTCAACGCATTGGCGAGCTGGGTGAGCTCCGGCAGGGCCGCCGCCTGCAGGTTCCGCGAAACTCCCCGGGCCAGGACGGCAAGGCCGGGGCCGGGCTGGACCCGGCCGCCGTCGTCGCGCACCAGCAGCGAGTGGTCTTCCAGGGTGCGGAGGATACGGTACGCCACGGAGCGGTGCACCCCCATCGCATCGGCCAGTTCGGCGATGGTCAGCGGGTGCTGGGCATCGGCAAGGATTTCCAGCGCGCGGATGCCGCGCGACAACGTCTGGGACGGGGAGGCCTGGGCGCTGCCGGCGGTCGGGGTCATTGGTCCATCCTAGGTGCGGGCGGTCGTGGATCCGGGATGCACCGGGCGGCCCTTGTGCTCTGCCTCACAGTGCGCTAGCGTTCTATATGGGAACGATGTGTTCGATTATAGAACAAACTGTGACGGGACGCACCCCCACTAAACATCCATCACCAGACGCAAGGGATCAACGATGATTGCCAAGCCCCGCACCGGGCCTGTTCCGGTGGTTCCGGGCCGCACGTCCTTGCCCCGGGCCCAGTACTTCCGCGGGAGCCTGGGCCGGTTCGCCACGGGAGTCGCGATCGTGACTTTCGACGGCGCCAAGAAGCGCCACGGCATCACGGTCAATTCCTTCACCTCCGTATCCATGGACCCGCCCCTGGTGCTGGTCAGCATCGCCCGCACCGCGAAGGCGCACGACGAGCTCGCCGGCCGGCCCTTCACGGTCAACATCCTTGGCGCGGAGCAACGGCAGCTCGCGACGCACTTCGCCGGCCGTCCCGGACCCGAGCCACTGTGGGTCGAGGGCGGAACGGCTCCGCGGCTCTCCCATGTGCTTGCCTACTTTGAGTGCAAGCCCTGGGCGGCGTACGACGGCGGCGACCACACGCTGTATATCGGCCAGGTAGTGGACTTCAACTACCGCAACGGCGATGCGCTGGCCTTCGCGAACGGCACCTTCACCACCATCCCGGAAAGCCTGCTGGGTATGGAGGAGCTGCTCTGAACTCACCCTGACGGCTCAGCCGCACATTAACTCAGCCCCGTACGACCCAGCACACCGACGACTGGAGAAGCAGCAATGGGAATCCGCACCGGCCAGCAGTACCTGGACAGACTCAACGCAATGTCACCACATGTGGTCATCGACGGGGAGGTTGTCAGCGAGAAGATCGCCGAGCACCCCGCCTTCCGGAACGTGGCACGTTCCTACGCCAAGCTCTTCGACATGCAGCACGACTCCAGGTACCAGGACGCACTGACGTACACCTCGCCCACCACGGGAGACCTGGTGAACGCCTCCTTCCTGGTGCCGAAGACGGTCGCGGACCTCGAGCGCCGCCGCCGTGCCATTTCCACCTGGGCCGAGTCCTCCCACGGTTTCCTGGGCCGCTCCGGGGACTACATGAACTCCTCGCTCACCGCCCTCAGCACGGCCGGGAAGTGGTTTTCCCAGGCTGACCCCAAGTTCGGCGAAAACATCCGCAACTACTACGAGTGGGCCCGTGAAAACGATGTCCTTGCCACGCACACCCTGATCCCGCCGCAGGTCAACCGCTCCGTCTCCGGCTCCGAACAGCTCGGCGGACAGCTGTCGGCCCGGATTGTCGAGGAGCGGGAGGACGGCATCGTCATCAGTGGCGCCCGCATGCTGGCCACCATCGCCCCGATCGCGGACGAGCTCCTCGTTTTCCCCTCCACCGTGCTCCGCGGCACGCCGGAGGACGCCCCGTACTCCTACGCCTTCGCCATCCCCAACGACACGCCGGGCCTGCGCTACCTGTGCCGCACCTCGCTCTATAACGGCGGCAGCACCCACGACGAGCCGCTCGCGTCGCGCTACGAGGAAATGGACGCCGTCGCGATCTTCGACAATGTCTTCGTCCCCAACGAGCGCATCTTCATGCTCGGCAACCCGCAGCTGTGCAACGGCTTCTACTCCGAAACCGGCGCGGGCGCCCTTATGACGCACCAGGTGGTCACCAGGACCATCGCCAAAAGCGAGTTCTTCCTGGGCCTGGCCTCCGAACTCGCCGACTCGATCGGCATCGACGGTTTCCAGCACATCCAGGAGGACCTCGCCGAACTGATCGTCGACGTCGAAATCGGCAAGGCGCTGGTCCGGGCCTCCGAGGTCGATGCGGCGCTCAACGAGGCCGGCGTGATGCTGCCGAAGTGGTCCACGCTGAACGCCGCCCGCAACTGGTACCCGAAGGTCGCCCAGCGCTTCCCGCAGATCATCCGGAAGTTTTGCGCCTCCGGGCTGATGGCCCTTCCCGGCGAAGCCGACGTCAACAGCGATGCCCGGGCGGACATCGAGATGTATCTGCAGGGCAAGTCGCTCACCGGCCCCGAGCGCGTCCGGCTGTTCAAGCTGGCCTTCGACGCATCGGTCTCCGGGTTCTCCGGCCGGCAGTCGCTGTACGAGTACTTCTTCTTTGGCGATCCGGTGAGGATGGCCGCGGCCATGGTCAACGGCTACGACCGCGCGCCCGTCCGCGCCCGGGTCCGGGAATTCTTGCACCGCGCCGACTGAGCGCCGCGGGCGGCTCCGCCGTCATCTTTTGGCGGCAGTGAAGCTTTTTTCCAAAAATGTGTGTCCTGTCACACATTTCATAGTATGATCTGAATACTAACTGACCGTTCGATCAGTAATTCATGAGGCATTCAGTTATCCGCACCGCACCCACCCCGGGCAGGACCCCTGCCCCCAGCAACGGAGTTTCAATGACCGCAACTTCAAGTGTCGATTCTGAGGCGGGCCCCAGCAGCAAGCATGAGGAACGCAAAGTCCTCGCGGGCACCCTGGTCGGGACCACCATCGAGTGGTACGACTTCTTCATCTTCGCGCAGCTGACAGCGACGCTGCTGTCACCGCTGTTCCTGGCGCCGCTGAACGCCTCGAACCCGGGCCTGGCGCAGATCCTGTCCTTTGCCCTCATCGGCATCAGCTTCCTGTTCCGCCCGCTTGGCGCCGTCGTCGCCGGCCACCTGGGTGACCGCCTCGGCCGCAAGGCAATGCTGGTCTTCACCCTCATCATGATGGGTGCCGCCACGGCGCTGATCGGCATGCTGCCGACCTACGCCCAGATCGGCTTCTGGGCTCCCGTCCTGCTGATCCTGCTCCGCGTCATCCAGGGCTTCTCCGCCGGCGGTGAATGGGGCGGCGCCGCCCTGATGGCCGTCGAGCACGCTCCCATGAGCAAGCGCGGCCTGTTCGGCGCGTACCCGCAGATCGGTGTTCCGGTGGGCATGATCCTCGCCACCGGCCTGCTCTACTTCCTCAACACGTCCATGTCCAAGGAGGACTTCGCGTCCTGGGGCTGGCGTGTGCCGTTCCTGCTCTCGATCGTGCTGATCGTCGTCGGCTACCTGATCCGCCGCGCCGTTGCCGAGAGCCCGGTCTTCAAGGAACTGTCCGAGCGCAAGGAGGAGAGCAAAGCGCCCCTGGGCGAGCTCATCCGGAAGCACAAGAAGGCCGTCCTCTACTCGACGATGATCTTCATCGGCAACAACGCTGCCGGCTACCTCCTGATCGCGTTCTTCATCTCCTACGCCACCAAGTCCCTGAAGATGCCCGTCGCGCAGATCCTGCTGGCCACCACGCTGGCTTCCTTCGGCTGGCTGATCTTCACCCTGATCGGCGGATGGCTCTCGGACAAGATCGGCCGCGTCAAGACCTTCCTGATCGGCTACGGCATTGTCTTCGCCTGGATGATCCCGATGTTCGCTTTGATCGACACCAAGAACATCGTGCTCTACGGCGTCGCACTGTTCGTCCTGACCATCGGCCTGGGCCTGTCCTACGGCCCGATGTCCGCGATGTACGCCGAGATGTTCCCGGCGAACGTGCGCTACTCGGGCATCTCGATCGGCTACGCCTTCGGCGCCATCCTCGGCGGTGCGTTCGCTGCCACCATCGCGGAGGCCCTGCTGCAGGGCACCGGGTGGACCGGTTCCATCGGTATCTACATCATGATCCTCTGTGTCATCTCCGCCGTCGGTGTCCTCCTCGCCGGAGAAACCAAGGGCCGCCCGCTCGGCGTCGTGCACCACACGCCGGCCGAAACGGCAAAGCACTAGAAAGCAGCCAGACAGCAGGGGCACGGGCCGCAAGGTCCGTGCCCCTCGCCTTTTAACCAACGCGTTAACCAACGCGGGGTCACTTAGCGCCCATCCGGAGCCTCCGGATGGGCGCTAAGTGACCCCGCGTTGCTGTTCAGGCGGGCCGGGCACCCAGCAGCCGGACGACGTCGTCGTCCCGCACCTGCCGGAAGTCGCGGTAGTAGCTGCCGACGGCGCGGAACCCGCCGGGGATGAACAGGCTGAAGACGGCGTCGGCGGGCTGCTGCAGTGACGTCAGTGCCTCCAGCGACGCAACCGGAACCGCGACGACGACGGTCGCGGCACCGGCCGCCCGCACCGCCCCGACGGCGGCCAGCATCGTCGCTCCGGTCGCCAGCCCGTCATCGACGACGATTACGGTTCGGCCCTTCAGCGGCAGCCGCGGCCCCGGATAGGTCCCGGCGCGATGCTCGAGTTCGGCTCTTGCGGTGCTTTCGACCTCGTCCAGCGCGGACTGGCGGACGCCGACGTCCAGGAGCCGGTCCGCGAGAGCCCGGTTCAGCATCCGCACCACCCCTCCGCCGGCCGAGGCCAAGGCGCCGAACGCAGTTTCTTCGTGGCCGGGAGTCCCCAGCTTGCGGACCGGAAGCACGTCCCACGGCAGCTGCAGCGCCGCGGCGGCCGCGGCGGCCACGGGGACCCCGCCGCGCGCGAGGCCCAGCACCACGGTGTCCGGCCGTCCGCGGAACTGGCGGAGGGCGGAGGCGAGGAGCCTGCCTGCCTCCTCGCGGTCGGTGTAACGCATGCCCATGGCGATCCTCCTCCGGTTCCCGCCCACTCTGCTGCGGCCAGCCTACGTCCGGCGGGGGAGCGGCGCGAGGGAAGTGCCCGGATTCCGTCGGCGGGCAGTTCTATCCATCCAACGAATGGAAAAACGCCTGTAGTATGTCCGGTGGATGGCGGCACCGTGTGTGGGGCCGAACTACCTGGGGGAATCAATGGCCGGAACCTTATCTGGCGCGGACGTGGTGCAGCTGCGCACGCTCGCCTCGCAGGCCGGAAGCAGCGCCTCGGCACTCAACGGCCTGCGCCGCCGCCTGGCGGCAGACCTTGCGGCGTCCCGCCACTGGCAGGGCAACGATGCCGGAAGCTTCAGATCCGACTGGGAAACAGCCCATTCCCGTTCCTTGACTCAGGCCGTCCATCTGCTGGAGACGATGCGGCGGGAGCTCACTGCCAACGCGGACCAGCAGGAGCACGCCAGCAGCGCGGGCGGTGGCTCAGCCGCCATGCCGGTAGCCACGGCATTGCCGGCGGCCCCGCCGGGCGTCCTGCCCACCCCTGCCGAGCTGGGGGCGATGTCTCCGCAGCAGGTCCACGACCTGTGGTCGGGCCTTGGCGCGGAACGGCAGGCTGAGTTTTCCCGGCTCCACCCCTTCACAGCCGGCAACCTGGACGGGCTCCCCGTCGCCGCCAGGATTGAGGCCAACAAGGTGGCTGCCGCCGGGCAACTGGCAGTGCTAGACGCCAACGGGCCCAGCACCAGCGAGGAGGCGCGCTACCTCCGGAAAGTGCTGGCCGGCCAGATCAGTCTCGTCGCCTACGACCCCGACAAGGGAAATCTCATCGAGCTGCTCGGCCGCTATGACGGGAGCACCACGACTGTCCTGACGTATGTCCCGGGCACGTTTGCGAAGGCCGGGGACTTTTACGCCGGCGGCGCCCAAAAAATGGCAGCCTACCTTCAGCAATCGGATCCGGCCGGGAGCACGGCGGCCTTTGTCTACAAGAACAGCGAGTTCCCCCAGGACCAGACGTTTGTGCAGTCGGCCGACAAGCCCTTTGGGGAGCAGGCAGGCCTGAGGCTTGCGGCCTTCGAAGAGGGCCTCGCGGCGCAGAACCCGCCCGCGGCCCAAACGGTGACGGTATCGCACAGTTGGGGCGAAGCTGCGGTAGCGTCGTCTGAGATGTTCGGGACACACTATGACAGCCAGATCTCCCTGTCCGGCGCCTGGATGCCGGAGGGCTGGAAAGCCGATCCTGCCACCGACTACCACCATTTCGCCTATGACTTTGACGCCCTTGCCACCGCCCAGCAGCTGGGGCTGGTGGGCGACAAGTACCCCTTGGGCGACCCAGCCTTCAGGAAGCACATCTACGATGACCCCGCCCGCAACTTTGAGTTCGGCCCGGTGAAGATCACAACGGATCCGATGGCCAAGATCGAGAACCACAGCCTGATCGCCAGCGCCCAGGACGCCAGGAACCGGGAGGCCCGCGAGGACATCGCGCGCGCAATCTATGGGGGCCGCAAATGAGGGCCTCCGCACTTCTCACCCTGCTGTCTGCAGCCGCAACCGTCACCTGCCTGGCCGCCGCACTGGCAGCCTGTGCCCCTGCCACCGAACCCCGGAGCCCCAGCATGGATCTTGCCACTGCCAAACAGTCCACCCGCGCCCAGCAGGACGAGCTGCTGGCGGCGGTCCCCTCCGCGGCAGTCTCGACGACGAGGCAGACCGAAACCTCACGGGCCCTCTTCGAGTGCGAGGGCGGGGGCTACTACTGGCCGGGCACCATGGATGTGGTCCTCAGCGGGGACGCCGACGGCGCGGCGCTCCTGGCCCAGATCAAGGCGGAATGGTCGGCCAGGAACGGCTGGACCGTCCGGGACAAGACCAGCGTCAACGGAGACCCGGAGCTGGTGATCGTCAGCGAGGAAGGGTACCGGCACTCGATCGAGTTCAACCCGCAGCGGAACGCGCTCAACGTCCTGTCCTCGTCCGCCTGCTTCCAGATGGCCGGAACCCCCGAACCGGGCGTTGACTACTAGCTGCCCGGAACCAACGCGGGGTCACCTACAGCCCATCCACGGCGTTCGGATGGGCCGTAGGTGACCCCGCGTTGCAGTTGGGTGGCGGGCGGGAGGTCAGACGGCGAGGAAGCTGATGGCCCCCTGCTTGAAGGCACGGCTGGTGATCGCGTTGGTGTGGTTCCGGCCCGGCAGGACCAGCTGTTCGACCATGGCTCCGGCCTTGGCACCCAGGGCGGCCAGTTCCGGCATTGAGGCGGCGCGCTCATCCTTCTCACCGGCGACCAGCAGCATCGGCATGTGCGGCACCGCCTCGGCGGGATCGAACGGCTCGTTCTTGATGGCCTCCACCAGGGACAGCAGCGAGAAGATGTTGTTGCTGGGCAGCATCTGGGCCATCTTCAGCAGCCAGGCGGTGGACGCGTCGGCGATCGGGGTGCCGTCGGCCAGGTAGCGCTGCGCGGCAACCAGATCAAAATCCGCCAGCGGGTCGGCGACGTTCGGGCCGCCCAGGACCAGCCGGTGCACCAGCTCATGCTGGGTGGCGCCGAACTCCCAGGCAAGCCGGGAACCGAGCGAGTAGCCGATCAGGTCCAGCCCGCTGGACGGTTCGCCGTCGCGCAGCGGGCGGACCCCGGCGTCGAACGCGATCTGCAGCAGGTCAGCGCGGATCCTGCTGGGGGTGTAGGAGTCCATGTCCTCGGGCGCTCCGCTGCGGCCGTGGCCGGGCAGGTCCACCGTGATGACGCGGCGGCCGGCCTCCAGCAGCGCGGTCAGCCAGCCGGTGTCCTCCCAGTTAAGTTTGGAGGAGGAGGAAAAGCCGTGCAGCAGCAGCACCGGGCGCAGTCCGGCGTCGGACGCGGGTTCATGCACACCGACAAACAGCTGGGGGTCGGTGCCCTCGACGGTGTGGGAATGCCGTTCGCCGGTGTGTCTGCCGCTCATGGTCTCAGTCCTCATCAAGTACGGCGCTCAGGCGGACCCGGCGCTTCGGTGCCTCTTCCTTCGGGACCGTGCCCACGATGCCGGCGGTGTTGTCCGGGACCTCAAACACAATCAGGGGCTCGCCGACATTGATTTTGTCACCGGGCCCGCCGTGGATACGCAC
>NZ_MQTS01000168.1:30413-38747 GCF_020532825.1 Arthrobacter sp. SO3
TTTACCTGCCTGCGGGCTGGGCAATTCAACGGCTGATTTCGTGGTTTCAACCTCGACGAGGGGCTGGTTCCGCTCGACCTGGTCACCCGGGCCCACGAGCCATTCCAGCACGGTCGCCTCGATCAGGCCCTCGCCGAGGTCGGGAAGCGGGAAGGAAATTTCAGCCACGTTTGTACTCCAATACTCGCTGGATCCCGAAGAGGATCCGGTCAATGTTCGGGATGTATTCGTCCTCCAGGTCCCCCGAAGGGTACGGGACGTCGAAGCCGGTGACCCGTTCCACCGGAGCCCTGAGTGTGTCGAAGCAGCCCTGGGTGATCAGCTGGGCCACTTCGGCGCCCAGCCCGGACGTGAGCGGCGCTTCATGGACGACGACGGCGCGCCGCGTCTTGCGCACGGAGGCGGCCAGCGCCCCGGCGTCGATGGGCTTGAGCCAGCGCAGGTCCAGGACCTCGATGTCGATCCCGTCCTCGGCGGCCAGTTCGGCCACCTGGAGGCAGCGGGCCACCATGGCGCCCCACGCGACGAGGGTGAGGTGCCGGCCCTCGCGCATGACTTTTGCGCCGGTGGGGGAGCCCCCGGCCGCGTCATGGCTGGCGACATCCACCTCGCCCTTCTGCCAGTAGCGTGACTTCGGTTCCATGAAGATCACCGGGTCCGGCCGCGTCGCCGCGTACTTGAGCAGGTGGTAGGCCTCGTGCGGGTTCGACGGCGAAACCACCTTCAGGCCCGGCACATGGGCGAAGAGGGCCTCGAGGCTTTCGCCGTGGTGTTCGGGGGCGCGGATGCCGCCGAAGCTGGGAACCCGCAGCGTGATGGGCATCGGCATGGTGCCGCGGCTGCGGTAGTTCATCCGGGCGATCTGGCAGACGATCTGGTTGATGGCCGGGTAGGCGAAGCCGTCGAACTGTACCTCGGGGATGGGGTGGAACCCGGCCATCGCCAGGCCTACGGACATGCCCAGGATCCCGGATTCCGCGAGCGGCGTGTCAAAGACGCGCTGTTCGCCGTGCTTGGCCTGCAGGCCGTCGGTAATCCGGAAGACCCCGCCGAGCCGGCCGCAGTCCTCGCCGAAAATCAGGGTCTTCGGGTTCTCCGCAAGGACCTCGTCGAGCGCCCGGTTCAGGGCCTGCTGCATGGACATCACGGTGCTGGAAGCGGGCGTGCCTGCGCTCGTGCTTGCAGCGGCGCCGCTTTCGAGAATCGAGTTAGACATGTTCGGACTCCTCGCGCCAGTTGGCGGCCTGGGCCTGCAGGGCAGGGGTGGTTTCCTGGAAGACCAGGTCAAACATTTCGGTGCCGGGGCGGGAGCCGAGGGCCTGGATGCCGGTGCGGATCTGTTCCTCCTCTGCCTTGGCCGCGGCGAGGGCCTCGGCGAAGAAGGCCTCGTCGGCGGCGCCGTCTGCGAGCAGCCGCTGCCGGAAACGGTGCAGCGGGTCCGGCCCGGCGCCGTCGCGCTCCTCGTCGAGAGAGCGGTAGCGCCCGGGATCGTCGGAGGTCGAGTGCGGGCCGCGGCGGTAGGTCATGGCTTCGATGAGCACGGGGCCGTTGCCGGAGCGGGCGTGCGCAAAGGCGCGCCGGGTGGCCTCGACGACGGCGACGACGTCGTCGCCGTCGATCTGCAGTGCCGGCATGCCATAGCCGGCGGCGCGGGCGGCGACGGAGCCGCCGGCCACCTGGCGTTCGGTGGGAACCGAGATGGCCCAGCCGTTGTTCTGGACGAAGAACACCACGGGGGCTTTCATGACGGCGGCGAAGTTCAGCGCCTCGTGGACATCCCCCTGGGAGGAGGCGCCGTCGCCGAAGTAGGTCATCGCGACGCCGTCCTTTCCGTCCAGGGTCTGGCCGTGGGCCCAGCCGACGGCGTGCAGCACGGAGCCGGCCACGACGGCCTGGATCGGGGCGAGCCGGGATTCCAGGGGGTCGTAGAGGCCGCCGTGCCAGGTGGCCTTGTGGGTGGACATGTACGCCACCATGTCAACGCCCATGGTGCGGGCCACACCCATCTCGCGGTAGGTCGGGAAGACGAAGTCCCGGGTGGTGTCCACGGCGTAGCCGCTGCCCACCTGGGCTGCCTCCTGGCCGATTTCCGGGGCATAGCCCGGGATGATGCCCTGGCGCTGCCAGGCGATGGCCGAGGTATCGAGGTGGCGGACCGCCACCATCAGCGAATAGAGCTCGCGGAGCTGGGCTGGTGTCAGCGGTTCGGCGGCGCCGCCGGAACCCGCGGGAAGTGTATCCATGGCTGTGACCCTAGTCACCCGCTGGGCGGTGTGCAATCAGCCGATAAATGACTGACCAGACTGCACAAAAGTGCCAGCCGGGCGGGCATTAGGCTTCACAATTTGTGCAGTTTGGTCAGCTTGTAGGGCAGCGCCCGGCTAGCGTCCGGCTAGCGCCCGGCTAGCGTCCGGCTAGCGTCCGGCGTCGGCGGGCCCGGCCTGCCCTGCCGGTTCCGCGGCGCGGTTGCGGGTCAGCCGGGCGCCGATCCAGCATGCCGCGGCAATGCCGGCGACCAGGACGATGGTGCTGACGAGCTGCCTGCTGCTGTCCGGGCTGCTGAAGCCGACGGCGAAGATCAGGGCCAGGAGCACCAGGCCGAAGATCGTAAGTCCCGGGAAGCCCTTCATCCGCAGCGGGAGGGCGGTGCCCTCGCGGTCGGCGCGGCGGCGGAGGATCAGCTGGGACACGAGCGCTGAGCCCCAGACCATCAGGCAGGTCGAGCCGACCAGCTGGAACAGCGCCGGAAGGATCTGCTCGGGAAAGAGCAGCTCCAGCACGGCGGCCAGGAACCCGAAGGCCACGGAGACGCCGACGGCGAGCATCGGCACCCGCGCCTTGTTGACCTTCGACAGGAAGCGGGGGGCCTCGCCGCGTTCGGAGAGCGAGTAGACCATCCGGGATGCGCCGTAGAGGTTCGCGTTCAGGGCCGAAAGGAGCGCGACGACGGCCACCAGCGTGATGGCGGCGCCGGCGCCGGGGATGCGGGCCACGTCCAGGACTCCGGCGAAAGGCGACGCCAGGGCGTCCGAGGTGTACGGCAGGACGGCGGCAATGACGAACACCGAGCCGATGTAGAAGACCAGGATCCGCCACACGACGGTGCGGATCGCCAGGGCTACGCTGTGCTGGGGGTTCTCGGTTTCGGCTGCGGCCACACTGACAATCTCGGTGCCGCCGAAAGCGAAGATCACCACGAAGAGCGCCGTGGCGATGCCGCCCAGGCCCGCCGGGGCGAAGTCGGCGGTGATGTTGGACAAGCCCGGGGACCCGACGTCCGGCAGCCAGCCCAGCAGCAGTGCGGTCCCGATGCCCAGGAACAGCAGGATGGCGGCCACCTTGAGGATGGCGAACCAGAACTCAAACTCGCCGAAGTTCTTCACACCGGCGAGGTTGATCGCGGTGAACAGCACCATGAAGATCAGGGACAGGGCCCAGACCGGGATCACCGGCCACACCGTGAAGAGCAGGGCGGCCGCGCCGAGGGCCTCGGCCGCAATGACCACCACCAGCTGCAGCCACCAGAGCCAGCCCACGGTGGCGCCCGCGGTCCGGCCCATGGCCTTGGCGGCGTAGACGGAGAACGCGCCGCTGTTGGGATTGGCTGCGGCCATTTCGCCGAGGGCCCACATCACGAGGATGATCAGGGTTCCCGCGACCAGGTACGAAATCAGGACGGCGGGTCCGGCGGCCTTGACGCCGGCCCCCGAGCCCAGGAACAGGCCGGCGCCGATGGCACTGCCCAGTCCCATCATGGTGAGTTGGCGGGGCTTCATGCTGTGGCCGAGTTTCAGGCCGGGGCGCTCTGCGGTGGACTTCATTGTCATGCTGGCGAACCTTCGTGTGGTTTGGATCATTGGTCCTTGTGGGACCTCTTGAATTTACCGCTACCGGGCGGGGCTGGCGTGCGCCGGCCGTGAGAACATGGTGACAGTTTGTTGGCAGGAAGCGCAGCTTTCCCTACGGTTTGCGATACAAACCCGGCTGCAAGAGGAGCATTTGATGGACATTGACCCTCTGGACGCGAAGATTGTCCGATTCTTCACCGACTCGCCCCGCGCCTCGGTGCTGGAAGCCTCCCGCGTGCTCAAGGTTGCCCGCGCCACCGTGCAGTCACGGCTGGACCGGATGCAGGACAGCGGGGTTATCGGTTCGTGGGTGCCGCAGCCGGATCCGGCCCACTTCGGGTTTCCCGTCGTGGCCTTCTGCTCCCTGACGATCAATCAGGACCTCGGGCACGACGCCGTCGTCGAGGCCCTCGCGGCGATCCCGGAACTGATCGAAATCCACACCGTCTCCGGCGGTTCGGACCTGATGGCCCGCATTGCGGCCCGCTCCAACCCGGACCTGCAGCGTGTGCTCGATGCCATGATCGCGACCCGGACGGTGCTTCGTTCCTCGTCGGTGATTGTGCTCAACACGCACTTCCAGGGCCGCACGCTCCCGCTGCTGGAAGCCGCCGCCGCGAAAGGTTGAGCCGGGTTGGCGCGGCCGCACCCGAATGTGAGCTGAAACATTTTGCGCCCGGCCGGTCGCGTCGTAGAATTAGTTCTAGTCATTTTGACTATAACTAATCCGGCGGTCGGGCCGGAACGTCCGGGCCATCCCAGGGGAGCGGTCCGGGGCCTGGGAATGCGGGGTGAACCACCGTTTACACAACAGCAGCCAACGTCGCGGAACGCCAACTCGCGCCCCCGTCACTGGCCATCTCCACGGTGATCTTCGCCCTGCGCCCCAGCGAGCGCTCCGGACGCCCCACCCTCTGGATCCCGCTGGTGGGCCGGATCCGCGAACCCTTCAAGGGCTTGTGGGCACTGCCCGGCGGCCCGCTGACCCATTCCGAGTCCCTGCCGGACGCCGCTTCGCGGAACCTGCAGGAGACCACCGGCCTGGCGCCGAGCTACCTCGAACAGCTCTACGCGTTCGGCGGGCTGCACCGTTCGCCCACCCAGCGCGTGGTCTCCATTGTGTACTGGGCGCTGGTTCAGCCCACCGAGGCCGCGCTCGCGGCCGAATCCGAAAACGTGCGGTGGTTCCGCGCGGACCGGCTCGGCGAACTGGCCTTCGACCACAACGCGATCATCGAGTACGCGCTCTGGCGGCTCCGCAACAAGATGGCCTACGGATCCATCGCGTACCACCTGCTGGGCGAATACTTCACCCTCGCGCAGGTCCGGGAGGTCTACGAGGCCGTTCTGGACCGCGAACTGGACCCGGCCAACTTCCGCCGGCAGGTCAAAGCCACGCCGGAAATCGAAGAAACCGACCAGTACCTGCAGGGCGGCAAACACCGTCCGCCCCGCCTCTACCGTTTTACCGGCCGCCCAGGCCTTGACCCAGACAACAGGAGCACACCATGAGCAGCGTCAACACGGCGATCCAGCTGATTACGCGCGACCAGGCCGCCAGCAGCGCCAAGGGCATTGCAACAGCCGCCTCCACCTGCAGCCCGGCGCTCGCCCGCGGTCCCTGGGATTACGACCTCGCCGAGGCGCTCGCCGGTGTGCCCGCCTACGGCCCCGGTGCCTCCGCCGCGGACCTCGCCCCGGCGTCGACCCCCCGGCAGGGCCAGCTTCCGGAGGAATACAAACTTGCCGGCGACGCCGAACTGGATGCCCGGATCCGGGCCGCCAAGGCGGCACTCGGGGACCGGGCCGTCATCCTGGGCCACTTCTACCAGCGCGACGAGGTAGTGGAATACGCCGACTTCGTGGGCGACTCCTTCCAGCTGGCCAATGCCGCCCTCACCCGGCCCGACGCCGAGGCCATCATCTTCTGCGGTGTGCACTTCATGGCCGAAACCGCGGACATCCTGTCCCGGCCGGACCAGGCCGTGATCCTGCCCAACCTGGCCGCCGGCTGCTCGATGGCGGACATGGCGGACATCGACTCCGTGACCGAGTGCTGGGAAGAGCTGGAGGAACTGTTCGGCACCGAGCCCGACGCCGACGGCCGGGTCCCGGTCATTCCGGTCACCTACATGAACTCCTCCGCCGCCCTCAAGGGCTTCTGCGGTGAGCACGGCGGCATAGTCTGCACCTCCTCGAACGCCGCCACGGTGCTGGAGTGGGCCTTCGAGCGCGGCCAGCGTGTGCTGTTCTTCCCGGACCAGCACCTGGGCCGCAACACCGCGAAAGCCATGGGTGTGCCGCTGGAGCAGATGCCGATGTGGAACCCGCGCAAGGACCTCGGCGGCAACGACGAACAGACCCTGCAGGACTCCCGCGTGATCCTGTGGCACGGCTTCTGCTCCGTCCACAAGCGCTTCAATGTGGGCCAGATCGAAAAGGCCCGCGCCGAATTCCCGGGCGTGCAGGTGATTGTGCACCCGGAATGCCCCATGGAAGTGGTGGACGCCGCCGATTCCGCCGGATCCACCGACTTCATCCGCAAGGCCATCGCCGCCGCGACCGAACCCGCCGTCTTCGCCGTCGGCACCGAGATCAACCTCGTCAACCGGCTGGCCGCGGAGAACCCGCAGCACACGATCTTCTGCCTGGACCCGGTGATCTGCCCCTGCTCCACGATGTACCGCATCCACCCCGGCTACCTCGCCTGGGTCCTGGAAGCGCTTGTGAGGGGCGAGGTGGTCAACCGCATCACGGTGGAGGACGACGTCGCGGCCCCCGCGAAGGTTGCGCTCGAGCGGATGCTGGCGGCGCGGCCGTGACCAGGCGGCTGGTGGTGGTCGGTAGCGGCATTGCGGGACTCTACGCCGCGCTGCTGGCGTCCGACGCGGTGTCCGACGGCGGGCCGGCCTGTGAGGTGGTGCTCCTGAGCAAGGGAACCCTGGAGCAGAGCAACACCTTCTACGCCCAGGGCGGCGTCTCGGCCGTGCTCACGCCGGGGGAGGCGGCGCCCGGCGATTCCGTCGCGGCGCACATCGCCGACACCCTCGCCGCCGGCGCGGGGCTCAACGACCCCGGGGCCGTGCGGGTTCTGTGCGCCGAAGCGGCAGGGGACATCGCGGGCCTGCAACGGTTCGGTGTGCACTTCGACGCCGGACCCGGCGGTGCCCCGGCGCTTGGCCTTGAAGCCGCGCATTCCGCCGCGCGTATCCTGCACGCCGGCGGAGACGCGACGGGTGCCTGTATTGCCCGCGCGCTCGTCGCCGCCGTCCTGGACCGTGCGCTCCAGGGCCGGCTGCGGGTCGAGACCAACACGTTCGTGACCGAACTGCTCACCGGTCACCAGGAACCGGGTTCGACTGCGGACGCCGCCCGGGTCTCCGGCGTCGCCTACCTGTCCAACGGGCAGCCCCGGCAGTTGGACGCCGACGCGGTGCTCCTGGCCACCGGAGGTGCCGGCCGGCTCTTCGCCCGGACCAGTAACCCCTCCGTCGCCACGGCCGATGGACTGGCCCTGGCCTGGCGGGCGGGGGCCGCCGTCCGCGACCTGGAGTTCTTCCAGTTCCACCCCACCACGCTGGCTGCGGACGAGGTTCCCGGCGGTCCGCCGGCGCTGCTGATCTCCGAAGCCGTCCGTGGGGAAGGCGCCGTCCTGCTCGACGCCGCCGGCTACCGCTTTATGCCTGACTACCATCCCGCCGCCGAGCTGGCCCCGCGCGACGTCGTCTCCCGCAGCATTGCCCTGCACCTCGCCGCGACCGGCGCGCCGCCGGACAGCCCCGTCTTCCTGGACGCCCGGGGGATCGAGGCCTCCCGCGGTCCCGGTTTCCTGGCCCGGCGTTTCCCCACCATCACCGCGGCCACCCGCGCCGCCGGCTACGACTGGACCGCTCAAACGCTTCCGGTGTCCCCGGCGGCCCACTACTGGATGGGTGGCGTGTCCACGGATCTTTGGGGGCGCACCACCGTGCCGGGGCTGTACGCAGCCGGCGAAGCCGCGTGCACGGGAGCGCAGGGCGCCAACCGGCTGGCGAGCAACTCCCTTCTGGAGGGACTTGTCTTCGGACGCCGGGTGGTGGAGGCATTCCTGGGCGCGGCGGGCACCGGACCCGGTCCGGCCCCGTCACCCGCCGGTGCCCGCGAAGAACTCCCCGCCGCGGAGACGGGGCAGGGCAGTGTTCCGTTCAGCCGGGACGCGCTGCGGCGCCTCATGACCGGCGCGGCCGGGGTGATGCGCACCGGAGCGGGCCTCGCCGCCGCCGCCGTCCGGCTTGCGGAATGGGCCTCGGCCGGTGGGGACCGTGCCGGCCTGGACCAGTCCGCCCACGAGGACCGGAACCTGCTGCTCGCCGCCCGGCTGCTCGTGGCGGCAGCGCGCCAGCGCACCGGCTCCGTGGGAGCCCACTACCGGGCCGATGTGGACACCCCTGCCCGTCCGGCCGTGCTCGCTGCCCCCGCCCGCCCGGCCCAGCAGGCCGGCCCGTAC
>NZ_MQTS01000169.1:0-6794 GCF_020532825.1 Arthrobacter sp. SO3
GGGGCGGGCTGTTGGCACGGGGCGGAGGACGGTATAGCGTCGCAGCCAAGGGATGCCTGGAGGAGGCGCGGCCGTGAGCATTGTCGACAACGCGGTGTACGTGGACGGTCACCGGACCGCGGACCCGGAAAGCCTGGATGAGACATATTTCATCCTGCGGCAGCGCCAGGGGATGGCCTGGATCGGGCTCTACCGGCCGGATGCGGAAGAACTGCAGTCCGTGGCCGACGAATTCGATCTCAACCATTTGGCCGTCGAAGACGCCTTGGCCGGCCATCAGCGGGCCAAGCTGGAACATTACGGCGAAACGCTTTTCCTGGTCCTCCGACCGGCGCGGTACCTGGATGCGCAGGAGAAGGTTGAGTTCGGCGAGATCCATGTCTTCCGCGGGGCCGACTTCGTGGTCACTGTCCGCCGGGCCGAATCGCCGGACCTGGCCCGGGTCCGGCGCCGGATGGAATCCGAGCCCGCGTTCCTGGCCCTGGGCCCGGACGCCGTGCTTTACGCGATCCTGGACCAGGTCGTGGATGAGTACGAGCCGGTTGCCGCCGGCCTGGAAAACGACGTCGATGAAATTGAGGACGATCTCTTCGCCGCTGATCCGGGTGTGTCGCGCCGGATTTACGAACTCTCCCGCCAGGTCATCATGTTCCAGCGGGCAACGGCGCCCCTGAACATGATCCTGCAGTCACTGATGGCCGAGGCGCCGGACCATCGGCCCAATCCCGAGCTGCTGGACCATTACCGGGACGTCCTGGATCATGTGTTGCGGCTCAGTGAGCGGATCACTGCCTTCCGCGCCCTGCTGCAGAATGCGCTGGCGGTCAACACGGCGCTGGTGGCCCAACGGCAGAATGACGAAATGCGCTTGCTGACGGAGTCGAGCTACGCCCAGAACGAGCAGGTCAAACGGATCTCCTCGTGGGCGGCCATCCTGTTCGCGCCGACGCTGATCGGCACGATCTATGGCATGAATTTCCGCAGCATGCCGGAACTCGACTGGGCCTTCGGCTATCCGATGGCGCTGGGCCTGATGGTGGCCATGGGCCTGGTGCTCTACTGGACCTTCAAGCACAACAAGTGGATCTAGCGGCCAATGTCAGGGCGCGCGCCCTTAGGCCGAGGCTCCGGCCCGCGGCAAGTTCCGCAGGCCGGAGCCGCTCTGTGTGCCCCAGGAGGGAATCGAACCCCCGACCGGCGGATTAGAAGGCCGCTGCTCTATCCCCTGAGCTACTGGGGCACGTCGGCGTGCCAGCCCGGCTGCTGCCGGGGGACGCCTCAAAAAGTTTACATTGCCCTGCGGGTGTCCGCCGTCAGGAACACCCGGCCGCTCTGACACCCGCATGCCCGGACTGCACCTTGGCTTCGCTCCGCGGCCCAGGCCGGGGTTATCCACATGGCGCAGCTGGCCCCTCGCGAATGGCCGTCCCCGGCGCGAAGCTGAAAGAGCCTGCTAGGGCACGACATTTCGAGACAGGACATGAGCATGAGTGACAACATCACGGTCCGTGGCTTCGTCGCCACGGAGCCCAAGAGCTCGACGACGCCCGGAGGCGTGGCGACGGCGGACTTCCGGCTGGGTTCCACCGAACGGCGCTACGACCGCGCCACGAACGCCTGGATTGACGGGAACACCAACTGGTTCAGGGTCCAGGGGTACCGGCAATTGGCCGGAAACATCGGTTGCAGCATCAAGAAGGGCCAGCGGGTCATCGTCGTCGGACGGCTCAAGTTGAGGAGCTGGGAACACGACGGCCGGATCTATCACTCGGCTGAAATCGACGCCGAGTCTGTCGGCCACGACCTCATGTGGGGTTCGGCCAATTACATCCGCACGGCCGGAAACGGGCCCCAGGCTGCTGCCGGTTCAAACGGCCCGGGAGGGGCCACCCCGGAGGGAAACCGGGAGGACGACGAGCCCCACGAGGGGCCGGACGACATCGACGGCGACGAGCCCGCAGCCCACAATGTCTTCGTCGATGACATCAGTGGCGAGGTGGAGGAGCTCGACGAGGCGACGGGGGAGCTGAAAGGGGCGGCCGCCTGAAGGGCCACGGATCTGCACCGCCCAGCCCCGGTCTCACGCCACGTGGGGCTGGGCCCGGACCGCGGGCAGGTGGTGGATGAGGACGGCGTGAATGTGAGTTATCCCGGCCGAACCACTAGATTTGTAGGCATGGCGGAATTTATCTACACAATGACCAAGGCCCGCAAGGCTGTTGGCGAAAAACTCATCCTCGATGACGTAAGCATGTCCTTCTTCCCGGGGGCCAAGATTGGCGTCGTCGGCCCGAATGGTGCAGGTAAGTCCACCATTCTCAAGATCATGGCCGGTCTGGACACGCCCTCAAACGGCGAGGCCCGGCTCAGCCCCGGCTACACGGTCGGCATCCTGCTGCAGGAACCGCCGCTGAACGAGGAAAAGACCGTCCTGGGCAACGTCCAGGAAGGTGTCGGCGAGATCTACGGCAAGATCCAGCGCTTCAACGAGATCTCCGAAGAGATGGCCAACCCCGACGCCGACTACGATGCCCTCCTCGAGGAAATGGGCCAGCTGCAGGAATCCATTGATGATGCTGATGCCTGGGATCTCGATTCCCAGCTCGAGCAGGCAATGGACGCCCTCCGCTGCCCGCCGGCAGACGCCGACGTCACCCTGCTCTCCGGCGGTGAGCGTCGCCGTGTCGCCCTCTGCAAGCTCCTGCTCCAGAAGCCGGACCTCCTGCTCCTGGACGAGCCCACCAACCACCTTGACGCCGAGAGCGTGCTTTGGCTGGAACAGCACCTCTCCAGCTACCCCGGCGCAGTGCTCGCTGTCACCCACGACCGGTATTTCCTTGACCACGTGGCCCAGTGGATCGCCGAAGTGGACCGCGGCCACCTGTACCCGTACGAGGGCAATTACTCCACGTACCTCGAGAAGAAACGCGCCCGCCTGGAAGTCCAGGGCAAGAAAGACGCCAAACAGGCCAAGCGGCTCACCGAGGAACTCGAGTGGGTCCGTTCCAACGCCAAGGGTCGCCAGACGAAGTCCAAGGCCCGTCTGGCCCGGTACGAGGAGATGGCCGCCGAGGCGGACCGCACCCGCAAGCTGGACTTCGAAGAGATCCAGATCCCGCCGGGACCGCGCCTGGGTGGCCTCGTCCTGGAGGCGAAGAACCTGCAGAAGGGCTTCGAGGACCGCACCCTGATCGACGGGCTCTCCTTCACCCTGCCGCGCAACGGCATCGTTGGCGTCATCGGCCCCAACGGCGTCGGCAAAACCACCCTGTTCAAGACCATCGTCGGGCTCGAGCCCCTCGATGGCGGCGAACTGAAGGTCGGCGACTCTGTCAAGATCTCCTACGCGGACCAGAGCCGCGGCGGCATCGACCCGAACAAGACCCTGTGGGAGGTTGTCTCCGACGGCCTCGACTTCATCCAGGTCGGCCAAGTCGAGATGCCGTCCCGGGCGTACGTCGCCGCCTTTGGCTTCAAAGGCCCGGACCAGCAGAAGAAGGCAGGGGTGCTCTCCGGTGGTGAGCGCAACCGCCTGAACCTGGCCCTGACCCTCAAGCAGGGCGGAAACCTGCTGCTGCTCGATGAGCCGACTAACGACCTCGACGTCGAAACCCTCAGCAGCCTCGAAAACGCCCTGCTCGAATTCCCGGGCTGCGCCGTCGTGGTTTCGCACGACCGTTGGTTCCTTGACCGGGTCGCCACCCACATCCTCGCCTACGAAGGCGACGAGGAGAACCCCTCCAAGTGGTACTGGTTCGAAGGCAACTTCGAATCCTACGAGGAGAACAAGGTCGAGCGCCTGGGCCCGGATGCAGCCAAGCCGCACCGGGTGACCCACCGCCGCCTCACCCGCGACTAAGCCACCGGCTGTGACCGCGAGGCACTGAGCGGAAGCGGAAAGGCCGGCTCCCCACCTTGGGTTCTAGCGGTCGTTGCAACACCCAGAATTTTTGGGAGTTGCAACGACCCCTAGAAACCGCCCCGGGGAGCCGGCCTTTCGCATGCCGCCGGAAAACAGGAACCGGACCCCGGGGGCCGCCCGAACGTACGGCGTCAGCCGCGTTCAGCCTTGCGCATCTGGTGCTGCAGGACCTTTGACTGGACGGCCCCCTTGACCTTGTTCTTGAGGTCGGTGGGAACCCGGATCATGCCCTCCTGCGCCACCGTGGCCACGTGCCGGCCGGCGCGGCTGAAGATCTTGCCGGTCGCGAGGCCGCGCGCGCCCTGGGCGCTGGGGGACTCCTGGACGTAGAGCAACCACTCGTCCACCCGGACCGGCCGGTGCCACCACATGGCGTGGTCCAGGCTGGCCACGGACATGCCCGGGGTAATCCAGCTCATCCCATGCTTGCGGAGGATGGATTCCAGCAGGGTGTAGTCGCTTGCATAGGCCAGGGCGGCGCGGTGCAGGTCCGGATCGTCCGGCATGGGCCCGAAAGTCTTCATCCAGACGGCGTTGCGCGGTTCCTTGGTGCCCTTGGCCGAGACGTACAGGGCCGGGTCGACGTGCCGGATGTCGAAGGGCCGCTCGTAGGCCCAGTGGCGTGCCACCGGGTGGTCGAACTTGCCCAGCAGGTCAGCCGTGCTGGGCAGCGACTCCGGCCCGGGGATGCCGGCCGGCATCTCCGACTGGTGTTCGATTCCCTCGTCCTCGTCCTGGAATGACGCGATCATGGACAGGATGGGCATGCCCTCCTGGTACGCGTGGACGCGCCGTGCCGAGAACGAGCGGCCGTCCCGGAGCCGCTGGACGCCAAAGGTGATCGGCTTGTTGGCGTCCCCCGGGCGCAGGAAATATCCGTGCATCGAGTGCACGCCGCGCCCCTCGGGAACCGTCCGGCTCCCGGCGACCAGCGACTGCGCCAGCACCTGGCCGCCGAACACCCGGTGCCGGGGCTGCTGCTGGGAGGGGCCCATGAAGATGTCCTCGTCTGTCCGGGCGCCTTCCAGCTCGCCGAGGTTCAGCAATTGGAGGAGCGAGGAGGTGGGGTCCTGCGTCGGCGGCCCCTGCAATCCGGCTTCGGCTTCAGTCATGGTTCGACTCTAGACGTCCCTCCGGCGCGGTCCCAAAGAGGCACAGCCGGTAGAGTCGATATTGTGTCTGACGTCCTAACCCAGCCCCTGCAGTTCACCGATCCGCGCGACCTTGCCGATCTGCGCACCTTCGCGACCCGCGCCCGGTCGATCGACGACGGCGCCATCCGCCTCCAGGCGTCCGGCCCGGTGCTCGCCGCCTACGTGTGCGTGCTGCGGCCGCGCCTGCTGGGGGAGTCGACTCCAACGATCCTCGGGCTGCGGACCATGGCCCTGGCGCGGCCGGCGGACACCGATGTCACCGTTCCGATCTCGGCGGTGCTGGACCGGCTGGCACGTGCAGGGGAGAACGACGTCGAGCTGCCGCTGCCGCCGGCGACCGTCACCGAATCGTGGGCAGGCGTCGGTGCGCCCCGCACCGGTTGGGCGGCCGTGGGCACGCTCCGCGACTCCGCGCTGCGCCAGTCCGCCGAAGCCGGCATCACCGAGGTCGCCGCCATCATCCCGGGCAAGCCCGGAGCTTTGATCGTTAACAACGCCCGGGCCGCGGTCTGGGGCAGGGAACTGCCGGGTGCCTCCGGTCTCCCGCTGGGCGCCGCGTTTGCGGCCCTTACCCTTGGCTTCCTGGCGGACGGCGAACAACAGCTTTTCCGGGCGGGCCGCTGGTTCCGGCTCAGCGGAGCCCGCGGGCACGTGCTGGCCCGCACCGGTTCAGGCCTCTAGGACCTTCGTTCTGACCCGCGCCGGTCTTGACGGGCCTGACATACTGAGCGCATGAGCGGCCTGTCGGTGCTGGATCCCCCGGTTGAGCGACACCTTGGCTTCAACGATGCGCTGCATCCGGACCGCATCTGGATCCGCGCGCTCCGCTTCGCGGTCGGCGTTTTCGTACTCCTCGCCCTCGTCCGGAAGACGTACGACGCGACGCTCCCCGGCAATGACGTGGACGTCGCCCAGCTCTACTCGGAATTCACGGTCCAGTCGAACCTCGTCCTCGGACTGGTGCTCGTCGCGTCCGCAACCCTGCCGCGGACGCGGCTGCCTGAGTGGTGGGACCGCCTGTTCGGAGCGCTTGCTTTGTATCTGGTGATGACGGGCCTCATTTACGTCATACTCGTGGCGCCGCCCGGGGAGCCGTGGTGGAGCCTGGACATGTACTGGCCCCAGCTCGTACACCACCGCGTGGCCCCGCTGTTCGCCGCGCTCGACTGGCTGCTCGTCACGAGGACCGTGCGCGGCACATGGCGGCGACCGATCGTGTGGCTCGCCTACCCCGCGGTCTTCCTCGTCTTTTCGTGGGTGCGCGGAGCCATCGACGGCTGGTACGTCTACGACTTCCTCGATCCGACGCTCGGCGGCGGGTGGCCGGCCGCACTGACGACGACGGCGCAGGTGCTCGTCGCGTTCCTCATCGTCGCGGTCCTCTTGCATGTGGCCGGGAATGCGCGCTCCGCGCTCGCTGTGCGGCACGGGCGCCGCTGATCCCGGACCCCCGCCGCAAAGTACGGCGGAGGGCAGCCCCTCAGGCTCCGGACGGGCTGTTCACCATGGAGAGGGCGGCCCGCTCCATGTAGTCCCACAGCGTCCCCTCGTACAGTGGCGGCAGCTCCAGCGAATCCACCGCGCTGCGCATGTGATGCAGCCAGCGGTCCTTGGCCTCCGGCGTCACCCGGAAGGGCTGGTGCCGCATCCGCAGGCGGGGGTGCCCGCGCTCCTCGCCGTATGTCGTCGGGCCGCCCCAATACTGCTCAAGGAACATC
>NZ_MQTS01000169.1:6805-21949 GCF_020532825.1 Arthrobacter sp. SO3
GGAACCGCCGTTTGGCGGGGCCCAGATCCTCTTCGGGATACATCGGCCGCAGCAGCGGATCAGCAGCGACACCGTCATAGAACACATCGATGAGCTTCACGAACGTCTCGTGGCCGCCCACGGCGTCGTAGAAGTTGTCCGTGTAGCCGGGCCGGCTGAACGGATCGTTCTGCAGCAGCTGCTGGGGCTGGCGGGGTTCGCCGGCGCTGGGAATTGTCATGGCTCTATTCTCCGGCCTTCTGCTGCGGTGTGCTGTCGGCCTCGCCCGGTGCCGATGCATCGGGCGGAACGTACGTGCCCTGGGAGCGGTTGCCCACCCGCAGGATCTCGCCGTTGCGCAGGTACCAGATGGTGCCGTCCTCCGCCCGGACCCGGGTGATCCGCAGGTTCATCGCCTCCACCGTGCCCACGACCTCGGAGGTCTCGATGACGTCGCCGATGCCGTACTGGTCCTCCATGGTGATGAAGATGCCGGCCAGGAAGTCGCGGATCAGCTGCTGGGCGCCGAAGCCGATGGCGATACCGAGGATTCCGACGCTGGTCAGGATCGGCGCCACGTCCACGTTAAGGTTCTTGAGCACGTACACGCTGGTCAGGACGGCCACCAGGACGCCCACCACGCTGTTGAGCAGTGCTCCGATGGTGTTGGCCCGCTGCTCCCGGCGCTCGTGGTCCAGGGCACGGAAAGCGGGCGCCACCCAGCGGAAGTGCGGCCTCTTGAAAAACGTGCTGCCCGCGGCGACCCGCTTGGTGATTCCGACGATCACGAACGACGCCACCAGCCAGACGGCAACTCCGACCCCCAGACTGATGAGGACCCCGGGCACGTTGATGGCTGAAATGTCCGGAGGGGTGATGGGCTCGGTCGCGGTCATGCTGAACATCGGCGGGGGTACTCCTCGTAGCTGCGGTCCTGCTGCCGGCCGTTGGCGCCGGCCTGGGCGTCCTGCGCGGCGGCCGGCTTTCGGCGGCCGCACAACGCGTTGGTCTCATTCAACATTAGCGCCGCGGCTCGCCCCCATGCGCATCCTGGCTGTCACCCTGCCGCGTGAACGCCTCCGGCCGGCCGGAGGCGTTCAGCCCGCCTGGCCCCCGACCCGGACGCTCGGCTCGTGCAGCACCGGGAAGTTGACGCTCCGGGCGATGAAGCAGAGCCTGTTCGCGCCGGCGTGCAGTTCCGCCATGAGTTCCTCCGCCACCGGGGCCGCCAGGGTCACCCGGGGCCTGAGCGTGGCCGACTCAAACTGTCCGCTGCCGTCGCGGTTGGTCCGCATCAGGGCCTCGGCCCGGTCCTCGTATGCCGTCACCACCACGCCGTGCTTCACCGCGACATGCAGGAAAGACAGCATGTGGCACTGGGACAGCGCCGCCAGCAGCAGCTGTTCCGGGTTGTACCGGTTGCGGTCGCCGTGGAAGGCCGGGTCGGCGGAGCCCCGCAGGACGGGCAGCCCGGGGATCTCAACGTCGTGGTCCCGTGAATAGCCACGGTACGACGCCGTCCCCTCGCCGAGGTTCCCGGCCCAGCGGACTGTCAGCGCATAGCGGTGTTCATCGAGGCTCATGCGCCGAGGTCGGCCTGGCGGGCGCGCAGCGCGCGCGCCACGCCGTCACGGTTCTCCAGCATCATCCGCCGCAGGGCCGAGCTGTCTTCCGGCAGCGAGGCCAGGAACTCGTCGGTGCGGTCCACGGTAGCCTGCGTGGTCAGCTGGGCCGGGTAGAGCCCGACGACGATCTGCTGGGCCAGCGCGTGCGTGCGGTCCCGGACGATTCCCGGGACGGCGGCGAAGTATTTCTCGGCGTACGGCTCCAGCAGGGACGTGTCCAGCACCCGGGTGAAGCCGCTGACGGCCGAACCCTGCAGCGCGTTGGACAGTTCTCCCGTGACCACAATCGAGGCCCAGGCCGCGGCCTTGGCCTCCGGCGTCGGGATGGCGGCCGTGGCGAGGGCCGCCGCGTTCTGCCCGGTGGCCGTGTTGTCGTGCTCCAGCTCGGCGTCGATCTTGTCCTGGCCGGCCCGGCCGCCGGCGACGAGGGAGGTAATCAGTTCCCAGCGCAGGTCCTGGTCCACGGTGAGACCGTCCAGTGTCAGGCTGCCCTCCAGCAGGCCGGAGACGATGTCGAGCTGGCGGGCGCTGCGGGCCAGCAGAGCATAGGACTTGACGAACTGCAGCCGCGCGTCGGAGCCGGCCGGGACGCCTGCGGCGAGCTCCCAGAGCCGGTCGGCGGCTGCAACCGTGGTGGCCTCCTTGTGCTCCGCCGCCACATAGAAATTCAGCGTGGTGGCCAGCTGGCGCAACTGGACCAGGATCACGGAGGAATCGGATTCCTCGGCGATGTTGGCCAGTATCAGTTCCACGTAGCCGCGGGCCGGGGTTTCGCCGTCGCGGGCCGCATCCCAGGCGGAGCCCCACACGAGGGTGCGGGGAAGGCTCTGGCTGAAGTCCTTGAGGTGGGCCGTGGCCGTGGCGAGGGACGTCGGGTCGAGGCGGACCTTGGCGTAGGCGAGGTCGTCGTCGTTGAGCAGGACCAGGTCCGGCCGGGCGAGCCCGGCCAGCGTCGGCACATCGGTGCGCGCGCCGTCGACGTCGAGCTCCTCGCGGTGCACGCGTTCGAGCTTCCCGGCACCGTTGAGGTTGTAGAAGCCGACGGCGAGCCGGTGCGGGCGGATGGTGGGCTGGGCCTCGGTGGCGGACTGCAGGATCGCGAAGGAGGAGATGGTGCCGTCTTCGCCGACGGACAGCTCGGGCTTGAGCGTGTTGACGCCCGCGGTCTCCAGCCAGAGCCGCCCCCACTGGGCCAGGTCACGGCCGCTGGCTTTCTCAAGCTCGGCCATCAGGTCGCTGAGCTCGGTGTTCCGCCAGGCGTGCTTGCGGAAGTACTCGCGGACGCCGGCCATGAATTCCTCCGGACCCACCCATGCCACGAGCTGGCGGAGCACCGAGGCGCCCTTGGCATAGGTGATGCCGTCGAAGTTCACCTCGACATCCTCCAGGTCATTGATCTCCGCGAAGATCGGGTGGGTCGTGGGGAGCTGGTCCTGGCGGTAGGCCCACGACTTTTCCACCGAGGCAAAGGTGGTCCAGGCGCGGTCGAATTTGGTGTTTTCCACGGCCGCCAGGTGGGACATGTACTCCGCGAAGGACTCATTGAGCCAAAGGTCGTTCCACCAGCGCATGGTCACGAGGTCCCCGAACCACATGTGGGCGAGCTCGTGCAGCACGGTAATGGCGCGGCGCTCCACCTGGGCGTCGGTGACCTTGCTGCGGAAGACGTAGCCCTCCAGGATGGTCACGGCCCCGGCATTCTCCATCGCCCCGGCGTTGAACTCCGGCACGAAGAGCTGGTCGTACTTCTCGAACGGATAGGGGCAGCCGAACTGCGCTTCGAAGAACTCGAAGCCCTGGCGGGTCAGTTCGAAGATGTTGTCCGCGTCGAGGTACTGCATCAGGGACTTGCGGGCGAAGACGCCCAGCGGGGTGACTTTCCCGTCGGCTGAGACGACCTCGCTGCGGACGGACTGGTACGGCCCGGCGATCAGCGCCGTCACGTAGGAGGAGAGCCGCGGGGTCGGGGTGAATTCCCAGACGGAGCGGGCGCCGCCGTCGGTGCCGGGGATGGTCTCGACCGGCACGGGGGTGGGGGAGTTGGACACGACATCCCAGTGCGAGGGGGCAATGACCGTGAACGTGAAGCTCGCCTTGAGGTCGGGCTGTTCAAACACGGCGAACATCCGCCGGGAATCCGGCACCTCGAACTGGGTGTAGAGGTAGACCTCATGGTCCACCGGGTCCACGAAGCGGTGCAGGCCTTCGCCCGTGTTCATGTACGGCGCTTCGGCGACGACCAGAAGCTCGTTCTCCGCCGCGAGGTCCGGCAACTGGATGCGGACGCCGTCGGAAACCTCTGCCGGGTCAAGCTCGCGCCCGTTGAGGGTCACGCCCAGCACTGCGTGGGTCACGGCATCGATGAAGGTCGAGGACCCCGGCTTGGCCGAGAACGTCACGGCGGTGGTGGTGCCGAAGACTTTGTCCCCGCGGCTCAGGTCGAGTTCGACCTCGTAGGAGTCGACGGCGATCAGGTCGGCACGCTCGCGTGCCTCGGCGCGCGTCAGGTTCATTCCAGGCAAAGTTGGGCCTCCGGGGATGCTTAGGGACGGGGAAAATCGTTACTGTGAAATCATTCTTTCACTTCTGTGGTGCTTGGCAAGTTGTCTCAGGTCACACCAAGATACAACGCCGAACCGCCGGGGTAGCGTTGGGGATATGGGAAAGCTTCGGGATTCTGTGGACGCCAGGGCACTGCGCTTCGCCGTGGGGTTCCCGCTGATGCTCGCGGCGGCGTTTGTGGTCTGTTCGTTGCTGATCCGCTCCGATCTGCCCGAGCCGCTCGCGGTCCGCTGGACCGGGAGCGTGGCGGTGGACTTCGCCCCGTTCGGGGCCGTCGTCGGAGTCGGGGCGGCCATGATCGTGCTGATCGGCTGGGCCGTGCTGGTGCAGGCGGTGCCGCTGTCCCGTCCGGCCGTCATGCGCCGGATCATGATGGGCGCCGGACTATTCGTCAGTCTCTTCATCACCACCGTTCTCGCCGCAGTGCTGGTCGGACAACTCGGCCTGCAGGACGCGGGGCAGGCCCGGGTGGACGTTGCCGTGCTCGCCATGGGCAGCGGCGCAGCCCTTGGCCTGGGCTTCGTCATGGGTTTCGTCTTCAAAGCCGACGAGCGCTGGTCCACGGACGACGACCGGGCCATCCAGGCGGCCCTGGACCGCGAACGGGATCCCGACCTGGCCCGGGACTCGGTGAGCCTGTGGGTGCACGCCCGCAGTTCGGTCTTCGTGATGCTCGGGATCGCCACGTTGCTTCCGGCCGCCCTCCTCACGGCCGCCGTGCCCTGGCTGGCTGGGCTCCTCGCCGCGCTGGCCCTGCTCGCCGCCGCGTGCCTGTTTGCCCGCCTTCAGGTGGACCGGAGGGGTCTCCGGGTTTTCGCTGCCGGAATCGTCCGGGTCATGGACGTCCCGGCGGGTGCCATCGAGGCCGCGACGCCGAAGGAGGTCAGGGCCGCTGACTATGGCGGCTGGGGTTACCGGAGCCAGGGCAGCTCCACGGCGCTGCTGGTCAGCAGCGGACCCGCCGTCGTCGTCGACCGCTTGGACGGGCGGACCCTGACCGTCAGTGCCGGGAGTGCCACGACGGCGGACAATGTCGCGCAGGTGATCTCGCGGGTCGCGGCGCGGGCCCGGGGGGCCGGCGGAGCCACTGATTTGTGAAGTCCGGCCGGCCGCTGAACAAGCCCGCCGGCCCGTGCCCTAGTAGGCTGGTAACAGCCTCCAGACCGCCCGCAGCCCACGTGATTCCACTGATCTGCCCCACTGAACGGAAACGCCGTGACCACCCCAACTGATCTTCCGCGCGTGCACATCGCCACCGACCACGCCGGCATGGAACTCAGCGCCCATCTCGTCCGGCATCTCAGCGCCAAGGGCTACGAGGTGCTCGACCACGGACCCAAGGCCTACGACGCCCTGGATGACTACCCCTCGTTCTGCATCAACGCCGCGCTCGCAGTGGTGGCGGACCAGGACGCAGGCACCAGCGCCCTCGGGATCGTCCTGGGCGGCTCCGGCAACGGCGAGCAGATTGCCGCCAACAAGGTCAAGGGCGTCCGGGCGGCCCTGGCTTGGAACCTGTCCACCGCGAAGCTGGCGCGCGACCACAATGACGCCAACGTGGTCGCCGTCGGCGGCCGCCAGCACAGCGTCGACGAGGCCACGGAAATCATTGAAGCGTTCCTGGCCGAACCTTTCAGCCATGACGAACGCCACGTTCGCCGGATCGGCAAAATCGCCAGCTACGAGCGCACCGGCGAGGTCGTCGCCTAGTGCCGGAAGGGCATTCCGTCCACCGGCTGGCCCGGCAGTTCGGGGACGTCTTCACGGGGGAGCGGCTCGCGGTGTCCAGCCCGCAGGGGCGCTTCGCCCAGGGCGCGGCGCTGCTGGACGGCCACACCCTCACCGGCTCGGCCGCGCACGGGAAGCACCTCTTCCTGGAGTTCGAGCACGGGCTGCTGCTCCATGTCCACCTCGGCCTCTATGGCGCCTGGGACTTCGGCGGCGACGCAAGCTTCCGTGGAGCGTCCAGCATCGGCGCGCCCCGCAAAGTGGGGGAGCGGGAGGTCTACGACGACGGGGAAGCGGCTGAGCCGGCCCGGTACCAGGGGCCGCCCGCACCGGTCGGTGCCGTCCGCGTCCGGATCACCAGCGCCCACGGCTGGGCCGATCTCCGCGGTGCGACCACCTGCGAGACGGTCACGGAGGCGGAGGCGGAGGCCGTGCTGGCACGGCTCGGTCCTGACCCGCTGCGCAACCTGCCAGGCGACCGGGGGTCCTTTGTTGCCGGCTTCCTGGCCAGGCGCACGCCGCTGGCGGCCCTGCTGATGGACCAGAAGGCCGTTGCCGGCGTCGGGAATGTCTACCGCGCCGAGCTGCTGTTCCGGCAGCGCCTGGACCCCTGGCTGCCGGGGCAGCGGCTGTCCCCGGAGGCAGCCGGCCGGCTCTGGGACGACACCGTCGCGGTGATGTCCGACGGCGTCCGCGACGGCCGGATCATCACCACACCCCCGCGCTACTGGGGCGCACCCGGGGCCGGGGGATCCCGCGGCGGCCTGCCCGCCCCGGAGGACTCCCACTTCGTCTACCGGCGGCAGGGACTCCAGTGCCGTGACTGCGGAACGCCGGTGGCACTGGCCGAGCTCGGCGCCCGCAAGCTGTACTGGTGCCCGGCCTGCCAGTCCGGCTGACGCATAGCTTGGAACAGCTGGGCGGACGCCCGGGAGCCGGAGCGCGGGACCCGGAGATGAAAAAAGCCCCTCCGCAGAGGGGCTGTTCGTCATATTTCGGAGGGGACGACGGGAATCGAACCCGCATCATCAGTTTGGAAGACTGAGGCTTTACCACTAAGCTACGTCCCCGGGAACATGCTGGGACTCCAGCAGAACTTCCGGGCGGCTGTTGAAGCCGGATACAACTAAACCTAATTCAGGGCCCCGGTGTCAAATGTGCAAACCGGCGCAATTTGACCGTAGACTGTTCTGTGCACTTACGGGGTGTAGCTCAGCTTGGCTAGAGCGCCTGCTTTGGGAGCAGGAAGTCGCAGGTTCAAATCCTGTCACCCCGACTCTGCAAGTACTGCCAGACCCTTGGCGGTGCAGAACCCCACCCCCTAAAACCAGGAGTACTTAGACTGTGAAGAGCGCTGTCGAGAACCTCACCCCCACGCGGGTCAAGCTCAATGTTGAGGTCCCCTTTGAGGAATTGAAGCCCAGCATCGCAGAGGCATACAAGACTGTTGCTTCGCAGATCCAGGTCCCCGGTTTCCGCAAGGGCAAGGTCCCCTCCAAGCTCATTGACCAGCGCGTTGGCCGCGGCTACGTGCTGGAGACTGCCATCAACGACGGCCTCAACGGCTGGTACCAGGCAGCCGTTCAGGAAACCGGCATCCGGCCGCTGAGCCGTCCCGAGGTCGAAATCACCGAGGTGCCGGACCCGTCCGCCACGGACGGTGAACTCAAGTTCCACGCCGAGGTGGACGTCCGCCCCGAGATCGAACTGCCCGACTACGCCGGCATCAAGGTTGAAGTTGCCGCCGCTGAGTCCACCGACGCGGACGTCGACAAGGCCCTGGACGAACTCCGCGGCCGCTTCGGCACGCTGAAGTCCGTGGACCGCCCCGCCGCGGACAAGGACTTCCTGACCATCGACATCACCGCCACCATCGACGGTGCCGAGGTTGACTCCGCCACCGGCCTGTCCTACCAGGTGGGCGCCGGCACGATGCTCGAAGGCCTCGACGAAGCCGTCACCGGCCTCAGCGCCGACGAGGACGCCATCTTCGATACCACCCTCGTGGGCGGCGAGCACGCCGGCGAGTCCGCCCAGGTCAAGGTGGTCGTCAAGTCCGTCAAGGAGCGCGAGCTTCCCGAGGCTGACGATGACTTCGCCCAGCTGGCCTCCGAATTCGACACACTGGCCGAACTGCGCGAGGACCTCGCCAAGCAGGCAGCAGAGTCCAAGGTCGTCGAGCAGGGCGTCGAAGCCCGAGACAAGGTCCTCGACAAGCTCGTCGAGCTCGTAGCGGTACCCGTCCCGGACTCCGTCGTCGAAGAGCAGCTCGAGCAGCACTTCAACGCCGAGAACGCCCACGGCGAAGGCGAGCACGACACCGAGGAGCACCGCGCCGAGGTCAAGGCCAACACCGAGCGCGCCTTCCAGAACGAGATCATCCTGGACGCCATCGCGGAAAAGGAAGAAGTCAATGTCAGCCAGAACGAGCTGATCGACTACATCGTCACCACCGCCGGCCAGTACGGCATGGATCCGAACCAGTTCGCCCAGATCATCGATCAGAGCGGCCAGGTCCCGATGATGGTCTCCGAGGTGCGCCGCCGCAAGGCACTGGCCGTCGTCCTGGGCCAGGCCGAGGTCACCGACTCCGAGGGCAACAAGGTTGACCTGAGCGACTTCGTCCGCCCCGGCGGCGAAGAGGCACCGGTTGAGGCCGCCGAGACCGAGGAAGCCGCTTCCGACGAAGCAGCCACCGAGACCGCGAAGAACGATGACCCGGCAGCAGTGAAGTTCTAACACTTCCTGGTCCCGTAATTCCGCCGCACCCCCGGATCTTTGATCCGGGGGTGCGGCTTTTTAAGCCCACGATGAACCCTCCCGGGCAATCGTGCGCCGTCAGCGAACAGCCCCGCGCCTGAGCACAAAGCACGCGCGAAAACCGTTAGTGTCCATGTAGGAAAGTTCAGTGATGTCGTCCAGTGGCGTCACCGTCGCCAGCGAGAGGTAAGTACATATGTCACAGCAAGCAGGGGCACCCCGGATGGCTACTGTCGATCCGGCAGCCCAGGATAACTACATTTACAACCGCCTGCTGAAAGAGCGCATCATCTGGCTCGGCTCCGAGGTCCGCGACGAGAACGCCAACGCGATCTGCTCGCAGCTGCTGCTGCTCTCGGCCGAGAACCCCGAGAAGGATATCTACCTCTACATCAACTCACCGGGCGGCTCCGTCACCGCCGGCATGGCCATCTATGACACCATGCAGTTCATCCCGAACGACGTCGTCACCGTCGCCACCGGCCTCGCCGCCTCGATGGGGCAGTTCCTGCTCTCCTCCGGCACGAAGGGCAAGCGCTACGCCACCCCCAACGCCCGCATCCTGATGCACCAGCCCTCCGGCGGCATCGGCGGCACGGCCTCGGACATCAAGATCCAGGCCGAGCTCATCCTGCACATGAAGAAGGTCATGGCCGAACTGACGGCCGATCAGACCGGGCAGACCGTCGAGACCATCCTCAAGGACAATGACCGCGACAAGTGGTTCACGGCCAAGGAAGCCCTCGAGTACGGCTTCTTCGACAAGATCGCGGCGCACGCCGGATCCGTGGCCGGCGGTGGCGGAACCAACGCAGACTCCACCGGCTCGGTCACCGACTCGACCGACACTGCCACCGAGAACTGACCGGCACGTAGACAGCAATGAATTCAGGAGCAATGAACATGAACTACAACTTCGGTTCGACTGCCGGTAACCTGCCGAGCAGCCGCTACGTGCTGCCGCAGTTTGAAGAGCGCACCCCCTACGGTTTCAAGCGCCAGGACCCGTACACCAAGCTGTTCGAGGACCGCATCATCTTCCTCGGTGTCCAGGTTGACGACGCCTCCGCCGACGACGTGATGGCACAGCTGCTGGTGCTCGAATCCACCGACCCGGACCGCGACATCACGCTGTACATCAACTCCCCGGGCGGCTCCTTCACCGCCATGACCGCGATCTACGACACCATGACGTACATCCGCCCGGAGATCCAGACGGTCTGCCTCGGCCAGGCCGCCAGTGCCGCCGCCGTCCTCCTCGCCGCCGGAACGCCGGGCAAGCGCCTCGCCCTGCCGAACGCCCGCGTCCTGATCCACCAGCCCTCGCTGTCCGGCGGCCAGGGCGGCCAGGCTTCCGACCTCGAAATCCAGGCCGCCGAGGTCATGCGCATGCGGTCCTGGCTCGAGGACACCCTGGCCAAGCACTCCGGCCGGACGCCGGAGCAGGTCAACAACGACATCGAGCGCGACAAGATCCTCACCGCGGCCGAGGCCATGCAGTACGGCCTGATCGACCAGGTTCTGGATTCCCGCAAGATGAAGCCCCAGGCAATCACCAAGTAGCGGATCATCAGGTAACAAGCAGTACCCGACGCCGGTGCGGCCCACTTTAAGTGGCCCCACCGGCGTCGGCTTTCCACCCAACAGGCCCAAAGTGACCTAGAGTGGAACATGTCACGGCTCCGTCCCGGAGGGATCGTCCGTGATTCCAGTAACGGGTGCAGCGCTGCGCAGGAGATCGACAGAGCCGGCAGCAAGATACTAAAAGGGGTTCACATATGGCTCGGATTGGCGAGAGCACGGATCTGCTGAAGTGTTCTTTCTGCGGAAAGAGCCAGAAGCAGGTCCGGAAGCTCATTGCCGGGCCCGGCGTCTACATCTGCGACGAGTGTATTGAACTCTGCAACGAGATCATTGAAGAAGAACTCGCCGAAGTAGCCGACCTGGGCAGTTTCGAACTGCCCAAGCCCCGCGAGATCTTCGACTTCCTGCAGGAATACGTGATCGGCCAGGAGCCTGCCAAACGCTCGCTCGCCGTCGCCGTCTACAACCACTACAAACGCATCCAGGCCGGGCACGCCCCCAAGAGCGGCAGCCTCGCCGAGGGTGTGCACCACGACGACGTCGAGATCGCCAAGTCCAACATCCTGCTGATCGGCCCCACCGGCTGCGGCAAGACCTACCTTGCGCAGACCCTGGCCCGCCGCCTCAACGTCCCCTTCGCCGTCGCCGACGCCACCGCGCTGACCGAAGCCGGCTACGTCGGCGAGGATGTCGAGAACATCCTGCTGAAGCTCATCCAGGCCGCTGACTACGACGTCAAAAAAGCCGAACAGGGCATCATCTACATTGACGAGATCGACAAGATCTCGCGCAAGAGTGAAAACCCCTCCATCACCCGGGACGTCTCGGGCGAGGGTGTGCAGCAGGCCCTGCTGAAGATCCTGGAAGGCACGGTCGCGTCGGTCCCGCCGCAGGGCGGCCGCAAGCACCCGCACCAGGAATTCATCCAGATCGACACCACCAATGTGCTCTTCATCGTTGCCGGCGCGTTCGCCGGGCTCGAGGAAATCATCGGTTCCCGCTCGGGACGCAAGGGCATCGGATTCGGGGCGCCGCTCAATGAGGTCAAAAACAACACCGACTCCTACGGCGAGGTCATGCCCGAGGACCTGCTGAAGTTCGGGCTGATCCCGGAATTCATCGGCCGGCTCCCGGTCATCACCACGGTCTCCAACCTGGACCGGGCAGCGCTGATCCAGATCCTGTCCACCCCCAAGAACGCCCTCGTGAAGCAGTACCAGAAGATGTTCCAGCTCGACGGCGTCGAACTGGTCTTCGAGGAGGAAGCGCTGAACACGATCGCCGATCAGGCGCTCGAACGAGGCACCGGTGCCCGCGGGCTCCGCGCCATCATGGAGGAAGTCCTTCTCCCCGTGATGTTCGACCTGCCAAGCCGCGACGACATCGCCACCGTCATCATCACCGAGGACGTCGTCTCCACGAAGGCAGCGCCCACGCTGATCGCCCACGACGTCAAGCGCCGCAAGTCCGCCTGATCCGGAATAAACCCACGGCACCTGTCGCTGTCACCTGTGACGCGCCACGCCGTTGAACCGGCGCAGCGCCCCATTTCCCCGCAGACATCCCTAGGAGATCACCTGTGTCTGAATCCCAGAACAATCAAGCAGAGACCCCAGCAGAGACCAACAGCGCGGACTTCTGGTTCGACCCGATGTGCCCCTTCGCCTGGGTGACGTCCCGCTGGATCGGCGAGGTGGAAGGCGTCCGCGACATCCGCACCGAATGGCACGTCATGAGCCTGGCCATGCTGAACGAGGGCCGCGACGAACTGCCCGAGGAGTACAAGGAGTTCCTGGTTAAAGCCTGGGCCCCCGTGCGCGTGATCACCGCCGCCGCCGAGCAGCACGGCGCCCAGTACGTCAAGGCGCTCTACGACGCCATGGGCACCAAGATCCACAACGAGGGCAACAAGGACATCGCCGAGGTCATCGCCAAGTCCCTCGCCGAGGTCGGCCTGCCGGCGGAACTGGCGGCGGCAGGACAAAGCGAAAAATTTGACGCCGCCCTGCGCACAAGCCACGAGGCCGGGATCACCCTGGTGGGCCAGGACGTGGGCACGCCCGTTGTCTCATTCAACGGGACTGCTTTCTTCGGCCCCGTACTTACCCGCATCCCGCGGGGCGAGGAAGCCGGGCGCCTGTGGGATGCCTCGGTGACCCTGGCGTCGTTCCCGTATTTCTTCGAGATCAAGCGCAGCCGGACCGAGAACCCGGTCTTCAACTAGCGCCTCCCGCCGGGCGCAGAACGGCGCTTCCGGGCAGCAACGGGCCCCGGAAGAACTACTTCCATGTAGTTCTTCCGGGGCTCTTGCGCATCCGGAACGACGGGAGAACAATTGACTTTACCCACTTCGAAAGAAGCGGGACGCAGGAACCAAAGATTCAGTGACACTCATCCGACGCAGCCTTCGGCAAAGTCAGATGATGGCTACCAGTGACGAGGTAGGAAGACCTGAAAATCTAAGGATCTTGCCAGATTGCCTAAGACGTCACGTGGCAACCGAAAAGTCGAAGCCCCACCAACGGCAACACGCTGATGGGGCTTCCCCTTTGCCCAAAAGCATGCCGCCCAAAAGCATGCCGCCCAAAACAGGCCGGCCCACGAACAGGGTGCCCATGAGCAGTGAGCCCATTGCCAGCTACGCGCTGCTGTCCGACTGCTCCTCCGCGGCGCTGGTCAGCGCGTCCGGTTCCGTTGACTGGCTGTGCTTCCCGCGTTTTGACAGCCCCTCGGTGTTCGGTCGGCTGCTGGGCCAGGAGGCGGGGTTCTGGTCGATCCGGCCCGTCGGGGCACACACCACAACCCGCCGCTACCTGGGCCCGACGATGGTGCTCGAGACGACCCACACCACACCGGAGGGCAGCGTCACTGTCACCGATGCCCTCGTGCTCGGCGACGGCAGGCGGGGACATGATCTTGGGGCGGATTCGCCCGGAACCCTGCTCCGCCAGGTCTCCTGCAGCCAGGGCGCCGTCGACGTCGACATCGTCCTGAGTGCCCGGCCGGACTATGGTCTGTCCCGGCCGCTGCTGCACGCAGTGGATGGCGGCATCGTGATCGGTGCAGGTGCCATGACGCTGTCATTCTCGACGCCAGTGCCCTTGAAGACCGGCCCGGATGCCGCCCTGGCCCGGGTGGCCCTCCGCCCCGGGGACGTCCTCGGCTTCGCCCTCCACTCCCGGGCCGGTGCGGGCGGGGATCCTGTGTTGTGGAGCCAGGCCGAGATCAGCCGCCGGCTCGAGGACACCGTGGAGGGCTGGAGCAGCTGGTCCGGGATGCACCAGAACTACCGCGGCCCCTGGCAGGACCTCGTCGCCGGCAGCGGACGGCTTCTGCAGGCGCTCACCTACTACCCGACCGGGGCCATCGTGGCCGCGCCGACGACGTCGCTGCCGGAGGTGGCCGGAGGCACCCGCAACTGGGACTACCGGTACACCTGGATCCGGGACGCGAGCATGACGCTGCAGGCACTCTGGGTGGCCGCCTGCCCGGATGAGGCCGGAAAGTTCTTCCAGTTCCTGGCGACGGCGGCCGCACGCCAGCTCGCCGGTGGCGAGGAGCTGCAGATCATGTTCGGTGTCGGCGGGGAACGCGAGCTGCCCGAACGCGACCTGGCGCACCTGCCCGGCTGGCGCGCCAGCACTCCGGTCCGGGTGGGTAACGGCGCGTGGAACCAGCGCCAGCTCGACGTTTACGGGGAGTTGCTCGACGCCGCCGCCACGCTGCCGGAGTATCTCGCGGAGCTCGCACCGGAAACCCGCCTGTTCCTGGCCGATGCCGCCGATGCCGCCGCCGCACGGTGGCGCTCTGCCGACCACGGCATCTGGGAGGTGCGCGGGGAGCCGCGCCACTACCTCCACTCCAAGCTCATGTGCTGGGTGGCCGTCGACCGGGCCATCAGTCTCGCCGACGTCCTCAGGGCCCCCGGAAGGGTCCAGCGCTGGTCGGAGGCGCGCGGGCAGATCGCGGCCTCCATCCGCACCGAGGGCTGGAGTCCCGCCGCGAATGCCTACACCCAGGCCTACGGCTCCGATGACCTCGACGCTTCGGCCCTGATGCTCGCCATCGTGGGGTTCCTCCCGGCGGACGACCCGCGGATGCGCGCCACGATCGACGCGGTCGAACAACGGCTCACAGATTCCAGGGGCCTCGTCTACCGCTACCGGGCCGACGACGGGTTCGCGGGGGAGGAAGGGACGTTCCTGTTGTGCACGTTCTGGCTGGCGCAGGCCCTGGCCCTCGCCGGACTGACGCAGCGCGCCCGCGACGTCTTCGAACGGGCCGCCGGGTTCGCCACTGACCTGGGCCTCATGGCCGAAGAAGTCGCCCCGGACAGCAGCGAGCTGCTGGGAAATTTCCCGCAGGCGTTCAGCCACATCGGCCTGGTCAATGCCGCCTGGGCTATCAGCGAAGCGGAACGGCAACGCCCGGGTGCCGACGCCGGGCAGCGGACGGAAGCCCGCTGAGCGGATCCGAAGGAACAACCCCGGTGGCGCCGCTGTTGCTTCCAATGGCAGGGCATCGGTCCCGGTGCCGGGAGGCCCAGGCATCCCGCCCGGTTGTGTCCTGCGTCCCGTGCCCATCTGCGATCATCGGAGCGACATGCCCATCACAGCCCACCTTGACCTGAACCTCAAAGCGGAATCCCTGCCCACGGCGCCGGCCGTGCTCCGCGACATCCTCACCGATACGCGGGCCTTTGACGGATGCCTCGGCGTCGAGGTGCTGGTCGACAGCACCGATCCGGCGCATTTTCTTGTGGTGGAACAGTGGGCGTCGCTGGAACACGACTCCGCCTACCGCGCGTGGCGGGCAAGCGACGACGGCGCGAGCGGGCTGGGAGAGCTCCTGGCCGCCCCGCCGGTGCTGACGCGCTTCGAGACCTCCTTCGGGGTCTGAGCCCCCG
>NZ_MQTS01000169.1:22014-26077 GCF_020532825.1 Arthrobacter sp. SO3
CGGTCAGCTCGCCGTCACCGCCCACCAGGGTCAGCTCCCGTGCGTTGGCGGCTGCCTTGAGGTCGGCCAGGCCGGCTCTCAGCTGCATGGTGAGGGAATCCGGGGCGGTAATGGTCGCGGAGAGCACCTCGGTGCGCTGTTTGACCTTTGCCTCGGACTTGGCCTTGCGGATGCCGCTGAGCGCGGTCCCGACGGTGGCCAGCAGGCTGGTGTCGCCGTCGATCGCGATGGCGGACGGCCAGGCGGCACGGTGCACGGAACCGGCACGCCACCAGCTCCAGACTTCCTCCGTGGCGAAAGGCAGGAACGGGGCGAAGAGCCGCAGCAGCGTGTCCAGGCTCGTTGCCAGCGCTGCCAGGACGGAGGCCTGCTCGGTATCGCCCGCGGCACCGTAGGCGCGGTCCTTAATGAGCTCCACGTAGTCATCGGTGAAATGCCAGAAGAAGCTCTCGGTGATCTGCAGCGCCCGGGCGTAGTCGTAGTTCTCGAACGCCTTCGTGGCCTGCTGGACCACGTCGGAGAGCTGGGCCAGCACGGCCCGGTCCAGGGGGTTGCTGAGCACGGAGAGATCCCCGGAAACCACGGAGTTCTCGGTGGCGCCCAGGTTCAGTACGAACTTCGAGGCATTGAGCAGCTTGATCGCGAGCCGGCGGCCGATCTTCATCTGCGCGATCTCGTAGGCGGTGTCCGCGCCCAGCTTGGCCGAGGCCGCCCAGTACCGGACAGCGTCCGAGCCGTACTCCTCCAGCACGTCGGTCGGAACGATCACGTTGCCCTTGGACTTGGACATCTTCTTGCGGTCCGGGTCCAGGATCCAGCCGGAGATGGCCGCATGTTTCCACGGCGCGGAGTCCTGCAGGGCGTCGGCGCGCACCGCGGAGGAGAACAGCCAGGTCCGGATGATGTCGTGGCCCTGCGGGCGCACGTCGAAGGGGTAGACCTTGGCGAAAAGCGCCTCGTCGGTGCTCCAGCCGCCCACGATCTGCGGGGTGAGCGAGGAGGTGGCCCAGGTGTCCAGCACGTCGGCGTCGCCGGTGAAACCGCCCGGCACGTCGCGCTGGGTTTCCTGGTAGCCGGGGGCCGCGTCCGCTGCGGGGTCCACCGGGAGCTGCGCGTCGGACGGCACGATCGGAGCTGCGAAGTCCGGGTTGCCGTCGGCGTCCAGCGGGTACCAGACCGGCACCGGCACACCAAAGAAACGCTGGCGGGAGACAAGCCAGTCGCCGTTCAGCCCGGAGATCCAGTTCTCGAAGCGGGAGCGCATGAACGCGGGGTGGAAATCGATCTCGTGGCCACGGGCAATGAGCCGCTCACGGCGTTCCGCGTCGCGGCCGCCGTTGCGGATGTACCACTGGCGGGACGTCACCACTTCGAGGGGCTTGTCGCCCTTCTCGAAGAAGTTCACCGGGTGCATGATCTTCTTCGGCTCACCCTCGAGGAGGCCGGCGGCGGTCAGGAGTTCGACCACGGCTTCCTTGGCGCTGAAGACGGTCTTGCCCGCGATCGCCCCGAAGCTGGCGCGGCCTTCGGCGGTGGTGATCCACTCCGGGGTGTCGCCGATGATGCGGCCGTCGCGGCCCACGATCGCGCGGGTGGGCAGCTGGAGTTCGCGCCACCAGGTGACGTCGGTGAGGTCGCCGAAGGTGCAGACCATGGCGATGCCGGAGCCCTTGTCCGCCTTGGCAAGCGGGTGGGCACGGACCTCCACCTCGACGCCGAAGAGCGGGGAGGTGACCTTCTTGCCGAACAGCGGCTGGTACCGTGCGTCGTCGGGATTCGCCACGAGGGCGGCGCAGGCGGCCAGCAGCTCCGGGCGGGTGGTCTCGATGTAGATTTTCTCGCCGTCTTCGGTGAAGAACGGGTACCTGTAGTAGGCGCCCGCGACCTCGCGGTCCTCGAGCTCGGCCTGGGCCACGGCGGTGCGGAAAGTGACGTCCCAGAGGGTGGGCGCCTCGGCCATGTAGGCGTCGCCGGCGGCGAGGTTCGCCAGGAAGGCGCGCTGGGAGATGGCCCGGGACTTGTCGTCGATGGTGCGGTACGTCAGGTCCCAGTCCACGGACAGGCCGAGGGTCTGGAAGAGGTTCTCGAAGACTTTCTCGTCCTCGACGGCGAGTTCCTCGCAGAGTTCGATGAAGTTCCGGCGCGAGACGACGTCGAAGTCGCGCTGGTTCTTGGCGGGCTCGGCGGGCGGCCGGTAGCCGGCGTCGTACGCGGTGGTCGGATCGCAGCGCACCCCGTAGTAGTTCTGTACGCGGCGCTCGGTGGGCAGGCCGTTGTCGTCCCAGCCCATCGGGTAGAACACGTTCTTGCCGGTCATGCGCTGGTAGCGCGCCAGGACATCGGTCTGGGTGTAGGAGAACATGTGGCCGACGTGCAGCGACCCTGACGCCGTGGGCGGGGGAGTGTCGATCGAGTAGACCTGCTCCCGGGTGGTGTCCGGGTTGAACTTGTAGGTCCCTTCGTCAAGCCAGCGCCGGGTGAGGGCGTCTTCCAGCCCCTCCAGGGCGGGCTTGTCCGGAACGTTGATGGGGGCAGTGGTGGGCGTGTCTGTACCCTGAGTGTCTTCAGCCATGGGGCAATTCTTCCACGGTCCGTCCCGGGAGACCGCCGTGGCCTGCCGCGGGGGCTGCAGTAGCATGCGCAGATGGGCAATTTCCAGGGAAGTTCTGCCGGACGGTTCGCCATCAAGCGCATCCATGACGAACCCGCCGACGACGACGGCTGCCGGGTGCTGCGGGACCGGCTCTGGCCGCACGGGGTCAGCAAGGAACGCGCGCAGCTGGACCTATGGCTCAAGGATGTGGCGCCGTCCCCGCCGCTGCGGACCGAGTTTGCGCACAAGCAGGAGCGCTTCGCCGACTTCCGCGCCGCCTACGAGGCGGAGCTTGACGGCAACCCTGCCGTGCAGACGCTGCGGGACCTGGCCGCGGAACACGGGAAGGTGACGCTGCTGTTCGGGGCGAGGGACCCGGAGACCAACCATGCCCGGGTCCTGCGGGAGTTCCTGGCGCGGGACTGAACTGAATTCAGCCGGGTTCATCCGGCTTCATCCTGCGGGTGCCCGGCGGGGTGGCCGCGGGCTTGCCGTTAGGGTGGTGCCATGACTGAAGGAATCCAGAACAAATCAGCAGTTGTCACCGGCGCCAGCACCGGGATCGGCGAGGCCACCGTCCGTGCGCTCCGGACGGAGGGCTGGACCGTGTACGCCGTCGCCCGCCGTGCGGACCGGCTGGCGGCGCTCGCCGCGGAAACCGGCGCCGTCGCGCTTCCGGCAGACGTGACCGACGACGCCGACGTCGCCCGGCTGGTGGACGAGGTGACCCGCGCCGGCGGCATCGACACGCTCATCAACATCGCCGGCGGCGCCCGCGGCGCCGACCGGGTGGCCGAGGCCAAAACCGAGGACTGGGCATGGATGTTCGAGGTCAACGTCCTGGGCACCATGAAGCTCACCCGGGCGTTCCTCCCGATGCTGCGCGCCTGCGGTGAGGGCACCGTCCTGAACCTGACGTCGACGGCGGGACTCTCCGCCTACGAGGGCGGCGGCGGCTATAACGCAGCGAAGTTCGCCCAGCACGCGCTCACCGGCGCCTTGCGCCTCGAGGAGGCCGAGCACAACCTTCGCGTGATCGAAGTGGCGCCCGGCCTGGTCCAGACCGAGGAGTTCGCGCTGAACCGCCTGGGCGGGGACCAGGCGGCCGCCGAGAAGGTCTACCAGGGTGTCGAGAAGCCGCTCACCGCGGCGGACGTCGCCGACGTTGTCCGGTTCGCCGTCGTGGCACCGCACCACGTCAACCTCGACCAGATCGTGATCCGCCCGGTCGCCCAGGCCGCCAACTACAAGCTGATCCGCAAGGCCTAGCGTCCCGCAGCGCAGCGCGTCCCGGCAGACGCAGCGCTGAGCGGGCGCCGGAGCGGCAACGCGAAGGCGGCGCGCCTACCGGAGGCGGCGCGGCGCTGAGCGGCCACCGGGGCAGCAACGCGGGGTGCCGGGGCGGCAACGCGGGGTGCCGGGGCAGCAACGCGGGGTCACCTACGGCCCATAAACCGGGAGTTTATGGGC
>NZ_MQTS01000017.1 GCF_020532825.1 Arthrobacter sp. SO3
GTTCATCGGCTCGAGGCTCTACCGAACAGGGCCTGCACGTCGAGCTTTCCTTCCGCGACCCGGCCGACCAGCAGTCCGATAAAACCGAGGATCACCGCGGACAGCAACGCCAGCCAGCCGCCGAAGCCCAGAACGATTCCCAGTACCAGTCCTATCGTCACGCACCAACGTGTAGTAGACATAGCCATCCTTTTTCCTCATCGTCCCGTTCCCCTTGGCGGAGGATTCTGTGACGGGTGGTTACTGCAGTTGGGTCTTCTGGACCTGCTGGTCTTCGTGTTCCTCGTCGGGCAGGTGTACATCGGTGATATTGATGTTCACTTCGAGCACTTCCAGCCCGGTGGCGCGCTCTACGGACTGAATGATGTTGCGGCGGATGGCCTGGCTGACCTCCACCACGGAGAACCCGTAGTCGACGACGATGGAGACATCGATGGCTGTCTGACGTTCGCCCTTTTCCACGCTGACGCCGCCGCTGACATTGGTCTGGGAACCGGGAATGCGTTCGGTCAGTGCGCTGAATGCCCGCCGGCCGGCACTGCCCATGGCGTACACACCGGGAACCTCGCGGGTAGCTATGCCGGCCAGCTTCTGCACTACGGTTTCCTCGATCGTGGTGTCGCCGCGATCAGTGTGCAGTGCGTCCCTCGCCTTCACTTGTTCCAGCGCACCGCCGCGCGCCTGCTCGTCGGCTGTGGCCACGACGCCAGCGGCAGTTCCGGGGGTTTTGGGTGTCTCTGTCATGGAAAACATCTCCTCGTGGGACTGGTGGTCGTGCTTACACCGATAAGGACGAAGACCGGCAGGAATCGTCACGTGATGGCGCAGAATATTTTCCTCACTGGGCAACGGAACCTCGGCACGGTTCCCGACGTTGCCCGGCTGTGGCATATTGGGGCCAAACACCGGTAAGTCACCGGACGGGATGGACTGCGCATGGGTGATCATGGCCCCGGCTTCGAACCGGACCTGGATGAGGGGAGCATCGTCGCCCGCGCCCAGGACGGCGACCTGGAAGCATTCGAACACCTGGTGCTCGCCTATCAGTACAAAATCTTCCGGCTGGCGTATCGGATGCTCAACGACCACGGCGAAGCCGAAGACATCGTGCAGGAGACTCTGACAACGAGCTGGCGCGGTCTTGCCATGCTCGCTGACGTCGATGCATTCGGTGGCTGGATCTACCGGCTGGCGACGAACAAATGCCTGGACCTGCTGCGTAAGCGGTCCGCCCATGCCGTGAACTGCACCCAACCTGAGGACATGGACACCAGCCCCGAAGCGTGCGCCCGCGCGGTGCCGGCCGGTTCGGATCCGGCCCATGAGGCTGAATGGTCCGCCGAACAGGATGGCCTGACCGCAGTCCTGAACACGCTTCCCCCGGCACAGCGGGCCTGCTGGCTGCTGCGGGAAATGCACGGACGCAGTTACGCAGAGATTGGTGTCACACTGAAGATCAGCCCGACAGCAGTTCGCGGCACACTCGCCCGGGCACGGCACGAGATAGCAGAAGGGATGAGCGAATGGCGCTAGAAGACATCCCCCGGCTCGGCTGCGGCCGCAGCATCGACCGCATCTGGGCCACCATCGACCGGCTGCCCACCGCACACGAAGAACATTGTGAACAATGCCAAACTGCCAGAACCCGACTGCAAAGACTCGGTGAAGCAACCCGTTTACTGTGCGAAAGCGATCTTCACGATCCCGCGCTGAAACCGCGTCCCGGGATCGAAAACGCCATCATGGATGTGGCCCGCGCTGAAGTCCGCCGCGGCAGCAGTATCCTCCTGCGCAGCGCAGACAGCGGCACCACGGAGATCAGCGAACAGGCCCTGAGCTCCCTCATCCGGGTCGCGGCAGCTGCGATCCCCGGCGTCCACTCACGACGCTGCCGGATCGAAATACGCTCCGCCACCGCCAGTCCGGCCGGTGAAGACCACCCCTCCGGAACCACCCGTACCGCCACCAATGCCGGTCCTCGCCTCATCGTCAATCTTTGGGTTGCCGCCGCTCAGGGCATCGTCATCCCTCGAACAATGGAGGCGTTGCGACAAGAGATCGGCAACGCACTTCCGGCCGGGGTCGGTATTGGCGCCGGAACCGTCAACATCACTGTTGAGGACCTTTACGATGTCTGAGCAACCCCTCCAAGGCTCCATCATCACCAGCCAGCTCATCGCCTCGATCGCCACCCGCACCACACTGGAAACACCCGGAGTCCTCAGGCTCGAACCCGCCATCCAAGGCTTCCTGGCCCGGCTCGCTCCCGCCGCCTTGCAAAACCTCCGCAGTCCCGGCAGCCAACACGGCACCTACCGGCACAACGGCGTCACAGCGACAATCAGCGACGGAACGGCACGCGTCCACCTCGAGATCGCCACCGACATCGCCTACACCGCCCTCCAGGTCGCCGAAACGGTTCGGCAACGAGTGCGTGAAAGCATCAGCCACACCGGCCTCACCCCTGGCACGATCGACGTCACCATCGTCGCCGTAGAACCCCACCGCGGTGCAACAATGCTGTAGCCCCGGCTGCAGCCACCGGCTCCGCGACCCGGTCGCGCAGCATGCTTATACGCCAGGGGAAACCGACGCCGCCAAGCCCACCGGGCTGCCACCTTTGTATGCAAAGCCAGCAGGGCGGCAGAGACCCGGAAGCACGGATTACAGAGGGAAGAGGCACAACAATGGAACCGGTTCAGCTCATCCTGATCATCGCGGGAATCCTCGTCGTCCTGGGAGTACTGTCCGCGCTGATGTCTTTTGGCCGGCGCAGAGGTGAGAAACGGGTACATGACAAACGACGGCCCACTGACGGGGACGCCGGGGCCCAGGACCCCCATGAGGACCGCCGGGAGCCCTAACCGTGCCCTCATCGCTCCCCTGACCTCGGCCGTGGCTCGGCGCAGATCCCGCCCGAGCGGTCCGGGGGCACTTTGAGGCCCGCGGCGGCGGCGGCCGCCCCGGACAAACGAACAGCGCCCCGGCAGGCCGGGACGCTGTTCGTTTGGGTGTACTGGGTGAAATGCTGTTGGTTTAGAGCTGGTAATCAGCCGCCGCAGTGATGTTCTCGTGGACGCAAAGGATGTTGTGCTCCGTATCCATGAACCAGGCGCACTTCTCCGAATCCGTTGTGCAAATGTGGTTCTCGGTCTTGAGATCCGGCAGGTCGTAATCCTGGAACTGGATGCCCTTGGACTCCATCTCCTGGACGGTCCGCTCGATCTCGGAGACTTCAAAACTCAGGGTCGTGTGCTCGGAATGCATTCCGTCCCTGACAGGCATCAACTGCAGCATGGGGCCGCCTTCGCTGCCGAATAGGTCGCTTCCGTCGTCTGCCACTCCACGGTGCGGGAGTCCCAGCGCCTCTGCATAGAAGCGGTGGGCACGCTCGACATCATCAACTGGCAGGACCGTTGTGGCTTTGTTTAGAACTAAGGTCATTTCGCCACCTCCTACGAGCAAAATCTTACGCCGGTGCGGGGCGGAAAGAGCAGGAGAATATACGCGCCGAGGTGAGATTTCGCGCCCATGTCCGCGGGGACAATGGGCGCGAAATCTCACCTCGGCGGGTGGCGCAGGGCGGCGGGACAGGGCCGGGTTACTTCTCCACGAGGGTAAGGACGTCGTAGGTGGCTACGATTTCGTCGTTCTGGTTGGTCAGGACGGCGTCCCAGGCCACCTCGCCGTACTCGTCGGTCTCGCGCGGGGTGATCTTCTTGGCGGTGAGGGTGACCCGGATGGAATCGCCCGCGGCCACCGGAGTGATGAAGCGCAGGCTTTCCAGGCCATAGTTGGCCAGCACGGGGCCCGGTGCGGGCTCCACGAACAATCCGGCGCCCCAGGCCAGCAGCAGGTAGCCGTGCGCCACGATGCCCGGGAAGAACGGGTTGGCCGCTGCGGCCTCCGCGTTGGTGTGGGCGTAGAAGGTGTCGCCGGTGGAGTTGGCGAACTTCGTGATCTCGTCCAGGGTCACTTCGCGCAGCCCGGAGCGGATCGCGTCACCGATGTGCAGGGTGCTCAGGTGCTTCCGGAACGGGTGCTGGCCTTCGGTCTCGAGGGTGAAGTTGCGGTCGGCGCCGGTGTGCCAGACGCCCGTGACGGCGGTCAGCATGTTCGGTGAGCCCTGGATGGCGGTGCGCTGCATGTGGTGCAGGACGGAGCGGATGCCGCCGAGCTCCTCGCCGCCGCCGGCGCGGCCCGGGCCGCCGTGGACCAGGTGCGGAACCGGCGAACCGTGGCCGGTGGAACTGCGCGCGTCCTCACGGTTGAGCATGTGCACCCGGCCGTGGTGCGCAGCGATGCCGGTGACGAGTTCGCGGGCGACGTCGGGGTCGTTGGTGCAGACCGAGGCGACGAGCGAGCCGCCGCCGCGGGCGGCGAGGCGGACGGCGTCGGCCAGGTCCGTGTAGCCGATCACCGAGGAGACTGGGCCGAAGGCTTCCAGCGAGTGGACCTCTTCGGCTTCCGGGTCCGCCCAGCCCAGCAGCACAGGGGACATGAACGCGCCGTCCTCGACGACGCCGACGGTGCCGTCCGCGCTGGTGACCTTCGGTGAATCGAGCGTGCCGTAGGCGAGTTCGCCGCCGGCGTCGAGCATGGACTGGACGGCGGCACGCACATCGGCGAGCTGCTCCAGGGACGCCAGGGCGCCCATGTTGACGCCTTCGGCGCGCGGGTCACCGAGGACGATGCGTTCCTGGATCCGCTCCCCCACGGCGGCAATGACGTCCTGCACCAGCTCCTGCGGCACGATGGCACGGCGGATCGAGGTGCACTTCTGGCCGGCCTTGGCGGTCATCTCGGTGACGAGGGACTTGATGAAGGCGTCGAATTCCGGCGTGCCCTTGACGGCGTCCGGGCCCAGGATCGAGGCGTTCAGGGAGTCGGTTTCCGAGGTGAAGCGGACCCCGCCCCTGACCACGTTGACGTGGGACTTGAGCGTGTTGGCGGTGGAGGCGGAGCCGGTGAAGGCCACGATGTCGCGGTAGTCGAGGTGGTCCAGGATGGTGCGGACCGAACCGGAAATCAGCTGCAGCGAACCCTTGGGCAGGATGCCGGATTCGATGATCGCCTTGACCACGGCGGCGGTGACGTAGCCGGTGGGGGTGGCGGGCTTGACGATCGTGGGGACGCCGGCGATGAACGCGGGGGCCAGCTTCTCGAGCATGCCCCACACCGGGAAGTTGAAGGCGTTGATCTGCACCGCGACGCCCGGGATGCGGGTGTAGATGTGCTCGCCGGCGAAGGAACCGTCCTTGGACAGGACCTCCATCGGGCCGTCCACGATCACCTGGGCGTTGGGGAGTTCGCGCCGGCCCTTGGAACCGAAGGTGAAGAGCACGCCGATTCCGCCGTCGATGTCGACCATCGAGTCGATCTTGGTGGCGCCGGTCTGGGCGGAGAGCGCGTAAAACTCGTCGCGGCGGCCGTTCAGATACTGCGCCAGCTCCTTGAGCTTGAGGGCGCGCTGGTGGAAAGTCAGTTTGCCGAGTTCCGCCTGGCCGGTGGTGCGTCCGTAATCCACGACGGCGGCAAGGTCCAGTCCCTCGGTGCTCACCTTGGCGAGGAGTTCACCGGTGCTGGCGTCCAGAACGGAAGCCGCGCCGGCCGCGGAGCCGGCGTCGGGGGTCCACCAGGAATCCCGGATGAAGCTGGGAACGATCTCGACAGTGTCTACTGTGGGTTCCGGAGCAGTTGCAGTGGTGGTCATCGTTGACGGGTCCTTCCAACAGGGGCAAGATCAACACGGCCAGCATTACTGACCGTCCGTTCGGTAATATGTCTACAGTACATGAATGAGGCCTGCCGCACACTAGCTGCGGCCGCACTGACCGGCCTGAGCCCTTGAATTTCCGGCCAAAGAGGAGAAGTTATGACGCCCGAGCCCCGCAATGCCGAGCTGTGGAAGATCACCCTTGGCGAACTCGACGAAAAAATGGGCGTGAAGATCATCGAGGAATCCGTGGAGCGCGTGGTGGCGACCATGCCGGTGGAAGGCAACCGGCAGTCGTTCGGTCTGCTGCACGGCGGCGCCTCGCTGGCAGTCGGGGAGGCCGTGGGCTCCTGGGCCGCGGTCATCCACGCCAGCACGCTGGGCAAGACCGCGGTCGGCGTGGATGTCTCCGCCACCCACCACAAGTCGGCGCGGGAGGGCCTGATCACGATCACGGCGACCCCCATCCATCTCGGGGGCACCGTCACCACCCACGAGGTGCTGATCAACAATGCGGCCGGGGAGCGGCTCTGCACGCTGCGGATCACCAACCTGCTGCTGGACCGCAGGGCCTGAGGGAAAGGATCCCGGCAGCTGCATCCAAACAGGGTCCCCGGCCGGTAGTAACGGTGTAAGCAAATCACCGCCCGGATCCGGGCAACTCAATGAGGAGTTTTGAAATGCGCAAATCCGTTTATGCCGCCGGGGCCCTGTCCATGCTGGCGGCGCTCACCTTCGCAGCCCCGGCCCAGGCCAGCGGGAACCACGACGGCGGCAGGCACCACAGCGACGATGCCCTCCTGTCCGTTCTGCACGGCGTGCCTGGGCTCACCGTGGATGTGTGGGTGGATGGCAAGCTCACCCTGGACAACTTCGAGCCCGGCACTCTTGCGGGCCCCCTGAAGCTTGACGGCGGGGACTACAAGATCGCCATCACGGCCGCCGACGCCACCAGCGCCGACAACCCGGTGATCGGCCCGGTCAAGGTCCATCTCAAGGAGGGCCGGAACTACACCGCTGTGGCGCACCTGGATGCGTCCGGAGCGCCCACGGCCACCCTGTTCAAGAACAACACCTCGGCCAGCCCCAAGGGCGAAGGGAAGCTGACGGTCCGGCACGTGGCGGCGGCGCCGGCCGTCGACGTCCTTGCCGGCGGCACCCCGGTCATCAAGGACCTGACTAACGCCGAGCAGAAGGTGCTGACGCTTAAGGCCGGGACGGTGTCCGCCTCGGTTGCGGCCGCCGGGACCACCGAACCCCTGATCGGCCCGGCAGATGTTCCGGTCACGAAGGGTAAGAACACGATTGTGTACGCCTGGGGCAGTCTCGACGATGGCACCCTCGGCGTTGCGGTCCAGGTGGTCGACTCGGCCAAAGGGCGTGGGGACTGTGATGACCGCTGAGCGGTCGGGCCGGTCCTGACGAGCGCAGTTGCCCAGCAGCGCAGCCGGCATGGAATGCGCTGCTGGGCCTGCCTACCCCCATCCCGCCCGTCGGTGTAGGGCCGATGGACCCGGAAGGCTCCGTGCCCGGACTGTTAGCGTGGAAGTGCTGATTCGCCCGACATCACTGGGTATAACCGGTCACACCGGAAGGGATCCACCATGCTCTCAGACACCTCGCTTCCCGTCATCAAGGCAACGCTGCCCGTCGTCGGCGAGAACATCGAGGAGATCGCCAAGCGCTTCTACAAACACATGTTCGAGGCGCGGCCGGACCTGCTGGACGGGCTCTTCAACCGGGGCAACCAGGCGGACGGGCGCCAGCAGCAGGCCCTCGCCGGTTCCATTGCGGCGTTCGCCGGGCTGCTCGTGGACAACGTGGACCAGATTCCGGACCACCTCCTGTCACGGGTCGCCCACAAGCATGTCTCGCTGGGGTTGAGTCCGGACCAGTACCAGGTTGTCCATGACCACCTGATGTGGGCCATCGTGGATGTGCTGGGGGATGCCGTCACGCCCGATGTCGCCGCAGCCTGGGACGAGGTCTACTGGCTGATGGCAAACATGCTCATCAACAAGGAACGTGGGCTCTACAACGCGGTGCACCTCACCCCGGAAACGATCTGGCGGACCTGGCGGGTGGCCGGGAAGGTCCAGGAGACGGACGACGTCGTCCGGTTCGTGGTCGAGCGGATGGACGACCGCGAGGTCAAGCCGTCCCTGCCCGGGCAGTACGTCACCATCAAGTTGCCCATGCACGACGGCGTCCACCAGCCCAGGCAGTACAGCCTCACGAAGGCCGACGACGGGCAGCACCGGCAGTTCGCGGTGAAGCGCGTCCACGGCCTCGAAACTCCCGACGGCGAGATGTCCAATCTGCTGCACAACGAGATCCAGGCGGGCGACGAGGTGGTGCTCTCGGCGCCCTTCGGCGATGTGGTGCTGGAGTACACGGACCGGCCCCTGGTGCTGGCCAGCGCGGGGATCGGGATCACCCCGATGGCCGGCATGCTCTCGCACCTCGTCAAGTCCGGCTCCCAGCGCCAGGTGATACTGCTGCATGCCGATGACAGCGAGGCGTCGTTCCCGCTCCGGGGGCAGGTCCGGGAGGATCTGGCCGCGTTGACGGACGGGACGTTGAAGACCTGGTTCCTCAATCCCACCGTGGATCCCGCCGCAGGCGCGGCTGCGGCCGGCTCCGGGTTCTCGGGCTTTATGGACGTCGGGGCCGTGGAACTCCCCGACGACGCCGAGTACTACCTCTGCGGCCCCCTGCCGTTCCTGAAGTCCGTCCGGAGCGCGCTGGTGGCCGGTGGCGTGCCGGCCAAAGACATCCAGTACGAGGTGTTCGGCCCGGACCTCTGGCTGGCTGACTTCCAGTAGCGACTGAGATTACCGGCGGAAGATAGCCGTTGGCGGCCCTAGTCGAGGCGGACAACGGCGCTGACCGACGACGGCGGTCGTCGGCCGCCGTACCTAACGGACCGCGCGGCGCCGTGCCCCGGCCAGGTGAACACCGGCCAGCAGGAACCCGCCCAGCAGGATCGTGGCGCCGGCGAGCCCCGCCGTCGGCAGGAGGGACCCGGCGCCGGTGTCGGCCAACACGCCGGCGCCAGTGTCCGGCTGCTGGCCGGAGCCGGCCGGGAGCACTGCCGGCTGGGTGGCCGGGGTGTCGGGCCCTGCCGGCACCACCGGGGGAACTGCCGCCGGTGCGTCAAGGCTGAAGGCCACCAGCAGCGGGTCCGAGGCAACGCCGTCGACCGCCTGGGTGGCGGAAAGAGTGTGCTCCCCCGGCGCGAGACCGGCGGGGAACGGCATGCTCCAGACCCCGCGGGCACCGGCCCTTGTCGTGCCGACGGGCTGTCCGTCGATCAGCACCGAAACGTCGGCGCCGTCGATGCCGGTCCCGGAGATTGACCCGGGAAGCGCGTCCTGGCTGAGGGTCGCACCGTCCCCGATGGTGGTGACGGCCAGTGCCGCAGGGGCGAGGGTGAAGTTCCGGGTGACGGCGGGGCTGTCCACCTCGCCGGGGGTTGTTTGGACGGCGTGGATGGCGAGCCTGCCGGGCGCGGGTCCGTCGACGGGGATGGTCCAATCGCCATCCGGTGCGACGGCTGCGGAGCCGTTGATGTCGCCCGTGAGTTTCACCGTTAGCCCGGGGGTTCCGGTGCCGTCGATGCGGGTGACCGACTTCAGTGCTGCCCCCTCGGCCGGGGTGGTGATCACCGGTGCGTCCAGGTTTGTCACGCTGACGGTCAAGGTAGCGGCGCCCGAGCGGCTGAATCCGTTCACCGTCTCGGCGGTGAGGGTCAGTTTGCCGGTGGTTTGGGGGGCCGGGAAGGCCCAGTTGCCGGCGGCGTCGACGGGCACCTCCGCGGTTTTCTTATCGACGGTGATGCGTACTTTCGAGTTGGCGGCAACGGCCGACGCCGGGGCCGCCGGGACCCGGCCCGTGATGGCTTGCCCGGCCATGACGGCCGGGGTCTCCGGCGCGACGAGCTCGGGCTTGTTCAGGAACAGTTGTAGCTGTACGCCGTCCGGGATCTTGGTGAGGGCGTCCTCGAGGGTCGTGGCAATGGCGAAATTCGGGACCGGCGGTTCATCGGGCCCCGCCTGACGCTCGCCGGCCGAATGGGTGCCCACGGCGAAGTTGCCGCTGATCCAGGGCCCGCCGGAGTCTCCGCCGCCGGACTGGACGTTCCTGGAAAGGAAACCGCGGAAGGCACGGACATCCTCCGGGGCGATGGTTCTGCCGCCCACCACGTAGATCCCGGTTTCATCCACCTGCCCGCAGGACCAGCCCGTGGTCCGCCCGGAGCGGCACACGTCCTGGCCCTGGAACGGGGCAACCGTGCCGATGATCTTCACGGAGCTGGCGGCGGGGTTCGCGGCGTCGGCCCATGTCGTGGCGGCCGGCTGGAGGTTGACTCCGCCGTTGATTCCCTCGATGACGGCGATGTCTGTGCCCACGTTGCCGGGGTCTACCGGATCACCTGCTTCCCACAGGGGGTCCAGGACCGGGGAGTTATGGGGTCCCCCGAACTGGCTGAATCCAAAGCTGCCCAGCGGCAGAAGGCTGCCTGGCAGGGGCGCCAACGAATGGCCTGCTGTGGAGGAGGCCGGAGGCTCAAGACCGGAGACCGTGGCTGTGCCGTCTTCGGCGCAGTGCCCGGCCGTCAGGACGACCGGCAGTCCGGCCGCGCTGTACGCGCCGAAGCCGGTGGAGCAGATATTCCGCCAGTAGCCTGCATCGATGATGTAGCCCTCCCCGCCGTAGACATCTGCTTCGGTAGTGACCGGGGACCCCTGCT
>NZ_MQTS01000170.1 GCF_020532825.1 Arthrobacter sp. SO3
CCCTGAACTCACGGCAGCATAATCAAATAACTGACCTGCACGGTGTCGAGAAAACTCCACCACTCAGCGGGACGTAACCTGAGCCCACGACAAAGAAGTGTCGCACCCTGCCAATGCTGGGGCGGCAGGTGGGGTGTCATGTCGGTTTCTGCCGGTTCCGCCATGAGATGAGGGAGAGGAGGTGGATGGCCGTGAGTACGGTTCTTGAAGCAGACGAAGATGTTTACGGGCTGCGAAATCAGTCTCTGCGGACCCGAGGTCTTGAAGCGGGAAATGCAGGTAGCCGGGCGACAGCGGAGGTGTCCTCACCTGCTTCGGTGCTGCTGCCGCAAGGCAGTAAAGGGGGTGTGCACAATGTGCACACCTTGGGCTTCGGATCGGGTCGTACTGGTGCCGGACTGGGCCGGATTGGAGAGGTTTTCGGGGGAGTGGCGGAAACGCAAGGCCCGGAACCCGGTTCGAGTCCCACCTCGGGCACAGTGTTTCCGCAGTTCAGGGGCCTTTTGGTGCTATTTTCGTGTGAACAGTGTCCACACTCTCGCCTCTGATCTGATGTTCCGGGTTGTGTGGGGTCCCGGAACGGCCTATTTGGTTGTGTGGGGGAGCGGCTGACTACGGCGGACCGGGTACCGCCCTGCGGAGTCCATTATGGGTGTTCATCCTCGTTGGTCCTTCCGTTGGGTTTTCACGTTCACTACTTCATGGTGGCTAGGGCCGCGTACAACATGATTTGCTGATTATTCTTTAGATCGACCCAGGGTTGCGGCAGGTCCGGATTTTCCGCTCTGATACCTGTTCATGCAGGAATGCGGGGGGAACGGCATGACATGGCCACTGATCCGGAGCAGATCAGGAGCTCGCTGAGCCTGGCCAGCCGGTAGGCGGGCTTCGAGGACGAATTTCAGGAACTGGTGGGACCTGCTGCCATGGCCTTCCCACCAGTCCGCCGCCGCAGCCATCATTTTCCCCGTCATCGCCGCATCCAAATGCTGAGTATCCGGAGTCGCTGTCTTAGCTGTTTTACCGGTCGGAGCTAGCCACGTTGCCCTCGATCAAACCCCTCTGAGGGGAATGAGGCGGTGGGCCCGCCATGGCTGCCCTTGTCATTGGATATGGCATAGCCGCAGTGGCATTGATCAACGCTCTTGGATTCATACTTAGCGCGGTTCAGCCGTTCTCGATGTAGTCCGGGTTCCAGCCGGTGAGTGTGCGGGGACCGGAGTTCTTGGCGGCCTGCCCCAGACGGGGTGACGGTGTCGAACTGGGCCTGGTTTGCAGGGGGACGAGAACGTTGTTCTCGCCTGGGCCCACGACCATCGGCGTATTCCGGGCGACTCCGGTGAGGGCGTCACAGACCCAGAACCGGGTCGGCTACTTCTACCCCGCGACACTGGTCGCCGACAACGACCACTCCCGGGTGGCCGAGGAGCAGTTCGGCCCGCCCCTGCCAATCGTCAAGTACCGCCCAGGTCTGCCCCGCAGCTCCCGGCCTTTGAGGGGCGATCCGGGTGGCCGGAGAGAATCTACCAGTTGTAGTCCAGGAATTTGCCGTCCAGAGTGATGACGACCCGGTCTCCTGCCGGGTCCTCACGGCGCTGGATGTCGACTTTGAAATTGATCGCGCTCATGATGCCATCGCCGAATTCTTCATGAATGAGCTCCTTGATCGCGGGCCCGTACACGTTGATCGCTTCATAGAGCCGGTATATCGTCGGGTCCGATGGCACCGGCGAATCGAAGGAACCGCGGTAGGGCTGCATTTGCAGAGCCTCCCGGACCTTCGGATCCAAAGCCAGCAACCCTCCGACGATCTCTGCGTCCGCCGCCGTCAACGGGTGCTGGCCGAGTAGTGCGGCAACGACCCAGACCGGATCCTTACCTATCGCCTGTGCGATCGCGGCCCAGGACACTCCCGACCGGAATTGCGCTGCCCGCACGATCTGACCGGCATCCCTTTTACTGACAATCGGGTCCATGGCTGTTCCTCCCGTAGCGCATTAAATTGAGCGGTAAAGGCCCAAAGGCTCTCAAACTGAAGGCCTGTGGTCAAGACGGTTCGAATGGGACGGACGCTCGGGGCCCGCGCTCAAGTGATCGAGCGCGAACGGCTCTCGTTTCGTTCGGCGGCATGAGTTATTGAAACAAGGCGCCGCGGCCGGCACGGGGCACCCCATCGGAGCATCAGGCACCGGAATTTTACGTCACACCTCACGCGGTTCAGGAACTGAAATCCAGGGTCTGTGGCGGGGCAGCCGTCGCGTTTTGCGGCGGGGGCGGCCAAAGCGACGCGTTAGTGCTGTACCGCGACTGACATTCCCGTAGCTGGCGATCCCGCTTGCAATGCCTTGAGAATTCGCCGACGGCAAGACCGCTCGATCCTTCCCTTCAGGCGTCTGCCTCTCATCCGGGATTTCCATTGTCTTCTGCCTTATGTCTGCTTGCAGGGGTTGCCTGGCTTAGTGAAATCATTAAACCGTTCAGATGTAAGGCGAGTTGAACGTCGAGGCTGCGGGAAGGTTCTTTCCATCCGGGGCCGATGGGCGCGGTGATTCGTTCAAGTCGCTGGTAAAGCGTGTTCGTGTGGATGTGCAAGGCGGCACACGTACGGGCGTGGTGTTGCGACAGGTCCAGATAAGTCGTGAGCGTCGCCGCAAGGTTTCGCCCATATTCATGGTCGTGGCTGAGCAGGGGACCGACTGACTGTCTGACGAAGACGGCGAGCTGGTTGAATCCCAGCTTGAATGGCGGTTTGCCGTTCCGTTTACCGAACGCTAACTGTATGGCCCCGCGCCTGCCGGCCTCCATTCGGGTCTGACTGTCTGAGGAAGCCGGCGAGGGACCTTCTGCTCGTTGCGTTTGCCAAAGTTGGGCTGGTATTGCCGCAGGTGCCTCTGACTCAAGATAGCGTCGATGTCCGGTGGACGTCCGAGGAGCGCGAAGAGGCCCTGATCAACTCAGGAATTGCAGCCGGCTACCGCGGCACCGCCGAACTGGCACTCAAAGCCGCGACCGCCGACAGGCGGATCAAGGGCAGGCGGTGACAACGTGTCACTGGTGATTGCCGGGGCCAATTAGGACCTAAGCCATCCTAGTCGTGGATAAATGGGTATTTCTTTTTACTAATATGCGCTCTTAGGCTTGTTTCTGCATGGCATTGCGCCAGCAGACCTACTGAGGGGCATCAATGGAGACGCGACATCTCAAGTACTTCATAGCCGTTGCAGAAGAACGGCATTTTGGCAGGGCCGCCGCCAGGCTCCATATGGCGCAACCGCCGCTGTCCCAGCAGATCCGGCAGCTGGAGGAACAGTTGGGCACCCCGCTGCTGGTCCGGACTACCAGGAAAGTAGAGCTGACGCCGGCAGGTCAGGTCCTGCTGGACCGGGGGCGGGTGATGCTCCAGGAACTGGAAGTCCTTGAATCCGACGTGCGGCAGGTTGGCGAAGGCGCCACCGGAGTGCTCCGCGTAGGGTTCACCGGCACCGCCACATACCGGCTAATGCCAATCATCGTCCAGGCCGCGCGACGCACCCTGCCCGGGCTCCGCATCACGGTCCAGGGCGAAATGCTGACGCCGCAGATGGAAGCTGCGTTGGAGGAGGGCAGGCTCGATGCTGCCGTCCTCCGCCCACCTGTCCATTCGGGGGCCATCGCCCTGAAGCTGCTGGAACAGGACCAGCTGGTGGCGGCCTTACCCGCGGACTCGCCGCTGGCAGAGAAGGGAATGCTGGAGCTGGCCGCCCTGTCCGAAGAGGGCTTCATCGGATATCCCAGCTATTCCGCGGTCAGCAGCATCTTTATCGACGCCTGCCGCAAGGCCGGATTCCAGCCCCGGGTCGTCCAGGAAGCAAAGGAGACCTCCACGCTGCTCTCGCTCGTGGCCTCCGGTATGGGCATAGCACTCGTTCCCATGACATCGCGGATGTTTTCCTTCCAGGGCGTTGCCTTCCGGCCGCTCCGGAACCCCCCGCCGGTGGACCTGGCAGTGGCATGGAACAGCGACAAGGAAACGCCGCTGTTGTGCGCCTTCCTCGGTCTCTTCGATTCCCTCCCTGCTAAGCAGCCCCCCGCAGGTAAGTCGCCAGCCACCAAAGGACAGACGCCGTGAAGATCGAACGTATCGAGGCCATCCCCTATGCCATCCCGTATGCGCGGCCGCTGAAGTTCGCCAGCGGAGAGGTGAGCGCCGCGGAACATGTGCTGGTCCGGATCCAGACGGACACCGGTATCTGGGGGGTGGCGGACACTCCTCCGCGGCCCTACACGTACGGCGAAACCCAGGATTCGATCGTGTCGGTGGTGACCAAGGTGTTTGCCCCGCAGCTCATCGGGCTGGACCCGATGGACCGCTCCAAAGTCCAGCAGCTGCTCCGGCGCACGGTCAACAACCCCACGGCCAAGGGGGCCCTGGATATTGCGCTCTGGGATGTCATCGGGATTTCTCTGGGCACCCCGGTGCACAAACTGCTTGGGGGCTTCACCGACAGCATGCGGGTCTCGCACATGCTGGGCTTCAAGCCCGCCGCCGAGCTCCTCGAGGAAGCGCTGCGGTTCCGTGAAACGTACGGCATCGACACATTCAAGCTCAAGGTTGGCCGGCGGCCGCTCTCCCTGGACGTCGAGGCCTGCCATGTGCTGCGGCAGGGTCTCGGTGCGGACACCGAAATTTACCTCGACGCCAACCGCGGGTGGACGGCGAACGAGGCCATGGAGGTCCTCCGCCGGACCGAAGGCCTGGGACTGTCCATGCTGGAGGAGCCGTGCGATGCCGGCGAGGCGATGGGACGGCGCCGGCTCGTGCAGAGCTCCAGCATCCCCATCGTGGGCGACGAAAGCGTCCCCACCCTCGGCGATGTCTCCCGGGAATTGCTCTCCGGCGGCAGCAACGCGATCTGCATTAAGACCGCGCGCAGCGGTTTCACCGAGGCCCAGCAGATCCTCGGCCTCTGCGAGGGCCTCGGCGTGGACGTCACGATGGGCAACCAGATCGACACCCAGGTCGGCAGCCTCGCCACGGTCACCTTCGGCGCGGCCTTCGAGGCCAGCTCCCGGCGGGCCGGGGAGCTCTCCAACTACCTGGACATGACGGACGACCTGCTCGCGGAGCCGCTCGAAATCAACGACGGTGCCATCCGGGTCCGCGAGGTCCCCGGCGTCGGTGCTGCCATCGATGCCGACAAGCTGCAGAAGTACCGTCAGGACTAGACCTCCCCGGCCGCACCTGCCCTCAGAAACCCCACACCGCAAGGAGAACCACATGCTCTACATGGTCCGCATGGACGTGCATATTCCGCTGGACATGCCCAAAGAACGCGCCGACGCCATCAAGGCGGAGGAACGGGAGTACTCCCACGAGCTCCAGCACGACGGCCGCTGGCCGCATTTGTGGCGGGTCGTGGGCGAGTACTCCAACTACTCGGTCTTCGACGTCGCGGACAACGACGCGTTGCACACGCTGCTGTCCGGACTGCCGCTCTTCCCATACATGGACATCAAAGTCACGCCGCTGGCCAAGCACCCGTCCGCCGTCGAATAGCACGCGCTGAATTCATATCGAAAAGCTTTCAATGAGCGGGAAATAAGTATTTCCCCTCGCTCAATGAGGGGCCTACCGTTGAAACAACACCGGATGTGATGCGCAGCACTAAGCGGCATCAGGCACGACATGCCGGAACCCTCGAACCGTTTCTGACCAAGGTTCCGGATCAACCGTTCTTTGACAAGGGAGTCACCATGACAACGGAAACCCAAGCCACCGCCGCATCCTCGGGCGCGGGGGCCACCGCCCGCTTTCGGGAGAACAAGCACATCGGCGCCGGCACAAGCCAGGAACGCGTCAGCACGCTGGCCGGCCGCGTCATCAAGGCCATCAACGACACCGTCCTGGATGAGAAAGTCACCTACGACGAGTACAACGCCTTCAAGGCCTGGCTCATCCAGGTCGGCGAGGACGGCGAATGGCCGCTGTTCCTGGACGTCTGGGTGGAACACTCAGTTGAGGAGGTCGCCAACGCCAACCGGCACGGCTCCAAGGGCACCATTGAGGGACCCTACTACGTCCCGGACGCCCCCACGCTCAACACCCCGGCCACCCTGCCGATGCGCGACGACGAACCCGGCACCCCGCTGCTGTTCCAGGGCCAGGTCACGAACGTCGCCGGCGAGCCGCTCGCCGGGGCGCTGATCGAACTCTGGCACGCCGATGACCTTGGCTTCTACTCCCAGTTCGCCCCCGGGCTGCCGGAATGGAACCTCCGCGGCTCCATCAGTGCCGACGCCCAGGGAAACTTCCAGATCAACACCATGCAGCCGGCGCCTTACCAGATCCCCACCGACGGCGCCTGCGGTGCCCTCATCGGCGCTGCGGGCTGGCACGCCTGGCGGCCCGCCCACCTTCACCTGAAGGTTTCAGCGCCGGAGCACCAGCTCGTCACCACCCAGCTTTACTTCGAAGGCGACGAGCACGTAGCTGACGACATCGCCTCGGCCGTGAAGCCCGAACTCGTCCTCGCCCCCACAGAGCGCGCCGACGGCAAGGGCCGCGAAGTCACCTACAAGTTCGTTCTCGACCCCCAGGACTAAAGCTCCAGTCCCGGGCCCGGGGCCGGAACACTTTCGACCCCGGGCCCAAGCCGTACACCACCCGCACCCGCCGTCAGGCCGCTCGCCCAAAATTAGACCGCCGACACGGCAGTGAACACCAGCAGAAAGGAGAAGTCGATGACTCAGGAAGTCATGGGGGCCATTGACACCCGCGAACTGCGCCACGCTTTCGGCACGTTTGCCACCGGCGTCACGGTGGTGACCTGCCGGTCCGACGACGGCGTCCCCCACGGCGCCACTGTCAATGCCTTCACCGCGGTATCCCTCGACCCGCCGCTCGCCCAGGTCACCCTGACCCGGACCTCGCGCGCCGCCCGCTACCTCGAAGGTGCCGCCTTCGCCATTAACATCCTGTCCCTCGAACAGATGGACGTGGCCCTGCACTTCGCTGGCAAGGTCCTCGACGAGGAGCCGGAATGGACCCTGGACGGCAATGTCCCGGTGCTGACCCGGAATGCCGCCACGCTCGAATGCCGGCCGTGGAACGTCTACGACGGCGGCGACCACATCATCGTCGTCGGCGAGGTCATCGGCATGGAAATCACCAAGCGGGAACCGCTCCTGTTCTTCGGCGGCAAATTCCGCCAGATCGGCCGGCTCGTTGAGGGGGCCCCTTGGGATCACTCCGGTGACGCCCCCGAATCGGGCTGGTTCGCCGGCTCCAGCTCCTTCAAGCCGCTCCACGGCTCCACGCCGCACTAACCGGCATCAAACCAAGCACGCCTGAAACTTCCTCACCGCTCAGAGACCCCTCCCCTGAAAGGGACGATCATGACCGAAATTGTTGACCAGTCAGTTCCCGCCGCCGATACCTCGGCGTCGTCCACGCCGTCGATGAGTGACAGAACGACGCCGGCGAATCCGAAGATGCCGATGACCGGGGATGAGTACATCAAGTCCCTGCAGGATGACCGCGAGGTCTGGATCTATGGTGAGCGTGTCAAGGACGTCACGACCCACCCGGCGTTCCGGAACTCGATCCGGATGGCCGCCCGGCTGTACGACGCGATGCACAAGCCCGAGCTGCAGGACAAGCTGATGGTGCCCACCGACACCGGGTCCGGCGGCAAGACGATGTCGTTCTTCCGCACCCCGCACAGCGTCGAGGACCTGAAGAAGGACCGCGTCGCGATCGAGACCTGGGCGCGGATGAGCTACGGCTGGCTGGGCCGCTCGCCCGATTACAAGGCGGCGTTCCTGGGCACCCTTGGCGGCATGCCGGACTTCTACGAGCCGTTCCAGGAGAACGCCAAGCGCTGGTACAAGGAGTCCCAGGAGAAGGTCCTGTACTGGAACCACGCGATCATCAACCCTCCGGTGGACCGGCACCTGCCCCCGGACCAGGTCGGGGATGTGTTCATGAAGGTCGAGAAGGAAACGGACTCCGGACTGATCGTCTCCGGCGCGAAGGTCGTCGCGACCGGGTCGGCGATCACCAACTACAACTTCATCGCGCACTACGGGCTGCCGATCAAGCGCAAGGAGTTCGCGTTGATCTGCACGGTGCCGATGGACGCGCCCGGGGTGAAGCTGATCAGCCGTGCCTCCTACGCCCATCAGGCCGCGGTGATGGGAACCCCGTTCGACTACCCGCTCTCGAGCCGGATGGACGAGAACGACTCCGTGTTCGTCTTCGACAAGGTCCTGATCCCGTGGGAGAACGTCTTTGCCTACGGGGACGTGGAGAAGATCAACAACTTCTTCCCGCAGACCGGATTCATCAACCGCTTCACGTTTCAGGGCGTGATCCGCCTCGCCACCAAGCTGGACTTTATCGCTGGGCTGCTGATGAAGGCCCTGGAGGTCGCCGGGACGCAGGACTTCCGCGGCGTCCAGACCCGGGTGGGGGAGGTCCTGGGATGGCGGAATATGTTCTACGCGCTCATCGACGGGATGACCCTGAACCCGGATGCGGGCCCGAACGGCACCGTTCTGCCCAAGCTGGACTATGGCCTGTCCTACCGGATGTTCATGTCTATCGGGTACCCGCGGATCAAGGAAATCATCGAACAGGACGTCGCATCGGGCCTGATCTACCTGAACTCCTCGGCCCTGGACTTCAAGACCCCGGAAATCCGGCCGTACCTGGACAAGTACGTCCGCGGCTCCGACGGCGTAGAGGCCGTGGACCGGGTGAAGCTGATGAAGCTGCTCTGGGACTCGATCGGCACCGAGTTTGGCGGCCGGCATGAACTCTACGAGCGGAACTACTCCGGCAACCACGAGAACGTGAAGGCCGAGATCCTCTTCGCCGCGCAGGCCCAGGGCACCACGGACTATATGAAGGGCTTCGCGGACCAGTGCCTGGCCGAATACGACCTGGACGGCTGGACCGTCCCGGACCTGATCAGCAACGACGACGTCAGCCTTTTCCTCAAGCGCAGCTAACTTATTTCCGGGTGAGCGGCGCTGCCAGTCCACGTAGGGAGGGCCGCTCACCCGGTAAAGAGGCATCGCTGGCCGCAGACGACCACTCGGCATCCCGACTTCGATCTGCCCGCGCTGAGCCCCTCGGGCGGAAGTTCAAACACGCGCAGCGTGGGCCGGCTGGACGAGTCAGCAGAGCGTACGGCCTTCCAGGATGCTGCAACACAGTGAGCTCCCCAGCCGCTCCCTCGGCATCTGCCACAGCCAGAACTCGGAATCCCGCGGTTCACCGCAAATTTCTCCCGTTCCCCCGCGGGCCCCCGCCATTCCGGGGATCCGGCCCCGCGTGGGTGCA
>NZ_MQTS01000171.1 GCF_020532825.1 Arthrobacter sp. SO3
GGCCTGAAGGACCCGAAGCGTCCGGGTGGTTCGTTCATCTTCGCCGGCCCCACCGGTGTCGGTAAGACCGAGCTCGCCAAGGCCCTGGCCGAATTCCTCTTCGGTGAGGAAGACGCCCTGATCACCCTGGACATGTCCGAGTACTCGGAGAAGCACACGGTCTCGCGTCTCTTCGGTGCCCCTCCGGGCTACGTGGGCTACGAGGAAGGCGGGCAGCTGACCGAGAAGGTCCGCCGTCGTCCGTTCTCCGTGGTCCTGTTCGACGAAGTGGAGAAGGCTCACGCCGATCTCTTCAACTCGCTGTTGCAGATCCTGGAAGACGGCCGTCTTACCGACTCCCAGGGCCGGGTGGTGGACTTCAAGAACACCGTGATCATCATGACCACCAACCTCGGCACCCGGGACATCTCCAAGAGCGTTGCCACCGGTTTCCAGTCCGGCACGGACACGCAGACCGGTTACAACCGGATGCGGGCCCGCGTCACGGAGGAGCTCAAGCAGCACTTCCGTCCCGAGTTCCTGAACCGTGTTGACGATGTTGTGGTGTTCCCGCAGCTGACCCAGGACGAGATCATCGAGATCGTGGACATGTTCGTCGGCCGGCTGGAGAAGCGCCTCAAGGACAAGGACATGGGCATCGAGCTCACGCCCGCGGCCAAGATCCTGCTGGCAACCCGCGGCTACGACCCCGCGATGGGTGCCCGGCCGCTGCGCCGGACCATCCAGCGCGAGATCGAGGACCAGCTCTCCGAGAAGATCCTCTTCGGCGAGATCCATGCCGGCGACATTGTTGTAGTGGATGTGGACGGCGAAGGCGACGACGCCAAGTTCACTTTCGCA
>NZ_MQTS01000172.1 GCF_020532825.1 Arthrobacter sp. SO3
CGGCGTTCGGGGACGAAGCCGCCGAGCGCGCGGCGGCGTTCCATCAGGTACTGGATCTCGGGGGAGTCCATGCCGGGGTGGTAGTACGGGGGCCGGTAGAGGTCCGCTTCGAGCTGGTCGTCCGTGATCGGGATCCGCAGGTGGTCGCGGAAGGCCTTGAGGTCCGCGAGGGTGAGCTTCTTCATCTGGTGGGTCGCGTTGCGGCCCTCGAAGTGGGTGCCCAGGCCGTAGCCCTTGACCGTGTGGGCCAGGATGACGGTGGGCTTGCCCTTGAACTCGGTCGCGGCCTTGTACGCGGCGTAGACCTTGTTGTAGTCGTGGCCGCCGCGCTTGAGGTTCCAGATCTGGTCATCGGTGAGGTCCTGGACCATTTCCTTGGTCTGCGGGGTCTGCCCGAAGAAGTGCTCGCGGACGAACGCGCCGGACTCGGCCTTGTAGGTCTGGTAGTCCCCGTCGACGGTTTCGTTCATGATCTTCACGAGCGAGCCGTCCTCGTCCTTGGCCAGCAGGTCATCCCACTCCCGGCCCCAGACGACCTTGATGACGTTCCAGCCCGCGCCGCGGAAGAACGCCTCGAGTTCCTGCATGATCTTCCCGTTGCCCCGCACGGGCCCGTCGAGGCGCTGGAGGTTGCAGTTGATCACGAAGTTGAGGTTGTCCAGCTTGTCGTTCGCGGCGAGCTGGAGCAGGCCGCGGGACTCGGGCTCGTCCATTTCCCCGTCACCCAAAAACGCCCAGACCTGCTGGTCGGAGGTGTCCTTGATGCCGCGGTTGGCCAGGTACCGGTTGGACTGGGCCTGGTAGATCGCGTTCATCGGCCCGATGCCCATCGAGACCGTGGGGAACTCCCAGAACTCCGGCATCAGCCGCGGGTGCGGGTAGGAGGAGAGGGCATGTCCTTCCTTGGACTTCTCCTGCCGGAACCCGTCCAGGTCCTCCTCGGAGAGCCGGCCCTCCATGAAGGCCCGGGCATACATGCCGGGGGAGGCGTGGCCCTGGAAGAAGACCTGGTCCCCGCCGCCGGGGTGGTCCTTGCCGCGGAAGAAGTGGTTGAACCCGACCTCGTAGAGTGTCGCGGCCCCGGCATAGGTGGAGATGTGCCCGCCGACGCCGATATCGGCCCGCTGCGCCCGGTGCACCATCACCGCGGCGTTCCAGCGCAGCCACGCCCGGTACTTCCGCTCGATTTCCTCGTCCCCGGGGAACGGCGCTTCCTGGTCCACCGGGATCGTGTTGACGTAGTCCGTGGTGGTCACCATCGGAACGCCCACGCTCTGCGCGCCGGCCCGCTGAAGCAGGCTGCGCATTATGTACTGGGCACGCTCGGTGCCCTGATCCTGAATCAGCGAATCCAGGGACTCCAGCCACTCGGCGGTCTCTTCCGGATCACGATCAGGCAGCTGGTTAGTCAACCCGCTGAGGATATGGGAGGTCTCTTCTCCTGCAGCCACGTCCAACCTCT
>NZ_MQTS01000173.1 GCF_020532825.1 Arthrobacter sp. SO3
TTGGCGAGCTCGGTCTTACCGACACCGGTGGGGCCGGCGAAGATGAACGAACCACCCGGACGCTTCGGGTCCTTCAGGCCCGCACGGGTGCGGCGGATCGCCCGCGAAACCCCCTTAATCGCCTCGTCCTGGCCGACAACGCGCTTGTGCAGCTCGTCTTCCATCTTCAGCAGTCGCGAGGACTCCTCCTCGGTCAGCTTGAACACCGGGATGCCCGTGGAGTTCGCCAGCACTTCCGCGATCAGGTCCTCATCAACTTCGGAGATCTCGTCCAGCCCGCCCGCCTTCCACTGGCGCTCCTTCTCTTTGCGCACGGTCACGAGTTTCTGCTCCTTGTCGCGCAGTGAAGCGGCCCCCTCGTAATCCTGGGCGTCAATCGCAGACTCTTTCGCCATCTTGAGTTCGGCGATGCCCCCGTCCATGATCTTGAGCTCCGGCGGAGCGGTCATCCGGCGGATGCGCAGCCGAGCGCCGGCCTCATCGATCAGGTCGATCGCCTTGTCCGGCAGGAACCGGTCCGAGATGTACCTTTCTGACAGGTTCGCTGCGGCGACCAGCGCGCCGTCAGTGATGGTGACGCGGTGGTGAGCCTCGTACCGGTCGCGGAGGCCCTTGAGGATCTCGATCGCGTCGGCGACAGATGGCTCCTTAACCTGGATCGGCTGGAAACGCCGTTCCAGCGCGGCATCCTTCTCGATATGCTTGCGGTAGTCATCCAGCGTGGTGGCACCGATGGTCTGGAGCTCACCGCGCGCCAGCATGGGCTTCAGAATCGAGGCCGCATCGATGGCGCCCTCGGCGGCACCGGCACCGACCAGGGTGTGGATTTCATCAATGAACAGGAGAATGTCGCCGCGGGTGCGGATCTCCTTAAGGACCTTCTTGAGGCGCTCTTCGAAATCACCGCGGTACCGGGAACCTGCGACCACGGAACCCAGGTCCAGCGTGTACAGCTGCTTGTCCTTGAGAGTCTCCGGAACGTCGCCGCGGACAATCGCCTGGGCAAGACCCTCGACGACGGCGGTCTTGCCAACGCCCGGCTCACCGATCAGCACAGGGTTGTTCTTGGTGCGGCGGGAAAGGACCTGCATCACGCGCTCCATTTCGGATTCGCGCCCGATCACGGGGTCCAGCTTGTTCTCCCGCGCAGCCTGGGTCAGATTGCGCCCGAACTGGTCCAGGACCACGGAACCGGAGGGAATCGCTTCAACGTGATCCTGGCCAGGGCCTGTGGTTTCCTTGCCCGGGTAGCCCGAGAGCAGCTGGATGACCTGCTGGCGGACCCGGTTGAGATCCGCACCGAGCTTGACCAGCACCTGGGCGGCAACGCCTTCACCCTCGCGGATAAGGCCGAGCAGGATGTGCTCGGTGCCGATGTAGTTGTGTCCCAGCTGCAGCGCCTCGCGGAGCGAGAGTTCCAAGACCTTCTTGGCCCGCGGCGTGAAGGGGATGTGACCGGACGGGGACTCCTTGCCCGGGCCGATGATCTCCTCTACCTGCTCGCGGACGCCGTCGAGCGAAATGCTCAAGGACTCAAGGGCTTTGGCAGCAACACCTTCACCTTCATGGATCAGACCCAAGAGGATGTGTTCGGTACCAATGTAACCGTGGTTCAGCATGCGTGCTTCCTCTTGGGCAAGCACCACCACGCGACGGGCGCGGTCCGTGAATCGCTCAAACATTGCGCCACACTCCTGGCTTCCCCCTACCTTGATGCTACGTCGCCTCAGGCCCGCTTGGGGGCGTTCGCCGAAGCAGGATATTAGAGAGCCGGATTCATCTGACGTTCCCAAGCAAGTCTTGATGCTCAGGTTCTGTCCGTTGTGCTCATGGGAGTTGCCTGCCTGCCGGCCGAGGCGCGCATATCTGCGTCGCTGCGTATCCACTGCAACCGACCGCCGGTTGGAACTCAGAATCTGGATCCGGTGCCGACACTCCGCGAAAGACTGACGGCTGAGGTCGGGAGTCATCGACCATGATCGATGCGGCACGGGTATCGTGATATTCCGCGTCGACGTCAACGATCACACCCTGTGGTCTAAGGGCCTTGACGCCAACATCGGCGACGTTGACAGCGCATATGAAACCCCGGGGCCGGTGTCCTTGTTCGGACGCCGGGCACCCCGCGTCGGCTGCCTAGCACTGGGGGTCGGAGGTCAGCCTTGCCGGTGTTGGCCAGTCGGTTGTTGAGCCTCTCCACCTCGTCGAGGACTTGGTTGCCGCCTAGGCTCGGTTGCGCTTTGACTTGGTGGTCGGGGTGATGATCCCGGCGTTGGAGAGCCGCTCGAGTGCGGCGTAGACGGAGCTTTCGGCGACCGGCGATGTGGGCAGCGCTGTGGGCCTCGAACACGGGTCCTTCCACCAGCCACGGGATGATTGCAGCTGGCCGATTCGGCAAAATTAGGGAACCCGTCATGCAGTTGGCGGCCGATCGGACACTCTCGCCTCTGATCTGATGTTCCGGGTGTGTGGGGTCCCGGATTGACCTATTTGGTTGTGTAGGGGAGCGGCTCTCTACGGCGGGCCGGGTGCCGCCTTGCGGGGTCTCTTCTGGGTGTTCATCCTTGTTCGTCCTTCCGTTGGGTTTCGCGTTCACCAATTCATGGTGGCTAGGGCCGCTTACATCATGACTTGCTGAATTTTTCTTTGGATCGACCGAGGTTGGCGGCCGGTCCGGAAACTCCGCTCTGATACCTGTTCATGCAGGTCTGCGGGCGGGGAACGGCATGACATAACAACGGATCCGGAGCTGACCATGAGCTTGCTGAGCCTGGCCAGTCGGCAGGCGGGGCCGGCCTCGGGGGCGGGTTGTAGGAGTTGGTGGGCTTTGCTGCCATGGCCTTCCTACCATTTAGCCCGCCGCCGCAGCCATTATTTTTCCCGTCATCGCAGCCTCCGGCTTCTGGGTATCCGGCGTCGCTGTCCTCGCTGTCTTGGCGGTGAGAGCTGGCCCAGTTGCCCTCAATCAGATCCCTCTGAGAGGGGAACGAGGCGGTGGGCTAGCCATTGCTGCCCTGGTCAGTGGATATGGCATTGCTGGAGTGCCATTGATCAATATTCTTGGATTCATACCGAGCGCAGTCCAGCACTTCTCGACGTAGTCCGGGTTCCCGCCGGTGAGTATGCGGGCGCCAGAGTTTTTGGCGGCCTGCACCAGGCGGGTGACGATGTCGAACTGGGCCTGGTTCTGCAGGGGGACGACAACGTTGTTCTCGTCTATGCCCACGCCCATCGGCGTGTTCCGGGCAACTCAGGCGAGGGCGTCACAGACGCAGAACCAGGTCGGCTACTTCTTACCCCCCCGCGACACTGGTCGCCGACAACGACAACTCCCGGGTGGCCGAGGAGCAGTTCGGCCCGGCCCGGCCAATCGTCAGGCACCGCCGCCAGGTCTGCCCAGCAGCTCCCGGCCCTTGAGCCGCGATCCGGGTGGCCGGAGGGAATCTACCAGTAGTAGTCCGTTGGGGGTTCGTTGACGTACAGGCATGTGCCGTGGTTCCGGGAGCACCGCGGCCCCCGCGAAAGGGGCTGCGCCGAGGTCTTTGGATGGTAGCCGTAAGTGCGGCGGCGGTGCGAACCGTCGCCCGCACCTTCGCGTGCTGTTTGACTCAGTGCTTCTTGAAGGCGTCCTTGAGTTTCTCGCCGGCCTGCTTGAGATCGGCTTTGACCTGATGGCCTTTGCCCTCGGCCGTCAGCCGGTCGTTGCCGGTGGCGTCACCGGCGGCTTCTTGGCCCTTGCCGTGGAGTTTCTCGGCAGCGTTGTGGATCTTGTCTCCCAAACCCATAGCGGTTCTCCTTATGTGGCCGCCTCCGCGGCGTGAATGCCGCGGAGGCCGACAATTAGTTGTAGGTGCGAAACCTTCACCCTAGACATCCAATTGGCCAGGTCGTGCCGGAGGCCGTTGCCGGCGGTCGGATCCGTGCGGGGATTTCGGTACCGTCCTTGGCCGAGCTAGCCGTACGTGTCTTTGACGCCGGGGAGGGCGGTGAAGTTGCCGCAGCCGAAGGGATGGACCTAGTCCGTCATGGCTTCGTTGACTAGCCGGGTCTGGGCGGCTTCGAACCGGGTCTGGATTTTCTGCTGATAGCTGGCAAAGATCAGCCTGGCCCGGATGCTCCAGTTCAGGTCAGCGCCGAGGTCCCAGCTGTAGCCCGGCGCAGGACAAAAAGGCGAAGCGCGGCGCCGCCCAGGAGATCTTGGGTGACGCCGCGTTGTGAGTGCTCCCGTGGGTACTAGCGTTGCAGGCTGGGGCTTCGATTAGCCTGGGGTCCGTCCGCGGGCCTCTCACTTTCCGTTCCGAAGCTGTCAGCACTCCCGTAGTCCGCGCCCAGGCTATGCGAGCGTGACAGCAGCCCGAGTACTGAGGCGATGGTGATCACCACATGCACTATGGCCAAGACAATGACGGCCAGGATGGATCCTGTCGCATTCAGCAGATACTGCCCCATCATAGGGGCGGTCCCGGCGAAGACGGTTGAGCTGAGCTGGTAGCTGAGAGAGATACCGGTGTAGCGGATGTTGGGCGGGAATGACTTCGCCAGGATACCCGCCATGGCGGCGTAGTACATGGAATGCGGGATGGTGGCCACGGCCATGCCGATGACAGCCAGTGTGTAGTCTCCTGTCCCGATCAGCATGAACATCAGCGGGAGGACCAGGAGTTCGGGGATCAGCATCAGAAGGACAGCCTTGCGCAGTGTCATTTTAGAGGCGATCACGGCACCGAAAGGCTGCACAATGAACTGCACCACAAGGGAGATGGTGACGATGGATAGGAAGCTTGTTCTGCTGAACAGGCCTTCATCGACGGCCCAGGCGAGGGCGAAGGTGCCTTTGAAGTATGTTGCCGAGACGCCGATGACACACGCTCCGATACCCAGGGCGACGATGCCTTTGGAGCTCTTTAGCACTTCACTCAGGGGCGCCTTGGCTATCTTCTTTGTCTCCATGAGGGCCCGCATGGCGGGAGATTCTTCGATGCTCAGCCGGACGAATAGGCCAATTCCCACGAGCACCGCTGACAGCAAGAACGGGACGCGCCAGCCCCACGTAGTGAACGCATCGTCGGGGAGTTGGGCGACCATCAGCCAGACGAGTGTCGAAAGGAGGTTGCCCATGGGGGAGCCCTGTTGCGCGAAAGCGCCGTAGAGGATCCCTTTACCCTTGGGTGCATGCTCGGCCGCGAGGACGACAGCGCCGCCCCACTCGCCGCCCATGGCGATGCCTTGGATGAGTCGAAGAGCAACCAGGAGGACCGCTGCCCACCAGCCTATCTGGGCGTAAGTGGGCAATAGCCCGACGGCGGTGGTGCAGATGCCCATCATGAGGAGTGTGGTCACCAAGGCTTTTTTGCGTCCGAGCCTGTCGCCGATGTGACCGAAGATGATCCCGCCGATTGGCCTGGCGAGGAATCCGACCCAGAATGTGGCGAAAGCCGCCAGAGTCCCGACCGCCTGATCTTGGGCGGGGAAGAAGATCTTGCCGAAGACAAGAGCGGAGGCTGTCCCGTAGGCGTAAAAGTCGTACCATTCGACGGTGGTTCCGGCGAATGATGCCAGACCGGCTTTCCGTGCCATTTTTTGACGGAGATGGGCCGTTCCCGATTCGATCGTTTCTACTTCGCTCACAACAACTCCATTGTCAGGCTGTGGCACCCTGTGACACGGCACACGGTGAATTTCATCCCCAACCCTGACATTCCTAACTCATAGCGTCCAATATCTAATCCGACCTACAGTAGGTGGAAAATTCCATAAATAGGGGCGCCTTCCGTCATAGGGGTAGCCGCCTAGTCGGGTAACGGTGGGGTGGGCAGGACGCGCTCGGCGATTTCCAGCACAGCTTTTGTAGCCGTGGAAAAGTTGTCTTTCCGCCATGCCAGTACTGCAGCAAGCTCCGGAAGTTCATCCTCCAAGTCCCGATACACGAGACCTGGCGTGTCAATGTGCTGGACGGAGGAGACGGTGATGGTCACCCCGACGCCAGCGGCGACCAATCCCAGGATGGTGTAAGAGTCCGGGGCTTCCTGCATGATCCGTGGCGTGAAGCCGGCTCCCATGGCCACGTGAATCAGTGCATCCCGCACGGTGGAGCCCTGGGTGCCCGGAAAAGTCACAAATGGCTCGCTCGCAAGGTCAGCCACCCGGATCGTTTCTCTGCTTGCTAGCGGGTGGTCCGACGGAAGGGCAGCCACCATTCGTTCATAGCCATAGACGCGGGTAGCGATGTTCTGGTTGGTGACAGGGAGGCGCGAAAAGCCGATGTCCAGGTCGCCGGCGACCAGCTCGGCGATCGCTGTGCCGGCATATGTCTGCCCTTGGAGTACTAGTTCGATGCCAGGCTGTTCTGCCCTGACTGCCCGTGCCAACACCGGCAGGACGTTTCTGCTGCTGGCTCCGGCGAAGCCGATGATCACCCTGCCGACGATCTCCGAATTCCCCAGAATCGCTGACCGGCGGGCGATGTCTACGTCGGCCATGACCTGCTTGGCTGGGCCGAGTAATGCTTTCCCGGCATCGCTGAGGGTCACGGAGCGGGTGTTCCGGTGGAACAGTTCGACCCCGAGTTCCTTCTCAAGTAGCCGGATCTGCTGACTCAAGGCTGGTTGAGCCAGGTGCAGCCGGGCTGCGGCGCGGCCAAAATGCAGCTCCTCCGCTGTGGCGATGAAGCCGGCCAGATGTCTAAGTTCCACTTCTTCCCCTTTGATTCAGACTCATTTCTTATCATAGAAGTCTGATCTATGTATTGGACCGTTATATATCTGGGGTGCAAGCATGAGGGGAACCCGTCGAATTATCCGGAAGGCAGTTCCCCTTGGCCGAAAAACGGTTCTCCTTACAAGATGCAATCAGCACCTTCGTTTCTGACAACGATGTCGTAGCTCTAGAGGGATTTACGCACCTCATTCCCTTCGCTGCAGGCCACGAGATCATCCGGCAGGGCGTGAAGGGCCTGACACTGGTGCGGATGACTCCGGACATCATCGCCGACCAACTGGTGGCAGCAGGCTGCGTGAACAGGATGGTCTTTGCTTTCACGGGCAACAGCTCGGTGGGTTCTCTATACGCGGTGCGCCGGGCGGTTGAAGCCGGCGGTTCTGGAAAGCTCGAGCTGGAAGAATACAGCCACTATGGCCTCCTGGCGCGGTATCAGGCGGGTGCCGCAGGGCTACCGTTCATGCCCGTCAGGTCCTATGCCGGCAGCGACCTGGTCAAGATCAATCCGCAGCTGAGGAAGGTGACGTCCCCTTTCGAGGAGGATGTCGAGACTTACGTGGTACCCGCGCTGAACCCGGACGTGGCCATCATCCACGCTCAGCGGGCGGACCGGCATGGCAACATCCAGAGCTGGGGCATTCTTGGCCCGCAACAGGAAGTTGCGTTTGCGTCCAAGCGCACCATCGTGCTGGTGGAGGAGATTGTTGATGACGACGTCATCCGGTCCGATCCCAATAGGACGCTCATTCCCGGTTTCGTCGTTGATGCCGTCGTGGAATGTAAATATGGGGCGCATCCCTCCTTCGCGCAGGGACACTACGACCGGGATAACGACTTCTACCGCTCATGGTCGGCCATTAGTAGAGACCCGGACCGCCTCGAAGGCTGGATCCAGGAATGGATTCACGACCCGGGAGACCACGACGGTTACCTCCGCAAGCTCGGCGATGGATTTTTCGATCGTTTAACGCCGTTCCCCCGTCTGTCCACCCCCGTCAACTATGGAAGCGTCCTATGACCAGCATTGCCGAGGCCATCGACACCGTCCCAGCTCCTCACTACACCGTCAGTGAGCTCCTGGCGGCGGTCAGTTGCCGCTACTTGCGGGGCAAGCGGCGCGTCTTTGCGGGGATCGGGCTGCCCACCCTCGCCGTCGCGCTGGCACAGAAGTCCACATCTCCAGACATTGAACAGATCTACGAGTCAGGTGTCTGCGGTGCTCATCCGCCTAAACTCCCCGAAACCATCGCCGATGCTTCACTGGCCACAGGAGCCGAAGCCATTCTGACCATGCCCGTGCTGTTCGGGTATGTGCTGCAAGGTGGGTGGATCGACGTGGGTTTCCTCGGAGCGGCGCAGATCGACAAGTTCGGCAGCCTGAATACCAGCGTTATCGGCCCGTGGGACTCACCGACGGTCCGCCTTCCTGGTTCCGGGGGAGCGGCCGAGGTGATGGCTAACTCCCAGGAAGTATTTGTTGTCATGCGCCGGCATAACAGAACCTCTTTTGTCCGGGAGCTCGACTTCTGCACCAGCCCTTCCCCGGCGACAGCGCGACGGATCGACCCTAAAGTGCCGACGCGCGGCGCTGGTGTCACCACCGTCATCAGCGAACTCGGGGTCTTCAAATCGGATGCAGCGGGTGAATTATGCCTGGCCAGTATCCACGAAGGTGTGACGGTCGAGCAGGTCCGCGAACAGACTGGGTGGCCGATCAAAGTGTTGGACGACCTCACCGTGACGCCTCCCCCCACAGGGGAAGAACTGCGGCTCCTGCGGGACGACATCGATCCAGGCCGGGTCTACCTCCGGTGAGGGAAGGGAAAGAGACGGATGTTTAGCTCACGGATTTTCATCGGTCGAACCGCACTTGTCACGGGAGGCACCTCCGGCATCGGCTTGGCCATCGCCGCACGGCTGGGTTCCCTCGGGGCCAGTACGGCAATCATCGGCCGCGATGAGACCAAGCTCGAATCGGCTGTCGCCTCCCTGACAGGCAATGGATTCGAAGTCAGAGGCTACCGGGCGGATGTCCGCGACGAAGCCGCGGTCCACGACGCCCTGGAGGGCATCGAGGCAGACTTCGGTCCCGTAGGCCTACTCGTGAACAGCGCTGCAGGAAATTTCCGTGTCAACCCGTTGGACCTGACGCCCAATGGCTGGAACGCGGTCGTTGACATCGTGCTCAACGGCACGTGGAACCTCACCCAGAGTGTGGGTCGGCGGGCCATCAAGAGCGCAACACCACTGTCAGTGGTGAACATCGGCACTTCCGCGGCCCTGACCGGGAACCCGGACACAGTCCACTCGGCCAGCGCGAAGGCGGGAGTGCTGGCCATGACGAAGTCGCTTGCCGCGGCCTGGGCGCCACACGGAGTCCGACTCAACGTGCTCACACCCGGGCTGACGGAGCACACGGGAGGCGCCGGGATCCTGTACGGAACGGAAGCGGAGATGGACGAGCACCTGGCGAATATTCCGCTGGGAAGGCTTGCTAGCAAGACAGAAATTGCTGATGCCTGCGCCTTTCTACTCAGCGACTTCGGGGCCTACATCACCGGCACCGAGCTACTGGTCGACGGCGGCCGCCGTCTAACCGGCCACTGAGAGGGAGAAGACAAACGTGACTAAAGCAACCCTCGGAGGCCGGGCCGGTACGACAACCGTGAGGGAGTGGATCATCCTGTGAAGACGTTCAAAGCGTCCGAATTTACCACGCTGTTAGTTGAAGAGCGCGGGGATCGCATCCATGTGCAGCTGAACCGCCCTCGGGTTCGAAACGCCATCGACCAATGCATGGTCAGCTCCACGCCGTCTGCGATGAGCTTGAGTGCATGCCGCGGCTCCTTTTAATTTCCGGCACTCAAGTCCAGGGAAAAGGAGTGTTTGCTTCCGGCGCGGACATCGCGGAGCTGCGCGAACGCCGTCGGGACGACGCGCTGGCGGGCATCAACTCAGCCATTTTCAGCCGCATCGCGCAGTTGCCCTTGCCCGTGATCGCTGCCCTGGACGGCTTCGCCCTGGGCGGCGGCGCTGAACTGGCGTACGCCGCGGACTTCCGCCTCGCTACACCCGAGCTGAAGATCGGGCAGCCGGAAGCAACCCTGGGCATACTGGCCGCAGCCGGGGCCACGTGGCGGCTCAAGGAGCTGGTCGGCGAGCCGATGGCCAAAGAGATGCTGCTCGCCGGCCGCGTCCTAAACGCCCAGGAGGCCTTGGCCGCTCGTCTCGTCACGGAAATCCATGACTCAGGTGCTTTGCTTGCCGCCGCTCATGCCCTCGCGGACCGGATCGCCGACCAGGACGCACTGGCCGTACGAATCACCAAGAGCGTCTTTCACGCCCCGAGGGAGACTCACCCGCTCATTGACAGCCTGGCACAAGGGATTCCCTTGGAATCGGAGGCAAAATTCGGTCTCATGAAGGCATTTTTGGACCGCAATGAAACGCGACGCGAAAGACCCCAGAAACCACAAGGACGGGAATGAAACCATGAATAGTGTCCTCCCGGACAGAGTCGGCGTACTAGGAGGCGGGCGCATGGGCGCCGGCATCGCCCATGCTTTTCTCATAGCGGGTGCTGACGTGATCGTCGTAGAACGCGACGAGGATGCGGCCACGATCGCACTCGGCCGCGTCACCGAAGGGTTGCGCGCATCCGTGACCCGCCGCGCCACGGATGAAAGCTTGAACTCCCTCACGGGACGCATGTCCGTGTCCGACGACTACAGCGCCTTTTCGAGCTGTGGGCTTGTAGTCGAAGCCGTGCCCGAGGAATACGCGCTTAAGTCTGCAGCGCTCACCGCTGTGGAGAAGCACCTCACGCCAACCGCGTGGCTTGCCACCAACACCTCATCGCTTTCCGTCGCGCGGCTCTCCGGTTCGCTGGCAAGACCCGCCAACTTCTGCGGGCTGCACTTTTTCAACCCTGTCCCGTCCTCGTTGCTGGTTGAGGTGGTGCTGGGCCCGTCTACTTCGCCGGATCTGGCCGCCGCTGCACGCTCGTGGATACAGGCTCTGGGCAAGACTGCCGTATTAGTCAATGACGCGCCAGGTTTTGCCTCCTCCCGACTTGGCATTGCCCTGGCGTTGGAAGCAATGCGCATGGTGGAGGATGGTGTGGCTTCTGCGGCAGACATCGATAGCGCGATGGTGCTCGGCTACAAGCACCAGACGGGGCCGCTGATGACCACGGACGTGGTGGGCTTGGACGTCAGGCTGGGTATCGCTGAATACCTTGAGTCGACCCTGGGCGCGCGGTTCGCTCCGCCGCAGATCCTTCGGGACAAGGTTGCCAGGGGCGAGCTAGGACGAAAGAGCGGCCAGGGATTCTTTGGCCACGGATAAACCGGGGCATGGGAAAGGGGGCCATCACCATTTTGTGGCGGGCCCCCTTTTTCGTCAGGGGTCTACGACCCGCTGAAGGCAGAAATACCGGTGATTTCGCGACCCAGGATGAGTGATTGGATGGAATCGGTCCCCTCATAGGTGTGAACCACCTCCATATCGGTCATATGGCGGGCAACGTGGTAGTCCAGGAGCAACCCATTTCCGCCCAGGACGTCCCTGGCCTCTGCGCAGATCCAGCGCGCTTTCTTCGCTGTGTGCATCTTGGCCAACGAGGACATCGGGCCGGTGAGTTTGCCTTGCTCCTGCAATGCGGTGATCCGAAAACAAATCAGTTGCATGGCCGTCAGCTCGGCCAACATGTTGGCGAGCTTGTTCTGGACGAGCTGGAAGCTGGCAATGGACTTGCCGAACTGGACACGGTTTTTGGCGTAGGCGACGGCCGCCTCATAGGCAGCCATGGCGTGGCCGAGGGCCTCCCACGAGGCGTTGCCCCTCGTAGCCATCAGTACCCGGCCCACATCTTTGAATCCTGTCGACCCGGCCAGCATGTTGCCGCTTGGAATCTGCAGTTCAGCAATTTCGATATCCGGTTGCAAGATCGCCCGCTTGCCGATCTTGCCCGTGATGACTTCCGTGGTGTAGCCCGGGGGGTAGGTGCCGTCTGGGTTCTTTTCGAGAACGAAGGCCTTTACCTTGCCGTCAGACTCGTCACGCGCCCAGATGATGACGACGTCCGCGAAGCTCGCGTTGCCAATCCAGCGCTTCCTTCCGTTGAGTACCCAGTGGTCACCTTCGCGACGCGCCCGCGTCTCCAGAGCCACGGAGTCCGAGCCGTGGTCCGGTTCAGTCAGGGCAAAAGAACCAATCTTGTCCAAGGCGGCCATGGCCGGCAACCAGCGGTTTTTCTGGTCCTCATCGCCCAACAGCGCGATGGATCCCATCGTGAGCCCGCTCTGGACGCTGAGGAATGTGTTGATGCTGCCGTCAACGCGGGACATCTCTAGGGAGACAAGCGCCGAGGAGAGCCGGTCCATACCGGGGCATCCGTATCCTTCAATGGTGGTGCCGACGATTCCCAGCGATGCGATTTTTGGCACCAGTTCAAAGGGGAACGCTGCCCGGTCCCAGTAGTCATTGATGATGGGCAGGACCTCGTCGTTTGCGAAGGCGCGCACCCGGAAGGCGATGCCCCGCTGCTCCGGAGTTAGGGATTCTTCCAGGAGGAAGAAGTCGGTTGATTCGGTCATGGTGTCTCCGTTTCGGTATATCGCGAGAGATATACGGTTTCAGGGGTGGTGAGCTTTCTGGGGCGCTTAGATTCAGGTTCAAGCGGGACCAGCACGGTGCTGCCCCTAAATACGGCCGACGATTGTTGGATCGCCGAATAGCGGACGGTAAAGGACCCGCTACCAATCCTGGAGATATCGAGCAGCATCACGAGCTCATCCCCGTAGTTGACGGGTCGAAGGTATTCGACGTTCAGGGCGGCAACCACCTTGGGGCACCGGAGCGATTCCAACCCTTCAGCGACTGCTTTCTGGTTGAGCCAAAGAATTCGTGCCTCTTCCATCAGCGTGACGATGCGGGCGTTGTTGATGTGCCCGTTCATATCCTGATCCGACCAGCGCAGTGGCATGTTGCATTCGAAGCGCTCCTGAATTCCAGGTTCTTCCACGGCACTCACGCTGGACGGTGCCGCTTCGGGTGCCCTTTTGCTAGGCATGCCGGCCGCCGGTAATCTCGAGAACCGTTCCAGTCATGTAGCTGGACATCCTGCTGGCAAGGAACAGCACCACGCTCGCAATTTCCTCAGGCTCGCCGAACCGTGCAAGCGGAATCTCGGCGAGTTTCTTTTCAAGTACGTCCTTGCGCAGGGCTTGGACCATGTCGGTCCGGATGATGCCCGGCTGGACAGCGTTGACCCGGATGCCGGCGAACCCTAGTTCTTTGGCTGCAGCCTTTGTCAGGCCTACGATCCCGGCCTTCGCGGCACTGTAGTTGGTCTGCCCCGGCATACCGACCTTGCCCGAGATTGAGGACACGTTGATGATCGAGCCTGCCGTCCCCAGCCCTCGCATGACCTCGGCGGCGGCACGGGTACCCAGCCACGCACCCTTCAAATGCACGGACACAACTGCGTCGAAATCGGATTCAGTCATCTTGCGCATCGTGGCATCACGAGCGAATCCGGCATTGTTGACCATAACGTCCAGGGACCCGAAGCGGCCGACGGCGGTGTTCGCCAGGGCGTTCATGTCCTCAGCAGAGGTCACGTCGCAGACGACTGTCACAACGCCTTGTCCCAGAGTTTCCGCTGCTCGGTCCAGTGCCGCGGCGTCCATGTCGGCAAGAACGATGTCACTGCCTTGCGCCGCGAGTGCCTGAGCTGTGGCCAGCCCGATTCCGCGCGCGCCCCCGGTGACCACGCTGGTCATGTTCTGCAAAAGCATTGACACCCCTCGACTCGATTATCACTGTCAAAATCCCGTGAAGACTGGAAGCCCACGCTGGGCAATCGCCCGCTTGCCCTCGGCGAAATCGCTGGAAAAATAGCACGCGGGCTGGTCGCTATGCTCGGAGGCAAGAGCGTCTTCCAGAGAAGGCAATCCTTCTGCCAGCGCCCTTTTTACGCCCGCAACGGAGAGGGGCGCAGCCGCGGCCAAATTGCCAGCCCTGGCGGCGGCTTCCTCTGCCAGTTGATCCGGGCGATAGCAGAAGTCTGCCAACCCGAGGCGAAGGCACTCTTCCGCACCAACGGTCCTGCCCTCAAGCAGCAACTGCCTCGCCTTTGTGACACCAATGCGCGCACCCAGGCTGTGCAGTATGCCCCCGTCAGGAAGGAGCCCTAGTCGGCTAAACGGCAACATGAGCCGCGCGTCTTCCGCCATGTAGACGTAGTCGCAGGCGAGGGCGAGACTGGCGCCCAGACCTGCCGCCGCACCCTCGACAACGGCGATAGTCGGTTTGGTGAAGCCGCAGAGCTGCCTGACCAAGCCGGCCACTTGAGCCAGACGATCCCGGGCTGCGGAAAGATTCTCCGGAGGCATGGCCGTCAGGTCGCCCCCGGAACAGAAGTTGCCCCCCGCGCCCCGCACCAATAGGGTCCGCACCGAGCTATCAGCGTTGCCATTTTCCAGTGCCGTGACGAATTCACCGCGCATCCGATCGCCCATGGCGTTTCGGCGCGCAGCGTCGTTAAAGACGATCGTCAGCACACTGTTGTCCAATGTGGATTCGATGAACAACGGGACATTCCTTTCATGACCGTTTGCGGACCGTAACGCCGTCACTAACGGGCGATCGTGCTCCAACAACCATTTCAGTGGGGATTAAAAATTTCAAATACTAATTCGCAATGTCATTAGAAAGAGATTCTTATATATAAGACGAGTGAGCAGACGCAGTGTCCGGTCCGGCCCCCGGTCCGCATGGCTCGCCCCGTAGTGCTGTGCTCGTTCGGGGCCGGTCCGGTTCCGATGGGCTACTCTTCATATCGGAGCGTAACCGCGCGCAAGCCACAGCGGCCCCGCCCCAGACGGCGGTTTAGGTGCCCCGGTTTGGGGACCGAATTGGCAAGAAAAGAAGGTGTGCACAATGTGCACACCCTAGGCTTCGGACCGGGTCGTACTCGTGCCGGACTGGGTCGGATTGGCGAGGAATTCGGTGGAGTGGCCGATTTTCAGGGTCTGGAACCCGGTTCGAGTCCCATCTCGGGCACAGTGTTTTCGCAGGTCAGGGGCCTTTTTTGTGTTTCTTCGTGTGGACAGTGTCCACACTCTCGCCGCAGATCTGATGTTCGGGGTGTGTGGGGTCCCGGAAACGGCCTATTCGGTTGTGTAGGGGAGCGGCTGCCTACAGCGGACCGGGTACCGCGCTGTGGGGTCTCTTCTGGGTGTTCATCCTCGTTCGTCCTGGTCCTTGAACTCGTACAGGGCCACCGCGTTCGCCTGGCCGAGGCTGACAGCCAGGTGCGTGTCATCAAGCATGGTCAATGAGTTCGGGGAACTGCCCACTGGTGCGCCCGGCAGCGGGTTCACGTTGATGGTTTGCCCGACCTTGCCGCTCTTGGAGTCGATGACCGAGACGGTGTCGGAGCTGGAGTTGGCGACGAACACGTTCTCGCCGTGGACCAACAGCGCCGAGGGGGCCAGCCCGGTCTCGTAGCTGCGGACGATGGTGCCGGTGGCCGGGTCGACCTCCGAGACGGTGCCGGTGGAGGCAGGGGCACCGCGAGGTAGAACATGCTGGTGGCGTCGGCCCCTGGGGCCGCCATGGCTGAGAACAGGCACACAAGGAAGACGGTGATGCGCCAGCTTCTGAAGACCTGCCGGCCTTTGACGAGCCGGCGAGGTTGAGTCCGACCAGTACGACCGGCAGCAGGAAGGCGATGCCGAACGCGGCCAGCAGGCGGAGGACGAAGGTCAGGTACACCTGGGCACTGATGAAGTTGGAGCCGCCGGAGGGTGTGAACTCGGTCAGAACTCGCACCGCGTTGGGCAGCACCAGCCACGCCAGCAGCACGCCGCCGACGAACAGCGGCACGGCGGCCGCCACAAACGACAGGGCCATGCGCCGTTCCTTTTTATGCAGCCCGGGCACAATAAAGGCCCACAGCTGGTAGAGCCAGACTGGGCTCGCCAGGATCAGGCCGAGGAATACCGAGACCTGGATCATCAGGTCGAAGGAGCTTGCGACACCGTCGAAATTCAGTGTCGCCCGCCGGCCCTGCTGTTCGTTCAGGTCCCGGATCGGTTTGACCAGGGCTGCGAGCACCGGTTGGTACACGAAGAAACCCGCGACGGTACCGAGGACGGCGGCGATTGCCGCCTTGAAGAGCCGGTTGCGCAGTTCTTTTAGGTGCTCAAGGAGCGCCATCCGCCCCTCGGGGTTCGACCGGCGGCCCGGGGTTTTCCGTCATGCGGGCTTAGACGCGGGACGGCGGCGGGATGGCGGTTCCGTTGCCGGTGCGGTTTTCCGTTGCGCCGGAAGGCGGGTGATTGACGTCCCGGCCTTCGGCCGTCCCGGTGCCATTCGTGGTGTCGGGGGCGCCGTCCTTCTTCATTTCGCGTACTTCAGATTTGAAAATCCGCATCGACTGGCCCAGGCTGCGGGCCATTCCCGGGAGCTTCGGTGCGGCAAACAGCACCAGGGCCAGGACGATGATGATGATGAAATGCCAGCCTTCAAGCCTCATGGCCGATGGTCCTTTCGTCGAATTACAGTCTAGGGCTGGGGATGGCTGACTCCTTCGCTGCACCGCGGCCCGGACGCCCGGCGCAGTATCCCGATCACTATGTTTCAGCATGCGTTAGCCGGGGTGTCGTCTTCCGTTAATCCCGCTTCGTGAACAAGGGGCCAGCGAGTCCCCCTGCCGGGCCAATGAGGGCAACAACTTCTCCCCTTCCCTCGGCGCCGCGGATTCGTGGCCGCTGCACTGGCGCTGGGCCCCGTGCAATTCACGGCCGCGGACAACGGAACAGCCACGGTACTGTGCGCTCTGCTGCCGCGTGCCGTCCTATGGGTAAGTACCCTGCGCGTTGTTCATCCCACTTATACCGAGCGTTTACCTAGTGCTGGCACAGTCCGTCGGGGGCCACTAGTAAGACAATGCATTAGGAGCAGCTCATGGCAGGTTTGGACCGCCGTCGTTTTCTTCAGTTTTCGGCCGCTGGCGCCGCCGGTACGGCGATCTCGCAGATGCTTGGGCAGAGCATCGCCCGGGCCGCGGAGATCCCCGCGAACCGGGCCACGGGCTCGATCAAGGACGTCGAGCATGTCGTGATCTTCATGCAGGAGAACCGGGCATTCGACCATTACTTCGGCACGCTGAAGGGCGTGCGCGGGTTCTCGGACCCGCACCCCGCGGTTTTGCCGTCCGGCAAGGACGCGTTCCACCAGGCGAACGTCACGCGCGAAGTTACCCCGTTCCACCCGACGGCGCCGAACCTGGGTATGGCCTTCATGGAGGACCTTGACCACTCGTGGAAGCTCACCCATGAGGCCTTTAACAACGGCAAGTACGATCAGTGGCTGCCGGAGAAGACCGACGCGACGATGGCGTTTTACGGGCGCCCGGACATCCCGTTCCACTTCGCCCTTGCCGACGCGTTCACGGTCTGTGACCAGTACCACTGCTCGGTCCTTGGCCCGACGGATCCGAACCGCTACTTTATGTTCGCCGGCGGGGACGACCCTGACCGGAAGGGCGGCGGTCCTGACTTGTGGAACGGTGAAAAAGGGTACTGGTGGAGCACTTATCCCGAGGAGCTTGAGAAGGCCGGGGTGAGCTGGAAGGTCTACCAGGACGTCGGCGAGGGACTCGACCCTGCGCACTATGAGGGCTGGACGTCCGACGCGTACATCGGGAACTACGGGGACAACTCGCTCCTGTACTTCAAGCAGTACCAGGACGCCAAGCCCGGAAGCCCGCTGTATGAAAAAGCCCGCACCGGCACGAGCGCCAAGGCTGGCGATGACCTGTTCCGGATCCTCCGCGAGGACGTGAAAGCGGGCACGCTTCCGCAGGTGTCCTACATCGTGGCGCCGGAGGCCTACTCGGAGCACTCGAACTTTCCGCCGAACTTCGGCGCCTGGTACGCGGCGAACGTCCTGGACATCCTCACCTCCATCCCGGAGGTGTGGAGCAAGACGGCGGTGTTGTTCATGTATGACGAGAACGACGGTTTCTTCGACCACGTTGTCCCGCCGCACCCGAACACCCCGCAGATCCCGGGCGCGTCCACGGTCTCGACGGCAGGGGAGTGGTACGACGGTACCCCGACGTTCTACGGCAGCCAGGACGTCCCGGGGCACTTCGGCCTTGGCGTCCGCGTGCCAATGATCGTCGCCTCGCCGTGGAGCATGGGCGGCTTCGTCTGCTCTGAGACTTTCGACCACACCTCGATCATCCGCTTCCTCGAAGCCCGTTTCGGCGTCGCCTCACCAAACATCACGCCGTGGCGCCGCGCGGTCAGCGGCGACCTCACCAGCGCGTTCGACTTTTCCGTCAGCGGCGGCGCGGCCCCGGCCCTGCCGGACACCACGGCATACAAGCCGGCTGACCATATCCGCCACCCGAGCTACGTTCCGACGCCCCCGGCCACGAACTCGATGCCCGCCCAGGAGAAGGGCACGCGTCCGTCCCGCCCGCTCGGCTACGCCCTCGACGTCGAGACGAAGATCGACGCCGGTAAGCTCACCGCCCGTTGGGCGAACCGGGGTTCCCTCGGCGCGCACGTGCAGGTCCGTTCGAACCTGCTGCCGCGGGCCCCGTACTCATACACGATCGGGGCAGCGGCATCACTCGATGCGTCCTGGGCGCTCGGTGCGGAGTACGACGTGCACATGCACGGCCCGGCCGGCTGGTACCGGCGCCTCGCGGGCACTACCGCCGCCGCGGGACTCCGCGTCACCGTTACCGCCGACGGCAGATCGCCCCACGCACAGTTCCGGATCGAGAACACCGGCTCCGCGGGGGCAGCCCTGACGCTCAAGGACGCGTACGGCGCAGGTTCCCAGACGCTCTCGCTCAACCCGGGCCAGGGCAAGACCGTCGTCATCCCGACCCAGGGCGGCTGGTACGACCTGACCATCACCTCAACCGCGGACCCGAAGCTCGTCCGCGTCCTCGCAGGCCGGCTCGAAAACGGCCGTCAGCTCACGAGCGACCCCCAGCTCGGCCGATAACCGGACCAGCGTCGGCGCGAGTGCTGGGGACTGTCGTTCCCTTCGCCGAGGACTGTGCCCTACCTTGCTGCTTTTCCCGAGAAACAGGCGCCCCGTCCGGGGCGCAACCCGAAAGGATTATCCAATGCTCAGTGTGCTGAAGAGCCGGAGGGCTGGCGCAACAGCGCTTGCTGCCACCGTCGCGTTCACTGGATTCGCGGCCGTCGGTGCGGCTGCCCCCGCGGACGCGCAAACGACGTCGGGCACTGTCGTCCAGGCCAGCGGGCAGGGGGCGAGGCAGGGCAGCGGGCAGG
>NZ_MQTS01000174.1 GCF_020532825.1 Arthrobacter sp. SO3
AACCCCACCACCACACCGATCCCAGGCACCCACCAAACCCTCCCCACACCCAAACAACCAAAACAACTCCCTGTGGGCTGCATCACCTGCTTTCCGGAGCCCCTGCCGTTACGATCAGGAGGTGATGGCAGAACGCCGGCGCCACAGACCAGACTTGCTGCACCGGCGCGTGTCCGGACCGGCCGCCGCCGGCCTGTCCGGCGGTGACGTCGCCTCCCGTGTGAGTCAGGGGCTTGCGAACCGCGTGCCGGACACAACCAGCCGCAGCCTTTGGCAGATCGTCCGGGCCAATGTGCTGACGCTGTTCAACGCAATTGTGGGCACGAGTTTCGTCCTCCTGCTCCTGCTGGGCAGCTGGCAGGATGCGCTCTTTGGCCTGGCCGCAGCCGGCAACGCCGTCATCGGCGTCGTACAGGAGTACCGCGCCAAGCGGTCCCTGGACCGCCTCGCAGTGCTCGAGGCCCCGCTGGCGCGTGTGCTTCGCGACGGCACCGTGCAGGAAATCCCCACGGCTGAGGTTGTGCTGGACGATGTCCTGGTCCTGCGCGCCGGCGACCAGGTCACGGCCGATGCTTCCGTCCTCGAGAGCGGCGGCCTCGAGGCCGACGAATCCCTCCTCACCGGGGAGTCGGACCCCGTTGATAAGGAGGCAGGGACCGAGGTGCTTTCCGGCTCGATTATTGTTGCTGGACGCAGCACCGCAAGAGTGATCCGGGTGGGCGCTGACTCGTTTTCCAGCAGGCTCGCAGCCGACGCGAAGCGATTCTCGCTGGTCAACTCCGAGATCCGCAACAGTCTCGACCGGATTCTGCGCTGGCTCACGTGGGCGCTGCTCCCGGTCGCCCTGATCGTGGCGAACGGCGAGATGCAGTCCAGGGGAGGTTGGGAGCAGGCTATCGACAGCGGCGCCTGGACCTCCGCGCTGGTGGGGGTGATTGCGAGTGTCATCGCGATGGTTCCCCTGGGGCTGGTCCTGCTCTCCAGCGTGGCCTTCGCTGTCGGCGGGGTCCGGCTCGCCGCGAACAAGGTTCTCATCCAGGAGCTGGCCGCGGTCGAAGGGCTGGCCCGCGTGGATGTCCTTTGTCTGGACAAGACCGGCACACTCACCGAAGGCCGAATCATTTTCGACGGCGTGCATGAGCTGGCCGGACCCGCCGAACCTGGTTGGGAGCATGCCCTGGGCTGGTTCGCCGCGGATCCGGAGGCAAACGCGACTTCGCGTTGCCTCGAGGCGGCATTCGAGCACGACGGCGGAAGCCCAGCGGTCTCATCGGTTCCGTTCTCGTCCGCCCGGAAGTGGAGTTCCGTGACATTCGACGGCGGCAGAAAACCCTCAGGCTCCTGGATCCTTGGCGCCCCTGAAATAGTACTGACGCGCATACCCGGCGGCGCAGACCCGGGACCGACGGCATGCGCCGCTCTGGACAAGGCAGGCCGGCTCGCCGAGTCCGGCCTGCGAACCGTCGTGCTGGCCTACGCCGACGACACAACCATTACTGCCGACGACGCCACACTGCCGCCAGTTGTGAAACCTGTCGTTGTGCTCACATTTCGGGAGCAGATCCGCCCAGATGCCCGACAGACGCTGGATTATTTCCGAGATGAGGGCGTTGAGCTGAAAATCATTTCGGGGGATGACCCCCGGACGGTCGCCGCAATTGCGCGGACCGTGGGTCTGGACGTCAGGGACGGCTACGATGCCCGGAAACTTCCGGCCGAACCCCGGCTGCTTGAAGAGGTAATGGGCGACAACACGGTCTTCGGCAGGGTGAGCCCCGGCCAGAAGAAGGACATGGTGGCAGCTCTCCAGCGCCGCGGGCATACAGTAGCGATGACCGGAGACGGCGTCAACGATGTGCTGGCATTGAAGGAGGCCGACCTCGGCATCGCCATGAACAGTGCCGCACCCGCCACCAAGGCCGTGGCCCGGCTGGTGCTGCTGGATGGACGCTTCGACCGGCTGCCCGGGGTGGTGGCCGAGGGCCGCCGGGTGATTGCCAACATCGAGCGGGTGTCCAAGCTGTTCCTCAGCAAGACGGCCTATTCGATCGCGCTGGCAGTCAGCTTCGGGCTGCTCAACCTGCAGTTTCCATTCCTGCCGCGCCAGCTGTCCTTCACGGACGGACTGACAATCGGGATTCCCTCCTTCTTCCTGGCGCTGATGGCCAATACCCGCCGTTACCGCCCCGGGTTCCTGCGCAGGTCGTTGTCCTTCTCCGTCCCCGCCGGCCTTATCGTCGCGGCTTCACTGCTGGGGTTGAACCTGTACTCGCGTTCCAGCGGCGCTGCCGGGGGAGCGCCCGAGCCGCTACAGTCGGCATCGGTGCTGACCTTGTCGGTGATCGGATTGTGGATTCTCGCGGTCGTCTCCCGGCCGCTCGATAAGAAGAAGTTGGCGGTGCTGCTGGCGATGTGCACCAGCCTCCTGATCCTGCTCAACCTGCCGCTCGCCCAGGACTTCTTCCATCTCGCGATGCCGCCGGCGGACTTATTGTGGGCGGCAGGCGCCGCCGCGCTTGGCGGCGGGCTGGCTGTCGAGCTCCTCGCCTGGATCCATGGCAGGAAGTTCCCCCGTTGACGGGCGGTCGGTGCCTCGACGGGTGCCTTAAAATCTGGAATAGGTGTTAAATGCGGGAGAGCCCCGACCGTTGTGGTTGGGGCTCTCGACCGTTTAATGATGTTCCGGCGGTGACCTACTC
>NZ_MQTS01000175.1 GCF_020532825.1 Arthrobacter sp. SO3
GGCAGCGCGTCGGCACCGGGGGCGTCGGGGCCGGGCAGCGCGTCGGCGGAGGGCAGATCCTGACAGTCCGTGCTGGCGCCAATGAACGCAGCAAGCGCAGCCGCGGACGCGGCGACGGCCGCCAGGGCCTCCCTGCTCTCCACACTGAACGCTGCTTCGCTGTCCACACTTACAGAATATAAGGGGCCTCTGACAGTAACTGGCTGGTTGCCGCGTGAACCTGGAACGAACGACAATCGGAGGGGATCTCGCTCCAAACGAGTGCTTCCGGGCGTTGATTCTTCAGCACCCAGTCCGGCGGTACCAAGGCTACATTTGCAGTGAGCTCAGCGCGGCGGCGCGGTCCTCGACTGCCGAATCGGGAGGTGCTGCCTAGGCGGTTTCCCGCACGCCGCCCGGGGCGGGACGTTCCTGGTGTTCGACCGGGCATCCGGCGTCTGACGCTTTTGCCGCGGGCTGTTCGACCGTGATGCCGTACAACGCCTCCAGGGCGGCGACATAGTCTTCCTGCTGGCCATTGGCGGCGAGCTCGCGGGCCCGGACCGTCGGGACGTGCAGCAGCTGCTTGACCATCCGGCGGAGCGCGAATTCAACTTCCTCGGCCGCGGCGGTGCAGCCGTGCCGGGCCCGGACCTTTTCCATTTCCGCGTCCAGCACGTTCATGGTGTGCCGGCGCAGCGCGACAATTGCAGAGTCCACCGATCGGGCCTCGCGTTCCTGTTCGAAAGCGCTGGCTGCGCCGGCCACAATGCTGCTGGCCTGGGCCAGAGATTCGGCCTGCTCCTGCGGGGCGGCCAGACGGACCGACTCCAGCGTGAGGAGTTCGACGCCGTCGAGTCCTCCCACCGCGGGATCAAAGTCGTGCGTGAGGGCCAGATCGATGGCTATGAGGGGGTGCGGTGAGTCCGCCCGGACCCTGGCCAGTTCCCCGGCCTCGACCCGGGTGTCCGCGCCGCTGCAGCCGATCATGACGTCTGCGGCCGCGACGGCGGCCGGGAGGGTTTCGCCATCCAGCGCGGTGCCGCCTCGGGTGGCGACGAAACCGGCGGCGCGGCCGGAGGAGGAGTAGACAGAGACGTCGGTGCAGCCGCGTTCGCGAAGCAGGGACATGGTAGCGCCGGCGTAGGCGCCGGTGCCGAAGACGACAACCGTCTTGGTGGACCAGTCGGGGTCCACGGAGAGCTCGGTGGCGAGATCCAGGGCCACGGAGACCACAGAGAGGCCGCGCGCGCCCAGGGCGGTCTGGGCTCCGACGTCCTTGGCGGTCTTCGACGCCGCCTGGAACAGCCGGACGAGGCCGGAGCTGGCCGTGCCCTCGTGCTGGGCGGTAATCAGTGCCCGGCGCACCTGCCCGGCGATTTCGCGTTCACCGACGACGGCGGAGTCCAGCCCGGAGCTGACCGAGAAGAGGTGCTTGGTGACGTCCGGGCCGGTTCGGGTGTTGAAGGACCGCGCGACAAGCTGTTCGTTGAGTCCGGTGGATCCGCTGAGCTGGGCGATGAGGGCCGCGCGGGCGTCGTCGACGTCGTCCGGGCGGGACGCTTCACCGTAGATTTCGAAGCGGTTGCAGGTGGCAAGCACAATGGCACCCGCCACGGCCGGCGATCCGGCGAGGGCGGATGTGGCGAGCTCTGAAGCGCCGGTGCTCAATTGAGCAACGGTCTCGAGGTCGATGTCGGCGTGGGTCGCCACCAGAGAAAAAAGAACCACAGCAGGACAATCATAGCTTTTTCGTGCCCGCGTAGAACAACCAGGCGGCATGTGACCGCACACACCGGTATGTGATTCCCGCCACCGCCCGGGCCCGCCCAGCGCCCGTGACAGTCTGTCGTTATCTTTTGGGGCCGATTTTCGGCACAATCGAAGGCATGACTCCTCGCACTGCGGCAACTCCTGAAATCTCCGGCCTCGACGCCGGGCACCCGCTGATGGACGGCCGCACCGCGGATTCCCCGCTGATCACCGCCTACCGCGGCGGCAAGCCCTCCCGCCGGCCTGTCTGGTTCATGCGCCAGGCCGGCCGCTCGCTGCCGGAATACCTCAAGCTGCGCGAGGGAGTCGCGATGCTGGACTCCTGCCTGCGCCCCGAGCTGGCCTCCGAGATCACCCTGCAGCCGGTCCGCCGCCACGACGTCGACGCCGCCATCTTCTTCTCCGACATCGTCATTCCGCTCAAGCTGGCTGGAGTCGGCGTCGATATCGTCCCCGGCGTCGGTCCGGTCCTGGACAAGCCGGTCCGCACCGCAGCCGATGTCGCCGCGCTGCCCCAGCTGACCTGGGAAGCCCTGGAGCCGATCCGGGAAGCCGTCCGGCTGACCGTGGCCCAGCTGGGGAAGACCCCGCTGATCGGCTTCGCCGGCGCCCCGTTCACGCTCGCCGCCTACATGGTGGAAGGAAAGCCGTCCCGCGACCACCTCGGCCCGCGCACCATGATGCACGCCGATCCCGAGACCTGGACTGCGCTGGCGAACTGGGCCGCGGACGCCTCAGGCATGTTCCTCCGCGCACAGCTGGAAGCCGGCGCCTCCGCCGGCCAGCTCTTCGACTCCTGGGCGGGCTCGCTCGGCCTGGCCGACTACCAGCGCTTCGTCGCTCCGGCCTCGTCCCGTGCACTGGACCACGTGCGGGACCTCGGGGCCCCGCTGATCCACTTCGGCACCGGCACCTCGGAACTGCTCGTCGCCATGCGCGACGTCGGCGTCGACGTCGTCGGGGTGGACTACCGGCTGCCCCTCGACGAAGCCAACCGCCGGCTGGGCGGCTCGGTGCCGCTGCAGGGCAACATCGACCCGGCCCTGCTGTCCGCACCGTGGGAGGTGCTGGAAGCACACGTCCGCGAAGTCATCGCCGCCGGCGCCACGGCCCCGGGACACGTGCTGAACCTCGGCCACGGCGTGCCCCCGGGCACCGATCCTGACGTGCTGACGCGCGTCGTCGAACTTATCCACTCGATCTCCCCGGAGTAGGGCGTGGAGGCAGCGGGCGGCACCGCACCGGGAGCCGCAGCGCAGACCGCCGTGGTGGTGGGCGGCGGGGTCTCGGGACTGCTCGCTGCCCGCGAGCTCGCCCGGGCCGGCGTCCGCACCACGGTCCTGGAGGCCTCCGGTGCCTGGGGCGGCTGCGTCGGCAGCCACGTGGTGGCCGGGCTGACCCTGGACAGCGGCGCCGAGTCCTTCGCCACCCGCTCCTCCGCCGTGGCCGACCTGGCCGGCGAGCTCGGCCTGGCCGCCAGCATCGTGGCACCCAATCCCGGTGGCGCCTGGGTCCAGTTGCCCGACGGCCCGCGTGAACTTCCCCGCACCGGGGTCCTCGGCATCCCGGCCAACCCCTGGGACCCGGAAGTCCGCCGCTCCCTGGGCCTCACGGGTTCACTCCGTGCCTCGCTCGACAAACTGCTGCCCGCCTCGCTGGGCACCAAGGCGGAGGCCACGAGTGTCTCGGCGCTGGTCCGCGCGCGGATGGGCCGGCGCGTGCTCGAACGCCTTGTGGCACCCGTTGTCGGCGGCGTCCACTCCGCAGACCCGGACGTCCTCGACATCGACATGGTGGCACCTGGCCTGCGCGCCGGGATCCGGGAGCACGGGTCCCTTGCCGCCGCCGTCGCGGCCCAACGCACTGGATCACACCCCGGGACGGCGTCACCGGCGCCATCCGGGCTGCAGAAGGCGGGGTCGGCCGTCGCCGGACTGCGCGGCGGCATGCACACCCTCGTCTCCGCACTGCTGGCCGAGCTGCGCCGCCAGGGCGTGACGCTGCTGGGAGGCACACGGGCCGACACCGTGGAGCGCACTGCCGGCGGCTGGCGGGTTTCCGCCGGCGGCACCGAGCACGACGCCGGGCTGCTGGTCGTCGCTGTGGACGGCCCCGCCGCCGTAGCGCTGCTCGCTGGCGCCCTGCCGGAACTTGCCGGCCGGCGCCCCGAGGCCGGGCCCGACGTCAGCCTGGTCACGCTGGTGGTGGATCTGCCGCAGCTGGACGCCAGGCCGCGGGGGACCGGGGTCCTGGTCGCACCGCAGAGCCCGGGGATCCAGGCCAAGGCCCTCACCCATGCCACCGCCAAATGGGCGTGGCTGGCAGACCAGGCCGGCCCCGGCACCCATGTTGTCCGGCTGTCCTACGGTCGCGGCGACGCCCGGCACGGGGCCCAGGCACGCCCGGAGCCCCGCACCGACGCCGAGCTGTTCGCGGCTGCCCTGAAGGACGCATCCTCTCTGCTCTCCGTGCCGATCACCGGCGGGGATGTGGTGGACTGGGACGTCGTGCGCTGGGGCGGGGCACTGCCCTTCGCCTCGCTCGGACACAAACGCCGCGTCGCCGAGGTGCGGAGCATCTGCGCGGCGGACGGCACCCTGGCCGTGGTGGGTGGCTGGCTTTCCGGCAACGGCCTCGCAGCGATCGTTGCCGACACCCCGAAACAGGTCAGGAAACTGCTGTCCTGAGCCGCGCCGGGGCCCAAAATCCGGGCCCAATATCCCGGTGCCAATCCCGGCTCCGGTTACCGGGAATCAGGGCGAACAGCAAATTTTCCCCCGCGTAATGCGACGGCTAGGCTCGATGACCATGGTTACTCGCAGGTCTTACGTCCACACAACGCAGGCCGGTCACCATGGGGGACTTCGACGCGGCATGGCATCCGCAACGCTCGGAGTGGTGCTGGCTCTATCCGCAGGCGCGCCCGCCTCACAAGCCGCCACGGGGCTACCGGCCCCTGCCTCAGTTTCTCCCGGGACGGACCTGCTGTCCGCTGACCTCAATGGTTTGGCTGGCGGCCTCACCGGGCCGCTCAAGCGGCCCACGCCAACGCCCTGGCCATCGAGCCCCTCCCCCCAGCCCACCGCCTCCGAGG
>NZ_MQTS01000176.1:0-28010 GCF_020532825.1 Arthrobacter sp. SO3
CCCCCAAGCTGGAACTCCCGCCCCTGAAGCTCGGGCCCCTCACGGTGGACACCCCCGTGATCCTGGCTCCGATGGCGGGCATTACCAACTCCGCGTTCCGCAGGCTCTGCCGTGAATACGGCGGTGGCCTGTACGTCGCGGAGATGGTCACGTCCCGCGCCCTCGTGGAGCGGACGCCGGAATCGCTGCGCATCATCTCGCACGACGACGACGAAAAGGTCCGGTCCGTCCAGCTCTACGGCGTGGACCCCGTCACCGTGGGCCAGGCCGTCCGGATGCTCGTCGAGGAAGACCGTGCGGACCACATCGACCTCAACTTCGGCTGCCCCGTGCCCAAGGTGACGCGACGCGGCGGCGGATCCGCCCTGCCCTGGAAGATCGACCTGTTCACCTCGATCGTCCGGACCGCGGTCAAGGAAGCCTCCAAGGGCAACGTCCCGCTGACCATCAAGATGCGCAAGGGCATTGACGAGGACCACCTCACCTACCTCGACGCCGGCCGGATCGCCCGTGATTCCGGGGTCGCCGCCGTCGCGCTCCACGGCCGCACCGCGGCACAGTTCTACTCCGGCCAGGCCGACTGGTCCGCGATCGCCCGGCTGCGCGAAGCCCTGCCGGACATCCCGGTCCTCGGCAACGGCGACATCTGGTCCGCCGAAGACGCCATCCGCATGGTCCGCGAGACCGGAGTGGACGGTGTGGTGGTCGGCCGCGGCTGCCAGGGACGCCCGTGGCTGTTCGGCGACCTCATGGCGGCCTTCGAAGGCAGCGAGGAGCGGCACAAGCCGGACCTGCGGATGGTCGCCGAGAGCGTCTACCGCCATGCCGAACTGATGGTCGAAACCTTTGGCGACGAGGGCAAGGCCCTGCGTGAAATCCGCAAGCACATGGCCTGGTACTTCAAGGGCTATGTGGTCGGCAGTGAACTGCGGACCAAACTGGCGATGGTGACGAGCCTCGAGGTGCTCCGCGGGACCCTGGACCAGCTGGACCTGAATTCCCCGTACCCCGGGGTCGACGCCGAGGGCCCCCGCGGCCGGGCGGGCTCGCCGAAGAAGCCCGCCCTGCCCAAGGACTGGCTGCTGGACCGCCACATGGACGCCGAGCAGTCGCGTGAGATCAGCCACGCGGAACTGGACGTGTCCGGTGGCTGAAACCAGGACCACCGCCCCGGTGCTGGACGGCTATGTGGCCCGCGACACCGCCCGCTGGGTGGAGGAGCCGCCCAAGTCCACGTACCGCTCCGACTTCGAACGCGACCGCGCCCGGGTGCTGCACTCCTCGGCCCTGCGCCGCCTCGGGGCCAAAACCCAGGTCGTGGCACCGGACACCGACGACTTCGTCCGGACCCGTCTCACCCACAGCCTCGAGGTTGCCCAGGTGGGCCGCGAGCTGGGCCGTGCCCTGGGCTGCGACCCCGACGTCGTTGACACCGCCTGCCTCAGCCACGACCTCGGCCACCCGCCGTTCGGGCACAACGGCGAATCGGCCCTCAACGAGGTTGCCCACGCGATCGGCGGCTTCGAAGGCAACGCCCAGACCCTGCGCCTGCTGACCCGGCTCGAGCCCAAGGTCCTGGCCGCCGACGGGCGCCCTGCCGGGCTCAACCTCACCCGCGCCAGCCTCGACGCCGCCGCGAAGTACCCGTGGTCGGCCCAGAATGCCCCCATCATCCACGGCGAGCGGACCAGCAAGTTTGGCGCCTACGAGGATGACCTGCCCATCTTCGACTGGATCCGCGAGGACGCCCCGGAGCGCCGGTCCTGCCTCGAAGCGCAGGTCATGGACCTCGCCGACGACATCTCCTACTCCGTGCACGACGTCGAGGACGCGATTGTCGCCGGTCACTTCCAGCTGCGCTGGATGGACAACCCGGACCATCGCGCCCGTGTGGTCGGCTATGCCAAACAGTGGTACCTGCCGCACAACGACCCCGCCGCGATCGATGCAGCCCTCGCCCGGCTCGAGGCCACCAGCGTCTGGGTCCGCGAGGCCGACGGCAGCCGCAAATCGATGGCAGCGCTCAAGGACATGACCAGCCAGCTGATCGGCCGGTTCTGCCAGAGTGCGCTGGCGTCCACCCGCGAGGTTTACGGTCCGGAGAACCTGACCCGCTACAACGCGGAGCTGATCGTCCCGGACGAGACCGTGATGGAAATCGCCGTGATGAAGGGCCTGGCCACCACCTTCGTGATGACCACCGAGCACCGGCAGCCCATCTACGAACGCCAGCGCGAGGTCCTGCACGCCCTCGTCACGGCCCTGAGTGCCACCGGGGACCGCCACCTGGAGCCGATGTTCGCCGCCGACTGGCGCGATGCGGCGGACGACGCCGGGCGGCTGCGTGTTGTGATCGACCAGGTCGCGTCGCTGACCGACGGCTCCGCGCTGGCCGCATACGAGCGGCACGTCGGCAGCCTGCCGTCGCTGTGGTGACGTCTCGGGTGACGCTGCCCGCACTGTCCTGCTTTGCGCTGTTCCTGTCGGGGACCGGTACTAGGATGGCACTGTGGCCGGCCTGATCAAACGCGAAGATATCGATGAAGTACGCCAGCGCACGGACATCAAGGAAGTTGTCGACGGCTACGTGACGCTCAAGGTCGCTGGCCTTGGCTCTTACAAAGGCCTGTGCCCCTTCCATGACGAGCGGTCGCCCTCATTCACCGTCCGTCCCCAGGTGGGCCGGTACCACTGCTTCGGCTGCGGCGAGGACGGCGACGTCATCTCCTTCGTGCAGAAGCTGGACCACACCTCGTTCCACGAGGCCGTGGAAAAACTGGCCGCCCGGATCGGCTTCGAGCTCCGGTACGAGGACGGCGGCTCCGGCCCGAACCGCGAGGAGGTTGGCCGGCGGCAGCGCCTGCTCGACGCCCACAAGGTCGCGGACGAATACTTCCGCGCCCAGCTGCTGACCCCGGGAGCCACCGAAGGGCGTAACTTCCTGCACGAGCGCGGTTTCGACCGCACGGCGGCCGACCAGTTCGGCGTCGGCTACGCCCCGCAGGGCTGGGACTCGCTGCTCAAGCACCTTCGGGGGAGGGGCTTCACCGATCCCGAACTCAAGCTCACGGGGATGTTCTCCGAAGGCGGCCGGGGAATCTACGACCGGTTCCGCGGCCGGCTGATCTGGCCGATCCGCGACATCGCGGGGGACACCATCGGTTTCGGTGCCCGCAAGCTCTACGAGGACGACCAGGGCCCCAAGTACCTGAACACCCCCGAGACCACGCTGTATAAGAAGTCACAGGTCCTTTACGGCATTGACCTCGCCAAACGCAACATTGCCAAGGACCGCCAGATCGTCGTCGTGGAGGGCTACACCGACGTGATGGCCTGCCACCTTGCCGGGATCACGACGGCGGTGGCCACCTGCGGGACGGCGTTCGGCACCGAGCACATCAAAATTGCCCGCCGCCTGCTCTCCGACGACGGCAGCGGCGGCGAAGTCATCTTCACCTTCGACGGTGACGCCGCCGGCCAGAAGGCGGCACTGCGTGCCTTCGAGGAGGACCAGCGCTTCGTCGCGCAGACCTATGTTGCCGTGGAGCCCAACGGGGCCGACCCCTGCGAGCTGCGGCAGTCCAAGGGCGACGCGGCCGTGCGGGACCTGATCAGCACCCGGCGGCCGCTGTTTGAATTCGCCATCCGTGCCGCGCTGAAACGGCACAACCTGGACACGGTGGAGGGCCGGGTCGCCGCCCTGCGGGAATCAGCACCGGTGGTCGCCCAGATCCGCGACGCGGGCATCCGTCCCGCCTACGCGCGGGAACTGTCCGGCTGGCTGGGCATGCCGGTCGAGGAGGTCAGCCGCGCCGTGGGCGCGGCCGCCAAGCGTGCGGCCCAGCCGCAGGGTGGCAGCTCGGGCGCCAGCCACTACCAGGCGCAGGGCAGCAGCGCGGGCCGCGGCCAGGCCTCAGGGTACGTTTCGGTGAACGGCGGGGGATCCGCCCCGGGGGTTGCGCCTTTGCCGCCGTCGGCCGGGCTGCCGGCGTTCAACCGGCCGGACCCGCGCGACCCCGTGGCCGCGATGGAACGGCAGGCGCTCGAGGTTGCCCTGCAGCAGCCGGCGATGCTGGAAGGTGAGACCTGGCAGCGTTTCTCCGAGGCGAGGCTGTCGACGCCGGCGTACCTGGCCATCCACCAGGCCATCCGGGCCACTGGGCTGGCGTCCGCGGGCGACCCGGTGCGCTGGGTGGAACAGCTGCTGCAGGAGGTTCCGGAGCCGCTGCGCCCGCTCGTGTCCGAGCTGGCCGTGGTACCGCTGCCGGCCAGCACCGCCGACGGCGTCCTGCGCTACTGCCGGGACATTCTCGCGCGGCTGTTCGAGCTGCAAATCACCCGGGTCAAGGCTGAAAAGATGGGGCAGCTGCAGCGCTTAGACGCTTCCGCGGACCCCGAAGAGTTCCAACGGCTGAACCGCGAGCTGATGCAGCTGGAAATGCAGAGACGGTCCCTGCGCTCCGAGGCCTGACGGCTCCGCGGGGCTCAATTTCACTTCCCGGCCGGGTGTTTGCTAGGCTTATATCCGCTTCATTCCTCCTTAGCTCAATTGGCAGAGCATTCGACTGTTAATCGAAGGGTTGCTGGTTCAAGTCCAGCAGGAGGAGCGCGCAGTCCCCGTTCCGGGTCACCGGGACGGGGACTTTTTTATACCCGGAGGGGGTATGCGCGTGTTTCCCGGGGGAAAGGACAGGCCGATTTCCTAAGCGGGAAAACCTTTGCTAATGTCATACCTGCTTCATTCCTCCTTAGCTCAATTGGCAGAGCATTCGACTGTTAATCGAAGGGTTGCTGGTTCAAGTCCAGCAGGAGGAGCGGACAGGTCCCGCAACCGGTGAAAATCGGCTGCGGGACCTTTTTTGTGCCCTCTTACGGCGTCTCTTTCCATGCTCAGACGAAGTACATCTCCACCTCGAGGAACCGCTCGGCCTCCGCCACCGCCCCCTGAAAGGCTTCACTCTCGGTGGGGGACTTCCGGGGTTCGCGCGGGTGCCACTCGTGTGGGGCGGAGTGGACCTGGGTGAAGCCGCCGCCGGGCGGGGCGTAGAAGATGCCGAAGCGCTGCACGGGCCACTCGGGCGAAGTTTCCGGGGCGACCAGGAGCGCCGAGTCGAAGGCCGGGTTGTACCACTGCGCGATCGGGCGCCGGCGGTCCTCAGTAAACAGCCCGGCCGCGAACAGCGCCGCCGACTGCTGGCTGGTCTGGCTGCACAGGCGATCCCACCACAGTGGCAGGATTCCGGTGTCGTACCGCTGCCACGTGGCCGGTCTGGGTGGGTGATCCTGCCAGTGGGGCACATCTCTAACTTTATCGCCCGGTGTCGGACGGGAACAGGGCCGGAGGCCAGCTACGCGAGCATCCCCGTGGGGACATGCCCCGCGCACGGGTTGGCGGATGGACATAGTGCCCATATGCCCACTCCTGGCCGTGAAGGCTGGGCATGTCCTCCGGGGGGAGCGGGGCTACTGGATTGCCGGGACCGTGCGGGGCCTGACGACCAGCCAGAGGGCGGCGGCAGCCAGGAAAATGCACGCGGCCTGGACGGCGCCCATCGGGGTGGCGGAAGTGACGCCCAACCAGCCCACGACCGGGGAGATGAGGCCGGCCATCAGGAACGTGGCGGCACCCAGCAGGGAGGCGGCGGTGCCGGCCTGCGCGCCGTGCTTGGCCAGGGCCAGCACCTGGACGCACGGGAACGTGAAGCCGGCGCCGAGGATGTAGAACCACAACGGCACCATCACGCCCCACAGCCCGAAGCCCAGCTGGTCGAAAATCACGATCAGCACGGCCATGAGGAACATCCACGCCGTGGAGCAGGCCAGGATCCACTGCGGCGGGACCCTCCGGATGAGCCGTGAGCTGGTCTGCACCCCGGCGACAATTCCCAGGGAATTCACGCCGAAGAGGAGGCCATACTGCTGCGGGCTGAAGCCGTAGACATCCTGGAACAGGAACGGCGACGCGGAAAGGTAGGTGAACAGGCCGCCGAAGTTCATCCCGCCCACCAGCAGCAGGCCAACGAAGATCCGGTCCGCGAACAGGACACCGTAGCGCTGGCGGGCGGTCATGCCGGTTTTTCCACGAAGTTCGCGGGGGAGGGTCTCGCGCACCACAAACACCGCGGCAATGAGGACACACATCCCGTAGCCGGCCAGGAAGAAGAAGATCCCCGGCCACGGCATGAACAGCAGCAGTTGCGAACCGATGACCGGGGCGAGGATCGGCGCCAGGCCGTTCACCAGGGCCATCCGGGAAAACATCCGCACCATGGCGAAGCCGCTGAACAGGTCCCGCACCATCGCCATGGCCACCACACCGCCTCCCGCCGCGCCGATTCCCATCAGCACCCGGAAGAAGCCCAGCGTCGAGATGTCGGTCGACAGGGCCGCGCCCAGGGAGGCCATGATGTGCACCGCCGTCGCCAGGATCAGCGGCAGCCGCCGGCCGAACTTGTCACTGAGCGGGCCCACCACCAACTGGCCCAAGGCAAAGCCGATCGTGGTGCCGGTCAGGGTCAGCTGAACGGCCGCCTCCGAGACGCCCAGGCTTGCTTCCAGCGCCGGGAAGGCCGGAAGGTACAGGTCCACGGTGAAGGGTCCCAGAGCGGTCAGCGCGCCCAACATCAGAATGTAAAGGAGCCTGCGGCGACGGGTCAGGGAATCGCCGGGATTGGTGGGTGTAGTCACAGTGGTCAATCCTAGGGCTCACGACAAGCCTGCCGGGTGTGCGGCAGGGGGCGCGCCACAGCCCGCTGCCGCGCCCCGGCACGGAGCCTGAATGGTAGTTTTGACACCGGGGTGTGCGTGAAGCTGCGCAGACCGGCAATCCCGCGCAGGCGGAATCACAGACGTAACCAGTTAGGCGGGACCGATGAGCGGACGTCACAGCGGCGGCACAGGCGGAGGGCTGCGCATTTCCGCGCTGCCCAGAACCCTGAAACTGATCTCTAAACTGGCCCCGCGGCAGCTCAGCGACGAGATTGCCCTCGCCAAGGTCGAGATCAAGCGCAAGGGCATCCAAGTCGGCGTTGCCGCGGCCTTTCTCGCCGTCGCACTTGTCTTCGTTTCCTTCCTGGTCATCGGCCTCATCGTTGCAGCCATCATGGGCCTCGCCACGATCATGCCCGCCTGGCTCGCGGCCCTGCTGGTCTGCGGAGTGTTCCTGCTGATCGCTGCGATCGTCGGGCTGGTGGGCGTCGGCAAGTTCAAGAAGGCCATGCCGCTGGTTCCGGCAGACACCATCCGCGGCCTCAAGTACGACCTCGGCATCGCCAAGGAGGGCTCGGCTTTCGATCCTGCCGTGCTGGACCCTGACTCCGAGCAGTACAAGGCCGCCAAAGCCGCCAAAGCAGAGGCCGCCGCCAAGGCCAAAGCCGAAAACGAAGCCAAGAAGGCCGCCGAGCCGGACTTCGGTCCGCCGCCCAGCGAAGCGGAACTTCGACGCCGGCTGGACCAGCGCCGCACCCACCTCACCGGGGTCCGCGATGAGCTCAACGAGGAACTCGACGTCAAGACCCAGGCGCAGGCCCTGCTGGCAACGGCCCAGGTCAAGTTGCAGGACGGCAAGGAACAGTTCAGCGGCAAGGTCGCCGGTTTCCGGTCCGCGGCCGCAGAGCGCACCTCGAAACGGCCCGCGAAGTCGTCGGGCGCCGCTGCGGACAGCGCCGGCGCAGGCGTGGCGAGCCAGCTGGGGCAGCGGTGGAAACCGCTCGTCGCACTGTCCGCCTCGGCCGCAGCCCTCGTGTTCCTGCTGCGCAAACTGCTCCAGGGCTAGGCAGCCCGCTGAACTGCAACGCCCGAACGTTGCTGGCCACGGAAAGGGGGACTGGATGAAGTTCATTGGCGCTGGTTCCCGGCCTGGTCGGGCCCCGATCCACCACGACAGGGTCTTCACCATTCCCAACGTGGTGACAGTGGTTCGGTTCCTCGGCGTCCCGCTCTTCATCTGGCTCGTCCTCGGGCAGCAGGAATACGGTTACGCTGCCCTCGTGCTGGCCATTATGGGCAGCACCGACTGGGTGGACGGCTACTTCGCCCGCCGGTTCGACCAGATGTCCAACCTTGGGCGGGTCATGGATCCCATCGCGGACCGGCTCGCGCTGATCGCGGTTGCCGTGACGCTGGTGATTGCCGGCGTCGTGCAGTGGTGGTACCTCGCGGCGCTGCTCGTCCCGGATGCCATCCTGCTCGCCCTGTCGCTTTACTACTTCCACGGCCACCCCGACCTGCCGGTAAGCAATATCGGCAAGATCCGGACCGCACTCCTCCTGGTCGGCACCCCGCTGCTCGTGCTCTCGAAGCTCCCGGTGCCCGGCGCCGAGGTCTACTTAGTGGCCGCCTGGATCTTCCTCGCTCTCGGGCTGGTAGGACACTGGATCGCCGGCTACAACTATTTCTGGGCCATCATCCGCAAAGGCAAGATGCTCAAGGCCGCCAAACCCGACGCCCAAGGCGGCACGCGCTGATGGTGTGGTTCGCCGTCATGCTTGCTGTACTGGGCGCGTTCTGCCTCGCCTTCGGCGCCCAGCGCCAGGGCAGCGCGGTCAAAGCCGACACCGGGGGACTCGCGCTCAGCAGCCACGGGATGCTCCGCCTGATCCGCAGCCCCCGCTGGGTCTTCGGCCTCCTGCTGCTGTGTATGGGCATGGCGATGAACGCCGTCGCCCTGGTCATGGCGCCACTCACTGTGGTCCAGCCGATCGGGGCGATCGCCCTCGTCATCACCACGATCGTCAACACCAAGGACCAGGGGCTGACGATGAACCGGGCCACGGTGGTGGCGATTTCCGCCTGCGTCACGGGTTCGGCGCTGTTTGTGGTGCTGGCGGTCACCGTGACCCAGGAGACCCACAAGGTCAGCTCCTCCGATGAGCTGACCATCGTGCTGCTGCTGGCCCTGGCGGTCGGGCTGTTCGGAACACTCGCCCTGGTGTTCAAGCACCGGATGAGCGCCTTCGTCTATATCCTCGGCGCGGGCATCCTGTTCGGCTTTGTCGCCGTCCTGACCCGGATCATTGGCAAGCACCTGCTGGACCCGAACGGCCTGGGAGTGCTGAATGTGCCGTGGTATTCGGTGGTCGCAATCATCGCCGCCGGCGGCCTTGGCTCGTGGTTCGTCCAGAACGCCTACTCCGGGGGCCCGCCGGACCTTGTGATCGCCGGGCTGACGGTGATCGATCCGATGGTCGGCATCGCGATCGGCATCACCATCCTCGGTGAGCTGCGCCCCGATGTCCACGCCGTGACGGCGATTGCGATGGGGGCAGCCGGATCGCTTGCTATCGTGGGAGTGATCGCTTTGTCCAGGCACCATCCCGAAGTCACCAAGCGCAAGAAAGACGCTCGGAAGGCCGCAGGCCGGGTGTCCTAGGGCAATCCAGACCTCAGCAGTAGGCCCGGCACGCCTGCACCGACGACCATCACCGTCCCAGCTGCCCGCACCGTGACCACCAGGAGCTCTCCACGTGACCATGCCCGACAACCAGCATCCGCTGACCATTCTGATTGCTGCGGACACTTACCCGCCCCACGTCAACGGCGCTGCCATGTTCAGCTACCGCCTGGCCAAGGGCATGAAGGCGCGCGGACACGATGTTCACGTCCTGGCCTGCCGCCCGGATAAGGGCAAGAGCTACACCGAATTCAGCGACGAGGGCACTGTCCACCGGATCCGCTCGCACTCAGTTCCCACCCACGAATACTTCCGGATCACCTTCCCCTGGGAGATCAAGAAGGAAATCAGCCTCCTGTTCGACCGCGTCAAGCCCGACGTCGTGCACATCCAGAGCCACTACATGATCGGGGAGCACGTCCTCTACGAGGCCGTCAAGCGCGGCATCCGGATCGTGGCAACCAACCACTTCATGCCTGAGAACCTGAACCCCTTCCTGCCCTTCCCGCAGTGGTTCAAGAACATCGTGGGTCGCATTTCCTGGAAGGACATGGGCAAGGTCATGGGCCAGGCCGACGTCGTCACCACCCCCACGCCGCTGGCGGCGACGGCAATGCACCAGCATGCCTTCCTCCGCAAGGTCCTGCCGCTTTCCAACGGCATCGACTCCGCGGCCTACGAACTTAAGCCCGGCGAAGAGCTGGAGCGCCACTCCAGCCCCACCGTGCTGTTCGTCGGCCGGCTCGCCGAGGAAAAGCACATCGACGTCCTGATCGACGCTGTCGCCAAGACGCCCAAGGAACTGGACATCCATTTGGAGGTCGTTGGCGGCGGCGAAGTGCGCCCTGCCCTCGAGGCGCAGGTGGCCCGGCTCGGTTTGCAGGACCGGGTCAAGTTCCTGGGACTGGCCAGCGACGCCGATCTCCGCAATGCCTACATCGCGGCGGACCTGTTCTGCATGCCCGGCACGGCCGAACTGCAGTCCCTCGTGACGCTCGAAGCGATGTCGGCCTCCACACCGGTGCTGCTCGCGGACGCCATGGCCCTGCCGCACCTGGTTCGCGACGGGGAGAACGGCTACCTGTTCACGCCCAATGACAGCGACGATCTTGCAGCCAAGATGGTCCGCGTGCTGTCGCTCCCCGCGGACGAGCTCGAGGCCATGGGCAAGGCGAGCCGGGGGATCGTGGAGAACCACAGCATCGAACGCACCCTGCAGGCCTTCGAGGATCTCTACCGCGGCGCGAGCTACGACGACCTCGTCGTCTGAATCGGGCCACTACTATTGTTAGAGTGATTTTCGCCCGGAAACCATCCCGCCCATTGAGGGCCGGAACGGCTTCCGGGCCCACGGGGCTATAGCTCAGCTGGTTAGAGCGCGGGACTCATAATCCTAAGGTCCTCGGTTCAAGTCCGAGTAGCCCTACATTTCCGCGGGACCGTGTCCGCGACCCGCAGCTGAAGGAGCCGCGGCCGACGTCTCGACGCCGGCTGCGGCTCCCCTGCGTTAATGGGCCCAGCGCCTGTTCACCCGGCCGGACCCGTGCCCGGTTCCGGAGCGGCCCTCAAGCGTTAGCTTCATCACTTGCGGTGGCCGCACGAACTGCGATAAGTTACTGGTGAGTAACATTCTGCCGGTCGACGCCCGCGTCATCCCGGCCGCTGCTGATCACACGTGAAGGAACATCATGTCCAAAGCTGACATCGACATCAACAACCTCCCGTACGCCGATGGCGACTTCTTTGCCTTCGAGCAGCTGCTCAGCGCCAAGGAGCAGGACCGGCTTGCGGAGGTCCGCGAGTTCCTGGCCCGTGAGGTCAAGCCGATCGCCGTCGACTGCTGGAACCGCGCCGAGTTCCCGATGGACCTGATCCCGAAGCTCGCCGAGATCGACCTGGTCAGCCCGGTCAGGAGGCAGGGCTACTCCAACCTCTTCGCAGGAATCATGCATGCCGAGGCAACCCGCGCCGACACCTCCATCGCCACCTTCCTGGGCGTCCATGACGGACTCTTCACGGGCTCCATCGAAGCGCTCGCCTCCGAGGAACAGCAGGAAGCGTGGCTGCCGGACATCTACTCGCTCAAGAAGATCGGCGCCTTCGGCCTCACCGAACCCCTGGGCGGGTCCGACGTCGCCGGGGGCACCCGCACGACGGCGCGCCGTGAGGGGGACAGCTGGATCCTCAACGGCGCCAAGCGCTGGATCGGCAACGCCACCTTCTCCGACTGGGTTGTCATCTTCGCCCGCGACCTCGCAGACAACCAGGTCAAGGGCTTCCTCGTCGACACCAAGACTGAGGGCTACAGCGCCACCAAGATCGAGAACAAGATCTCGCTGCGCACGGTGCAGAACGCCGACATCACCCTCGGGAACGTCGTGGTGCCGGACTTCTTCAAGCTCGCAAACGCCAACAGCTTCCGCGACACGAACAAGGTCCTCAAGGTCACCCGACTGTCCGTCGCCTGGCAGGCCGTCGGCCAGCAGCTTGCCGCCTTCGACGTTGCCCGCCGCTACGCCGTCGAACGCCACCAGTTCGGACGTCCGATCGCCTCCTTCCAGCTGGTGCAGCACCAGCTCGTGCAGATCCTTGGCAATGCCGTCAGCTCGATGGGCATGATGGTCCGGCTCTCGCAGCTGGAGGATTTGGGCCAGGCCAAGGACGAGCAGTCCGCCCTGGCCAAGGCCTTCACCACGGCCCGCATGCGCGAGAGCGTCGCCCTGGGCCGCAGCATCCTCGGCGGCAACGGGATCGTGACGGACTACGAGATGGCCAAGATCTTCTCGGATGCCGAAGCCATTTACTCTTACGAAGGCACCCACGAGATCAACACCCTCGTCACCGGCCGGGCGATCACGGGAATCTCCGCGATCGTCTAGGAAACGGCCCCACGGCGCACGGCGGCCCCAAGACGACCGGCGCCCGGCCGGCATCACTGCCCGCGGCCCTTCATTCTGGTTTGCCCTCCGCACCCCTACCCGGGTGCGGGATTCCTGGGCGGAAGCAGGACGGAGGGCCGCAGGTCCGTCACGAAGGCCAGTGGATTGAGGTAGGCCTCTCCGCGGCGAACACCCCAGTGGACGCAGGGGACCGGTCCGCAGTGGCCGGGCTGGATCCACCCCAGGACATCCCCGGCCGCGACAGCCGCCCCCGCGGCGAGGTCGCTGCGCACCGCCTCGAAGCTGCTCCGCAGTCCGTTGCCGTGTTCAACAGTGATGACCGGACGGTCCACCACCACGCCGACAAAGCTCACGGTGCCGGCCGCCGGCGAGGCGACCGGGGCGCCGTCGTACGCCGCCCGGAGGTCGACGCCGCGGTGGCCGCTTTGCCACGGCTTGGCCGGCGGATCAAAGGCGCGCACCACGGCCGGCCTGGGATCCAGCGGCCAGATCCACGAACCGGCCGCCGCGCCCGGTCCAGCGGCTGTATCAGTCGCCATGCCGAACGCTGCCCCAGTCTCAGGACCGGTGGCCGCGCCGGTTGCCAGGCCGAGGCCGGCGGGCGCCGCCGCGGGCGCGAACGCCAGGAGCAATGCGGCAACAAGGGCGGAGATGGACGCCGGAGTCTTCATGGACCCAGCCTGCCGCCCCCGCCGGATCGTGCGTAAGCACCCATCCGGTCTATGTGGATAGAAGCCGATGGCTGCGGAGAGGGCAGGGCCGGCCGCGCGGGAGAAGCCGGAGGTGCAGCCCCCGCCACGGCCCTGCACCGCCTTGGCAAGCGGCCGCGGGCCGCCGCAGGCCAGCGCCAAGCCCCCGCCCTAACCAGCACCAAAGCGCCCGCCGGGACGCCCGGAAAGCGGCGGCGGACGCCGCCGGCAGCCCCCGGAAACCGTCCAATCCGGCACCGGCCCTGTAGTACACTTGGTGGAGCAGTTTGCTGTGCCCTCACGCTTGATCTAAGTACTTGTCTAAGCCGGCACGCCTCATTCAGGGGTGCGGGGGAGCAGCGGCTGACTACGCGTATCCAGCCCTCCTCATTCGAAGCTTGAACTCTTCAGGGTGCGGAGGACTGCGCCTCTTTCGGTCCGGGCCCATGGTCCGGAGAAGAAGCGCAGCGGATGCCAGGAGCAGCGCCCGCCTGGGTGTTGCTAATTAACCGTCAACTATTGGCAGGGTAAGACAGCCCGTGGGCTGTCTCATGAATGACCTGCCGGAAGGAGCGCCGGCATGCCCGTCGTAACTATGCGCCAGCTGCTTGACAGCGGCGTCCACTTTGGACACCAGACCCGCCGTTGGAACCCGAAGATGAAGCGATTCATCTTCACGGAGCGCAACGGCATCTACATCATTGACCTGCAGCAGTCGCTGTCCTATATCGACCGTGCCTACGAGTTCGTGAAGGCCACCGTTGCACACGGCGGCACCGTTCTCTTCGTCGGCACCAAGAAGCAGGCGCAGGAATCCATCGCCGAGCAGGCCACCCGCGTTGGCCAGCCGTACGTCAACCAGCGTTGGCTCGGCGGTATGCTGACCAACTTCCAGACGGTCTCCAAGCGCATCCAGCGCATGAAGGAACTCGAAGAGATCGACTTCGACGACGTCGCCGGTTCCGCGTACACGAAGAAGGAACTGCTGCTCCTTCGCCGCGAACTCACCAAGCTGGAAACCAACCTCGGTGGTATCCGCAACCTGACCAAGGCGCCCTCCGCGCTGTGGATCGTTGACACCAAGAAGGAACACCTTGCTGTCGACGAAGCCAAGAAGCTGAACATCCCGGTTGTGGCCATCCTGGACACCAACTGCGATCCGGACGAAGTCGACTTCCCGATCCCGGGTAACGACGACGCCATCCGCTCCGTCAACCTGCTGACCCGCGTTGTTGCTGACGCCGTTGCTGAGGGCCTCATCGCCCGCAACCAGCGCGCCACCGGCACCACGGAAGCTCCGGAAGAGCCGCTGGCCGAGTGGGAGCGCGAGCTCCTCGAAGGCAGCAAGACCGAAGAGGCTGCTGCCGCTCCGGCCGCAGAAGCCGCTCCGGCCGCTGAAGAAGCGCCCGCCGCTGCAGAGGAAGCCCCGGCAGCTGCCGAGGCTACCCCGGCTGCTGACGACGCCGCCGGCGAAGCTAAGTAGCCAGACCAAAGTCTGCTTTTCTCAGCTGACACATAAATCCGGATCTCCCCACCTGCTCAACGCAGCGTAGGGAAACTGACAGGATGGCCGCTCACCGGGTGAGCTGCCGTCCTGTCAGTCCGTACACCACATAAAATTTTCTAGACAGAGGGGTTCACATGGCGAACTACACTGCCGCTGATATCAAGGCTCTGCGCGAGCGCACGGGCGCCGGCATGATGGATGTCAAGAAGGCTCTTGACGAAGCCAACGGTGACGCCGAGAAGGCCATCGAAATCATCCGCATCAAGGGCCTCAAGGGCGCTACCAAGCGCGAAGGCCGCTCCACCGCGGAAGGCCTGGTTGCTGCCAAGGTCGCCGGCGGCGTTGGCGTGATGATTGAAGTCAACTGCGAGACCGACTTCGTTGCGAAGGCTGACAAGTTCATCCAGCTCGCCGACAAGGTCCTGGCCGTTGCAGTCGAGTCCGGCGCGGCCGACCTCGAGACCCTGCTCGCCACCGAGGTCGACGGCAAGCCGCTGTCCGAGGTCGTCGTCGAAGAGGGCGCCGTGCTCGGCGAGAAGGTTGTTGTCCGCCGCATCGCCCGCCTCGAAGCCGCCACGGTCGACGCTTACCTGCACAAGACCTCCAAGGATCTCCCGGCACAGGTCGGCGTCCTGTTCGCCGTTGACGGCGAAGGCGAAGCAGCTGCCACCGCAGCCCACGACGTCGCCGTCCACATCGCCGCGATGTCCCCGAACTACCTCTCCCGCGAGGATGTTCCGGCCGACCTCGTCGAGTCCGAGCGTCGCATCGCCGAGGAAACTGCCAAGGCTGAAGGCAAGCCCGAAGCAGCAATGACCAAGATTGTGGAAGGCCGTGTCACGGGCTTCTACAAGGGCGAGGTTCTCCTCGACCAGGCATTCGCCAAGGATGCCAAGAAGTCTGTCGCGCAGGTCCTCTCCGAGGCCGGCGTCAAGGGCACCGCATTCGCGCGTTTCCGCGTCGGTTCCTAGTCAGGCATTAGTCAGGCACCGGTCAGACAGTAGTCGGACACGCTGAGGGGTGGTCACTGCGGTGGCCGCCCCTTTTGCATGCACACAGGGTCTGCCCCGGGACACCCGTCCCGGGGCAGACCCGGGTCCGGGCGGAATGACGCCTTTGGTCCCCGGCACGATAACCTAGCTCAGAGTTCACCAACGGGAAGGCACCATGGAAACCGTCACCACTTCAGCCCAGCCAAAGAAGAGCCGGCGCCGAGTTCTGTTGAAGCTCTCGGGCGAGGTCTTCGGCGGCGGCAAGCTGGGCGTCGACCCGGATACCGTCCGCGGCGTGGCCAAGCAGATCGCCGCAGCAGTCCCCGATGTCGAAGTTGCGATCGTCGTCGGCGGCGGAAACTTCTTCCGCGGCGCCGAACTGTCGCAGAGCGGCATGGACCGCTCCCGCGCTGACTACATGGGCATGCTCGGCACGGTCATGAACTGCCTGGCCCTCCAGGACTTCCTGGAACAGGCCGGCGTCGAAACCCGGGTCCAAAGTGCCATCACCATGGGCCAGGTCGCGGAGGCGTACATTCCGCGCCGCGCCATCCGCCACATGGAAAAGGGCCGCGTCGTCATCTTCGGCGCCGGCGCCGGACTGCCGTACTTCTCCACGGACACCGTGGCCGCGCAGCGCGCCATGGAGGTCCACGCAGACGTTGTCCTGATGGCCAAGAGCGGGGTCGACGGCGTCTACACCGCCGACCCGAAGCTGGATCCCACCGCCGAGAAGCTGCACCACCTCAGCTACGACGAGGCCCTCCGCCGCGACATCCGCGTGATGGACCAGACCGCCATGACCATGTGCAAGGACAACAAGCTCACCATGGTGGTATTCGGCATGGAAGGCGAAGGCAACGTCACCCGGGCCATCCTGGGGGAGGACCTGGGCACCGTCGTCACCCCCTAGCAGCGGCTAGGATGTTTTCAGGACAGTTCCGCACCCCGAAACCGGGTATCCAGGCGGAACTCAAGCATGACCGTGCAGCACCCCCGCCAGCGGCGGGTGCACCAATTTCTGAGGAGAGATCGTGATCGAAGAAACCTTGCTCGAAGCCGGGGACAAGATGGACAAGGCGGTTGAAGTAGCCAAGGAAGACTTCGCCTCGATCCGGACCGGCCGCGCCACCCCGGGCCTCTACAACAAGGTCCTGGTGGACTACTACGGCTCCCCGACGCCGCTGCAGCAGCTGGCCTCCTTCGCCGTTCCGGACGCCCGCACCATCCTTATCACGCCCTTCGACAAGACCGCCCTGCGCGATATCGAACGCGCCCTGAGCGACTCCGAGGTGGGAGCCAACCCCTCCAACGACGGCAACGTCATCCGGATCACCATCCCGGACCTCACGCAGGAGCGCCGCAAGGAATACGTCAAAATCGTCAAGGCCAAGGGCGAGGACGCCAAGGTGTCCATCCGCAACATCCGCCGCAAAGCCAAGGAAACCCTGGACAAGCTGGTCAAGGACGGCGAAGCAGGCGAGGACGAGGGCAGCCGTGGCGAAAAGGAACTGGACGCCATGACCAAGGCCCACGTCGACGGGATCGACGAGCTGCTCAAGCGCAAGGAAGCCGAGCTGCTCGAGGTCTGATGGCGCAGGAACAGGGGGACCCCGCAGCAGACGTCCGGTTGCGGGGGAAGCAACGGAGGAACCCGACGCCCAAGGCCGGCAGGAACCTGCCCGCCGCCACCGCGGTGGGGCTGGGCATGCTCATTTTCGTCCTCGGCGGACTGCTGCTCCTTCCGCTGGGCTTCGTGCTGATCGTCACCGCTTTCGGGGTCTTCGGCGTCTGGGAATTCTTCCGGGCACTGGAAACCTCGGGGACCAGGCTGCCCATCATTCCGGTGATGACCGGCACCGTTGCGATGCCCACCGCTGCCTATTTCGGCGGTCTCGAAAGCCTCCTGTTCGCGATCATGCTCAGCTGTGTCGCGGTGCTGATCTGGCGGTCCCTGGAGGGTGCGGCCGGCTCCGCGCGGAGCATTTTCGCCGGCGTCTTCACGCTGGCCTGGATTCCGTTCTTTATCAGCTTCGCGGTGCTGCCGCTGCACACCGCTGTGGGCCAGACGCCGGTCGGGCTGTGGCCCGACGGCGTGGTCCCCCCGGGGGCATGGGAGATCGCCACCCTCCTGCTGCTGGTGGTCGCCAACGACACCTTCGGATATCTCGTCGGCGCCTCGCTCGGCAAGCACCCGATGGCGCCGAAGATCAGCCCCAAAAAGAGCTGGGAAGGCTTCGCCGGTTCCATTGCCGGCGCGACCGTGATCGGCGTACTCGCCGCCATCTTCGTGCTGGACAAGCCCTGGTGGGTCGGGGTGGCGCTGGCCGTGGGCATGGTCGCAGCAGCCACCGCCGGGGACCTTTCCGAATCCATGGTGAAGCGCGAACTCGGGATCAAGGACATGAGCAGCATCCTGCCCGGCCACGGCGGGGTCATGGACCGGCTGGACTCGATTGTCTTTGCCTCCCCGGTGGCTTTTATTCTCTATTCGATCTTTGCCGGCGTCTGAGGCGGCTCCTGTTCCACCCTCCGGCCCCTAGAATGGTGCCGGACAAACCAGCCGAACGGCATTGAAGGAAACAAAAGTTACAGTGGACATTCAACGGCAGATTCCTGCGTCTTTTGACCGCGTGCAGCGGACCCAGTACGGCTACAACGCCAAGCAAGTCGACGAGTTCATGCAGCGCGCACGGGTGTCGTTCGAATCTCCCCAGTCCGCCGCCCGTCCGGTTGGAAGCGCGGACGTCAGGGCGGTGTCTTTTGACCCGGTCAAGGGCGGCTATGCCGCGGCCGGCGTGGACGCGGCGCTGGACCGGCTGGAGGATGCCCTCGCCCGGCGGGAACGTGACGAACTTGTCGCGGAAAGCGGCGAAGAGGCCTGGCTCCGCGAGATCGGCCGGCTCGCCGGGGTGCTGCGCGGACGGCTGCACCGCCCCGACGGCCAGCGCTTCCGGCGCCCGGCCAAGGCCAAGGCGCGCAGCTACAACACCACGGACGTGGATGATCTCTGCTACGAGCTGATCGGCTATCTCGAAGAGGACAAGCCGCTGAGTGTGGACAATGTCCGCCGCGCCGTCTTCCGTCCCGCCCTCGGCCAGGACGGCTATGAGGAAAACCAGGTGGACGCCTTCCTGGACCGCGTCGTCGAACTCATGGCCGCCATCGACTGACCGCAGTCAACGCTCGGTGACCAGCGGCCGTTCCGGAGTGTGCAGCCGCGTCATGAGCCGGGTGATGGTCCGCGGCACCCGGTTCCTGGTGGCCCGGGAAACCAGGACCGTCACGGCAAACGCTGCCGGCACGGTCCACGCCGCGGGTTGCGCCAGCCACGACGGCGGACCGTCGGCGCCCAGCACGGCTCCGGCCACCATCGCCCCGCCGCACAGCACCGCCCCGGTCGCCATGCCGGCGATCGCCCCGGCGTCGGTCAGCCCGCGCCACCAAATGCCCAGCAGCAGCACCGGGCAGATGGTCGACGCGGTAAATGCAAACACCATGCCCACGCTGCCGGCCAGCGCGAGGGAACCGGTCATGGACGCGATCCCCAGCGGAACCACGGCGGAGATCACCGCCGCCCAGCGGAAGCCGCGGACGCTGCCGCCGAACAGATCCTGGCTGATCACCCCGGCGAGCGAGACCACCAGCCCGGAGGTGGTGGACAGGAAGGCGGCGAACGCCCCCGCGACCACCAGGGCAGACAGCAGGTCTCCGGCGGCCCCGCCAATCAGCTGTCCGGGGAGCAGCAGCACCAGTGCATCGGCCTGGCCGCTCTGCGCCAGCACCGGAGCAAACATCCGGCCGATCAGCCCGTAGGCCGTCGGGAACAGATAGAAAACCGAGAGCAGGCCCAGCACGATCAGGGTGGTCCGGCGGGCCGACTGCCCGTCCGGGTTCGTGTAGAAGCGCACCAGCACGTGCGGTAGCCCCAGCGTGCCAAACAGCAGGGCGACCAGCAGCGAGATGTTCTGGTACAGCCCGGCCGGGGCCACAGCCGTGGGGTTCACCGACGCTGCCGCCACGGCAGGAGTCCCGGAGCCGGCCAGCGTGAAGACGATGAACAGGATGGGCAAAGCCAGCGCCGTCAGCTTCAGCCAGTACTGGAAGGCCTGGACAAAGGTGATGGACCGCATGCCGCCGGCCACCACGGTGACGCAGACGACGGCGACCACCGCCACCTGCCCCACCCATGCCGGCAGCCCGGTGGTGATCCGGATGGCCAGCGCCGCTCCGTGGAGTTGCGGGACGATATACAGCCAGCCGACCATGACGACGACGACGCTCGTGACGCTGCGCACCACCCGGGAGTCGAGCCGCGCTTCGGTGAAGTCGGGAATGGTGTAGGCGCCGGAGCGGCGCAGCGGAGCCGCGACAAAGAGCAGCAGCATCAGGTAGCCGGCGGTGTACCCCACCGGAAACCACAGGGCGTCCGTTCCGGAGAGCAGGATGAGCCCGGCGACGCCCAGGAAGCTCGCCGCCGACAGGTACTCGCCGCCGATCGCCGAGGCGTTCCACCACGGCCTGACGGTCCGCGAGGCCACGTAGAAATCCCCGGTGGTGCGCGAGATCCGGAGCCCGTAAAAACCGATGACTGCGGTGGCCACCGAGACGGCGGCGAAGGCGGCGATGCCGACGACCGGGTTCACGGGCGTCTCACTTGTCCCCGACGAGGTCCCGGTATCGGGCCTCGTTCCGGGCCGCCGTCCGGATGAAGAGCCAGGCGCTGAGCCCGACCACCGGATAGATCCCGACGCCCAGCAGCACCCAGTCGAAGGGCAGCCCCACGATGGTCGACTCCGCGAGGCCGGGCACGAGCCCCAGCATAAGCGGGAACGCCACCAGGATCAGCAGGAACCCCGCGGCCACGACAACCCCCAGGCGCAGCTGTGTGCGGATCAGCGAGCGGACAAACACCTGCCCGGCGTCGGATTCCTCCGCGGCGTCGCGCGAATCAGCGGCCGACCGCGCGGAGGGCAGCGCCGTGGTGCCCGGTGTGATGCTGCGGGGTGCGGTGACGCGGACGCGGGTCATGCCTGCGGCCGGATCCGGGTCGCCTCAAGCTTTTCCCGGACCGACGGGAGGTGCCGCCGGCTGATGGGCAGTTCCGCCCCGGCCACGGTCACGCTGGGCCGGGCCGCGGCCAGCTTCATGTGGCTGACATGGTTCAGCGCAATCAGGTAGGAGCGGTGGATCCGGATGAACCCGGCGTCGGCCCACTGCTGTTCCAGATCGGCCAGCGGAACACGGATGAGGTAGCTCGCATCGGCGGTGTGCAGCCTGGCGTAGTCGCCCTGGGCCTGGACGTAGGTGACGTCCTCGCGGCGGATCATCTTCGTGGTCCCGCCCAGGTCCACGGTGATCATCTCCGGCCGCGGGGCGCCTTCCTTGAGCAGTTCGCTGATCCGGCCGATGGACTTCGCCAGGCGCTCGGCACGGACGGGTTTCAGCAGGTAGTCCACGGCGGCGAGTTCGAAGGCCTCCAGGGCGCAGTCCTCATCGGCGGTGACGAAAACGACCGCGGGGGGCTTGCTGCTGCGGGCGATCACGCGGGCGATGTCCAGCCCGGAGAGCGCGGGCATGTGGATGTCGAGGAAGACGGCGTCGACGTCCTCCGCCTCAAGGGCGCGCAGGGCCTCGGCCCCGGAGGAGGCCCGGTGGATGATGCCGATCCGGTCATCCCGGCCCAAGAGAAAGGCCAGTTCCTCAACGGCGGGCAGCTCGTCGTCGGCGACGAGGACGTTAATCATGGTCCAAGACTAGCGCCGGAGGCGTTGTGCCCCTATCAGGCATCGTGCCGGGGCTGTGACTTGGGGACACGCATCGTGATCAGCGTGCCCTCCCCGGGCGCCGTTTCGATCACGAGCCCGTGCTCGTCGCCATAGACCTGCCGCAGCCGGGCATCGACGTTGCGCAGCCCGACGTGGTCGCCGTCGGCGTGCCCGGCGAGGACAGCCCGCAGCTGTTCCGGGTCCATCCCCACACCGTCGTCCTCGATGGTCACCTCGGCGAACGCGCCGGAGTCGTTGGCCGTGATGGAGATGTGGCCGGGGCCCTCCTTGGCCTCCAGGCCGTGCCGGACGGCGTTTTCCACCAGCGGCTGCAGGCTCAGGAACGGGATCACGGTACTGAGCACCTCGGGGGCGATCCGCAGGCTCACCTGCACGCGGTCGCCGAAGCGGGCCCTTTCCAGCAGGAGGTAGCGGTCGATGCAGCGAAGCTCCTCGGCCAGGGTGGTGAAGTCACCGTGGCGGCGGAAGGAGTAGCGGGTGAAGTCGGCGAACTCCACCACGAGCTCACGGGCCCGGACCGGGTCCGTGTTGATGAAGGAGGCGATCGCGTTCAGTGAGTTGTAGATGAAGTGCGGGCTGATCTGCGCCCGGAGCGCGCGGACCTCGGCCTCCATCAGCAGCGTGCGCGAGGCGTCGAGCTCGGCCAGTTCCACCTGCGTGGCAACCCAGTCGGCCACCTCGCCCGTGGCCCGGACCAACCCGGCGCCGGCGGCCGGGGCGAAGGCGGCCACCACGCCCACCACGCGGGTGCCGGTCCGGATCGGGGCGATCACTGCGGCGCGTTCCACCTCCGGCCGGGTCGCAACGGCGCCCTTGCCCTGCGCGAGTTCCTGCACCTCGCCGGCCGGAATGACGGCGGTGTGGCCGCCGTCGAGCACTCCTGCAGCCAGCTCCATCAGCAGCGGCTTGAGCTCCTCGCCGGCACCGTCCCACGCGAGCACGCCGGTGGTGTCGGTGATCGCCAGCGCATCGCAGCCCAGCAGGCTGCGCAGCTGCCGGCTGGCTTTGGCGGCACCGGCCGGATTGAGGCCGGTGCGCAGGTGCTGGCCGGCGCGGGAGGCCGCGTGGAGCGTCTTGTACGTGGCCCGCTCCGCGTCGGTGCCGAGCTCCCGGAAAGAGCGGAGCACCTTGAGCCCGACGGCGACGACGACGGCGATCGCCATCGCGATCACGGCGATGGCGGCGGCGATGAAGAGCGGAGAGTCGGGCATGGGCCCAGCGTATCGCGGCACCCGCCGGGCCGCGGCCGGGAGCCCTCCGGACCCTGCTGGAGGCACCGTTGAGCGCAGCATCCCGACCGTTGAGCGACGTAGGGTACGGCGGTTGTGGCATGTAGGCCGCATCACGCGAGAGAGTGATTGCAGTCACATTGGCCCGCGGGCTGTTGGGAGCAGGCCAAGTCAGCCGGTGTGGACTCGAAAGTCTCAATGAGGAGGAACGATGGGTCACGAAGCCCAAGAAACGGACGCCACGGCGGCCGTGGACTTCAAGGAAGTCCAGTCGACGGAGCGGTTCCAGCAACTGCGCAAACGTCACCGCAGCTTTGTCTTTCCGATGGCCATTGCATTCCTGCTCTGGTACTTCGCATATGTCCTGCTGGCCGACTACGCGGTGGAGTTCATGTCCACGAAGGTCTGGGGCAACATCAACGTCGGCCTCATCATGGGCCTGCTTCAGTTCGTGACCACGTTCGCCATCACCGGCTGGTACGTCAGCTACTCGAACCGGAAGCTTGACCCGATCGCAGCGGAAATCCGCCACGAAATCGAAGGCCACGAATTCGACAAGAATGGCAACCAAATCAGCGGGGTAAAGAAATGACGTTTATGGTTCCCGCAGTGAATGTTGCGGATCTCAAAGAAACCACCCTGCTGAACATGGGCATCTTCGCGCTGTTCGTGGCCGTCACCATGGTCATCGTGATCAAGGCCAGCCGCAACAACAAAACGGCCGCCGACTACTACGCGGCCGGACGGTCCTTCACCGGTCCGCAGAACGGCACCGCCATCGCCGGCGACTACCTCTCGGCGGCCTCGTTCCTGGGGATCACCGGCGCCATCGCCATCAACGGCTACGACGGCTTTATGTACTCCATCGGCTTCCTTGTCGCCTGGCTCGTCGCCCTGCTGCTCGTCGCCGAACTGCTTCGCAACACCGGCAAGTTCACTATGGCCGATGTGCTCTCCTTCCGGCTCAAGCAGCGTCCCGTGCGCATCGCGGCAGCCATCTCCACCCTCGCAGTCTGCTTCTTCTACCTGCTGGCACAGATGGCCGGAGCCGGCAGCCTGATCTCCCTGCTTCTGGGCATCAGCGACTGGGGCGGACAGGCCCTGGTGATTATCGTCGTCGGCGCCCTGATGATCATGTACGTACTGATCGGCGGCATGAAGGGCACCACCTGGGTCCAGATCATCAAGGCCATGCTGCTGATTGCCGGCGCTGCGGTCATGACCTTCTGGGTCCTCGCCATCTACGGCTTCAACCTCTCCGACCTGCTCGGCGGCGCGGTGGAAACCTCGGGCAACCCGAACATGCTCAACCCGGGCCTGCAGTACGGCAAGACCGAAACCTCCAAGCTCGACTTCATGTCCCTGGGCCTGGCCCTGGTGCTCGGTACCGCCGCCCTGCCGCACGTGCTGATGCGCTTCTACACGGTTCCGACCGCCAAGGAAGCCCGCAAGTCCGTCGTCTGGTCGATCGGCCTGATCGGACTGTTCTACGTGTTCACCCTGGTTCTGGGCTACGGTGCTGCGGCACTGGTGGGCGCTGACACCATCAAGGCTGCCCCGGGCGGCGTCAACTCGGCCGCACCGCTGCTGGCGTTCCACCTCGGTGGGCCGCTGCTGCTCGGCTTTATCTCGGCGGTGGCTTTCGCCACCATCCTGGCCGTCGTCGCAGGCCTCACCATCACGGCCGCGGCGTCGTTCGCGCACGATATCTACGCCAGCGTTATCGCCAAGGGCAAGGCTGACCCCGAGACCGAGGTGAAGGTGGCACGAAAGACCGTCATCGTGATCGGGATCCTGGCCATCGCCGGCGGCATCTTCGCCAACGGACAGAATGTGGCGTTCCTCGTGGCTCTCGCCTTCGCGGTCGCGGCTTCCGCCAACCTGCCCACCATCGTGTACTCGCTGTACTGGCGCAAGTTCACCACCCAGGGCGCCCTCTGGAGCATGTACGGCGGGCTGGGCTCGGCGATCATCCTGATTGCGCTGTCCCCGGTGGTTTCCGGTGCCAAGACGTCCATGATCCCGGGCGCCAACTTCGCGATTTTCCCGCTCAGCAACCCGGGCATCGTCTCCATCCCGCTCGCGTTCCTGCTGGGCTGGCTTGGCTCGATTCTGGACAAGAAGCTGGAAGACACCACCAAGCAGGCCGAAATGGAAGTCCGCTCCCTGACGGGCGTGGGCGCCGAAAAGGCTACCGACCACTAAGCACCAACCGCCGGCGGTCCCCGCCGGCTGAGACCAACCGCTGGCGGTCCCCGCCGGCTGAAAAGCAGAGGAGCCCCGGTGCAACCGCACGGGGGCTCCTCTGTTTTGTGCGTTATCCGTCTGCCGAGCCGCGTTCCAGCAGCGGCTGGATCCGGAACGGGATCATCTCACTCATCGCCAAGGCGGTGTCCGTCCGGTCCACGCCGTCGCAGGCCAGGATCTTGCCGTTGATCCGGAACAGGTCCTCGGCGTCGAGAGCCACCACCCGGAGCAGCAGGTCCGCCGAGCCGGTCAGGCCGAAGCCCTCGAGGATTTCCGGAATGGCGGCCAGTTCCACCGCCAGCGTACCGAGCTTCTGCTGCTGGACGTGCACCGAGATAAAGGCCATCAGCGGGTAGCCCAGCGAGGCGGGGTTGATGCGCCGCTCGAAGGACAGGAAGACGTGTTTTTTCTCCAACTGGGCCATCCGCGCCTGCACGGTATTCCGCGACAAACCCAGCTTCTGCGCCAGCGCAACCACGGTCTGGCGGGGGTCCCGCGCCATGGCTGAAAGCAGGCGGGTGTCCGTGCCATCCAAGGGTTGCATAATGCGCAAGATTAGCACGGTACCGCGAAGCCAGACAGTGCAGAATGCTCAACTTTTTAGCAGGTGGTTGTACCCAATGGGCATTGTGAGTAGGGTCACAACTATCCGGGGCAACGGCGCCCGGGCGGCTGGCGCGCACTGGGATCACGAGTCCTGCGAGCTCCGGTCAGACGACGTCAGAAGGTGCGGACAACAGTGTTTACCGACGACGCGGGCAAGGGCGGCATTTCCGCCGGGGGCCCCGGAAACAGTGCAGGATCAAGCAGGCGGTCGGGCGGGGATCTCGTCCAACTCATCACCCCCGGGGGTGAACGCGTGAGCCATCCCGAGTTCGACCCCTGGGTCCAGGACGTCAGCGACGAACAGCTGGGCGCGCTCTACGAGGACATGGTGGTCATCCGGCGCATCGATGCCGAGGCCACCGCCCTGCAGCGTCAGGGTGAACTCGCCCTCTGGCCCCCGCTGCTGGGACAGGAGGCCTCCCAGATCGGTTCGGCCCGGGCCCTGCGCGACGACGATTTCGTCTTCCCCAGCTACCGCGACAACGGCGTGGCCTATTGCCGCGGGGTGAACCCGGAGGACATCGTCAAAGCCTGGCGCGGCAACGCCCTGGCCGGCTGGGACCCCTACACGGTCAACGTCGCCACCCAGCAAATCATCATCGGCGCCCAAACGCTGCACGCCACCGGCTACGCGATGGGAATCCAGAACGACGGCGCCGATTCGGTCGCCGTGGCCTACTTCGGCGACGGCGCCACGAGCGAGGGCGACGTCAACGAGGCCCTCGTGTTCGCGGCCAGCTTCCAGTCCCCGGTGGTCTTCTTCTGCCAGAACAACCACTGGGCCATTTCCGAACCCGTGCGGCTGCAGTCCCACATCCAGATCGCGGACCGCGCCGCAGGCTTCGGCATCCCCAGCATGCGGGTGGACGGCAACGACGTCCTCGCTGTCATGGCCGCAACCCGCATCGCCACCGACCGTGCACGCCACGGCGGCGGCCCCACCTTCATCGAGGCCGTCACCTACCGCATGGGTCCGCACACGACGGCGGATGATCCCACCCGTTACCGTGACGCGAACGAGCTCGAGGACTGGGCCGCCAAGGACCCGATCGCCCGGCTGAAGTCACTGCTGGAGCGCAAGGGACTGCTCACTGCGGAACTCGAAACCGCCGTCGCCGCCAAGGCCGACGCCGTTGCCAAGGCCCTGCGGTCCGGCACCATCAACATGCCCGAGCCGCAGCCGATGGACATCTTCAAGCACGTATACAGCACACCCCATTCCCCGCTGGAGCGCCAGCAGGACCACTATTCCCGTTACCTGGCTTCCTTCGGCGATCCCGCAGAAGCCGCTTCTGAAGAAGGTGCACGCTGATGACGCAGATGACCTTTGCCCGAGCCATCAATTCGGGCCTGCGCAAGTCCCTCGAGAACGATCCCAAGGTGATCCTCATGGGCGAGGACATCGGCGCCCTCGGCGGTGTCTTCCGCGTCACCGACGGCCTGCAGAAGGATTTCGGCAAGCACCGCGTCGTGGACACCCCGCTGGCCGAGTCCGGCATCATGGGCACCGCCGTCGGCCTGGCCTACCGCGGCTACCGCCCCGTGGTGGAGATCCAGTTCGACGGTTTCATCTACCCCGCATTCGACCAGATCGTCAGCCAGGTCGCCAAGATGCACTACCGGACCCAGGGCGCGGTCAAGATGCCGATCACCATCCGGGTGCCCTTTGGCGGCGGCATCGGCTCCCCGGAACACCATTCCGAGTCTCCCGAGGCCTACTTCACCCACACCTCGGGCCTGCGTGTTATCAGCGTCTCCAACCCGCAGGATGCCCACACGATGATCCAGCAGGCCATCGCCTCGGATGATCCGGTGCTCTACTTCGAGCCCAAGCGCCGCTACCACGACAAGGGCGAGGTGGACGAGTCCCTGGACCTCAGCGCCGCCCTGTCGATGGAGAAGGCCCGCGTCGTCACCGAAGGCAAGGACGTCACGCTCCTCGCGTACGGCCCGCTCGTCAAGACCGCGAAGGACGCCGCGCTCGCCGCCGCCGACGAGGGGATTTCGATCGAGGTCATCGACCTGCGCTCGCTCGCCCCGCTCGACTTCGCGACCCTGGAAGCCTCGGTCCGCAAGACCGGCCGGCTCGTCATCACCCACGAAGCCTCCCAGACCGGTGGCATCGGCGCCGAGATTGCCGCCAGCATCACCGAACGCTGCTTCTACCACCTCGAGGCAGCCCCCGTCCGCGTCACCGGCTTCGACGTCCCCTACCCGTACTCGAAGCTTGAGATGCACCACCTCCCGGGCCTCGACCGGATCCTGGACGGTGTCGACCGCGCCCTGGGCCGCCCCAACTCCCTGAGCGGACTGGAAGGATGAGCGCCACCATGATCAAGGAATTCAGGCTGCCGGACCTCGGCGAAGGTCTCACTGAATCGGAAATCGTTGCGTGGAAGGTCGCGGTCGGGGATACCGTCGCGCTCAACCAGATCATCGCGGAGGTGGAAACGGCCAAGGCCGTCGTCGAACTTCCCTCGCCGTTCGCAGGTGTTGTCGCGGCCCTGCACGAACAGCCGGGCACCGTCGTCGAGGTCGGCAAGGCGATCGTTTCCTTCGAAGTGGAGGGCGACGACGGCGGTTCCGCCGGCGATGCGGATGGCGCAGCGCCCGCCAAACGCGAACCGAACCTCGTCGGCTACGGTGCTGTCCTGGAGAAT
>NZ_MQTS01000176.1:28020-29392 GCF_020532825.1 Arthrobacter sp. SO3
GCCCGGAGCTTCGCTGCCCCGACGGCTGCCCCGGTGTCTTCGGCCCCGGCGGCAACTGCTCCGGCCGTTGCGCCGGCCGAAGCTGCCCCGGCGGTTCCGGTGGCCGCGCCCGCTCCAGCAGCCGTGCCGGCCGAGGCCCAACCCGGCGGCCCCGCGTCCGTTTCCGGGGAACGCCCGCGGTCCACGCCGCCGGTGCGCAAACTGGCCAAGGACCTCGGCGTCGACCTCGCCGCCGTCACCGGCACCGGGGAATTCGGGCTCATCACCCGCGACGACATCCGCAACTTCGTCGGCGGGGGAGACCTGCCGGTGGCCCCCCGGGACCTGGCGGGTGTGTCCACCCCGGTTCCGGCTCCGGCGAAGGGCGAGCGCGAAACCCGGACACCGATCAAGGGCGTGCGGAAGTTCACCGCTGCCGCCATGGTCTCCAGTGCCTTCACCGCACCGCACGTCACGGAATTCCTCACCATTGACGTCACGCCCACCATGGAACTTCTGGCGAAGCTCAAGGCCAGCCGGGCGTTTGCCGGCTACAAGCTCACGCCACTGACCATCGTCTCCAAGGCCGTGCTGATCGCGCTGAAGAACCACCCCACGCTCAACACCCGGTGGGATGACGTCGCGCAGGAGATAGTCCAGTACAACTACGTGAACCTGGGCATCGCGGCCGCCACCCCGCGCGGACTGACCGTGCCGAACATCAAGGACGCCGACCGGATGTCCCTGCTGGAGCTCTCCACGGCGCTGACCGAACTGACGGACACGGCCCGCGCCGGCAGGACCAGTCCGGCGAACCTGTCCGGGGGCACCATTTCCATCACGAACATCGGCGTCTTCGGCATCGATTCGGGCACGCCCATCCTCAATCCGGGCGAGGCCGCCATCCTTGCCCTGGGCGCGGTGCGGAAGATGCCGTGGGAGTACCAGGATGCGGTGGCGCTGCGCCAGGTCATGACGCTCAGCCTGTCTTTCGACCACCGCCTGGTCGACGGCGAGCAGGGCTCACGTTTCCTGCAGGACCTCGGCGCCATCCTGTCCGATCCGGGCATGGCACTCGCCATGGTCTAGCGATCATTCCATAGCTGCCGGCTGCCCCTTCGGACGGCCGGCAGCTTTGTTGTGTGCGGGTTGTTTTGGGCCGGGCTGCATCCGGCCGGGCAGGTTTCGGCCGGGTCGCTTCCGGGCGGGGGCACTTTGAGCAACATATTCGACGGCGGAGCCTCAGTTCACGGCGTGTCCGCCAAAGTCGCACCCGGAGTGAGGCCAGGGCGCGGTGGAAGCCCTGGACATGGCGGGCCCAGGGGTCCAGGGGTCGCGGGGTGAAGCTAGCCGAGCGGGGCGGGCGGGGCCATCAGGGCCGCAAGCGCCATGC
>NZ_MQTS01000177.1 GCF_020532825.1 Arthrobacter sp. SO3
CGTTCGTAGCGGTGGTCGGTGGCCCGGCCGGCGCGGATGCGTTCGCCGCTGATCGGGTCCAGTTCCCATAACCGGGGCAGGCCGGCCCTGGCGATGATCCGGGACACCGTGCGGGCCGGGACCTGGCACCGTTCACCCAGCTCGACCGGACCCTCGCGGTGTTTCTCGCGCGCCGCGAGGACCTCGTCGATCTTCGCCGCGGGCGTCGCGTGCGGGCAGGAACGCGGGCGTGACGAGCGATCCTCCATCCCGGCCCAGCCGTGCTCCAGATAGCGCCGGAACCACCGGTGGGCGCAGGTACGGGAAACACCCATTTCCTTCGCCACATGGGCCACGGGACGGCCGTCCAGAACACGCTGGACGAGGATGCCTCTACCGGCAGGAGTCAGACGGGCATTACGGTGGACCATGAAGACCTCTTAGTCGTTCGGTGTGTGTGGTAACCACCAAC
>NZ_MQTS01000178.1:0-11816 GCF_020532825.1 Arthrobacter sp. SO3
GTCTTCCTCCACCGTGCCCTCCCCCACCCTGGCGTCCCCGACCGTGATGCGGTAGACGCCGCTGGCGAGATCGGCGTCGCTGCCCTCGTGCAGGGCTGCGGTGAAGTAAATGCTGCTCCCGTCGGTGCTGAAACTGGCGCCGTTGTGGTCAGTGGCAGCGGAAGTCAGCTGCCGCGCCACGGGCAACAGGCCGGGCGGGTTGCTGCCGGAAACAGCCGCGGTGCGCTCCTTCAAAGCGCGGCCGGCCGGCGCCACCTTGGGTTCGGCTCCAAGTGCGGGAAGCTCGAGGAGGAAAAGCTGCACCGGCTTGTCCGCGGTATAGCCGACGCCGTTCATCCGGTACTGGTAGTCGGTGATCAGCCGCGCATCCTCGGATCCGGCGGAGACCCCCGCGGTACTTCCATAGCGGCCGTCCTCCGGAGTCCGGGCACTGTAGACGACGCGCCGCGAGTCCGGCGACCATGCGAACGCCGATACCCCCAGCGGTGCGTCCGTGACGGGCTGCGGCTCCCCGCCGCCGGCCTCCACGATGTGGAGTTGGGGTTTGCCGCCGGCAGCGGCGCGCAGGAACGCCATGACCTGTCCGTCCGGGGAGAAATCCGGCGCCGTGTCGCGGAATCCGCGGGTCAGGCGGCGTGGAGGCTGGTCCGGGTCCAGCGGGACGGTCCACAGCTGGCCGACGTAGGCATCGGCGTTGAAGTCGGGCCGGAGCACGGACACCACGGCACGCGAGCCGTCCGGATGCACGGCGGGAGCGGAAACGGAATTGATCAGCGGGAGATGTTCTGATTTCACCTGTGCGAGCCTAGTCCCAGTTCCCCCGGCTGTGAAACAGCTCACCCCGGCGCGCCGGACGCCGTGGCAGCGCGCCCGTGCCGTGCCGGGTGCGCCCCTAGGATGGACACTATGCCCCCCGTCTCCGCCGCCGCCCCGCTGCTGTGCCTTGTCTGCCGGAACCGCCTCGGATTCAGCGACGGCACCGCCCGCACCCTGCTGTGCCCGGCCGGCCACAGCTTCGACGCGGCGAAACAGGGGTACTTCAATTTCCTCGTGGGCAAAGGCACCGTGTTTGAAGCGGACACCGCCGACATGGTCGCGGCCCGCTTCGATTTCCTCTCCGCCGGCCACTACCGTCCACTCGCCGGCGCCGTGGCGGAACTGGCCGCCCCGGTGCTCTCCGGCGGTACGGCCCAGAATCCCGGGACGGTGCTGGACGCCGGTACCGGCACCGGCCACTACCTCCGCGCCCTGCTGGACCGGATGGCTGTGGACCGGACGCCCACGTCGGCCGTCGGCCTGGACATTTCAAAGTTCGCGCTCCGCCGCGCCGCCAGGTTGAACCCGGAGGCCGTGAACCTCGTCTGCGACGTCTGGCAGCCGCTGCCGGTCGCTGACGGCGCCGCCGACGTCGTCACCGTGGTTTTCGCGCCGCGCAACGCGGGCGAGTTCGCCCGGGTGCTTCGTCCCGGCGGCCGGCTCATCGTGGTGACCCCCCGGCCGGGCCATCTCGGTGAAATCGCGGGGCGCGCCGGGATGCTCGGGATCGACCCGGCGAAGGACGAGCGGCTCGCGGCGTCGCTCGAGGGACATTTTTCGGCGCTGTCCGCCGACAACCTGGACCTGCCGCTCCTGCTGGCACCGGACGACGTCGCCAGGCTGGCCCTCATGGGGCCGGCCGGACATCACCTGGACCGCGGAGCGCTGGCGTCCCTCGCTGCCGCGCTGCCGCCGCTGACCTCTGTGTCGGCCCGCTTCCGGATCAGTGTTTTCGAGCCGCGCCGCTAGTCCCGCGGCACGCCAGGTAACGACTTGGCCACTTTCGCCGGCAGCCCTCCGCGGGCCTCGGCAGGCCGTGCCCTTCGGCTTAGGATGGAATCACAGTTACTGAGGGTCTGCGCCCGCAGCCCCCGGTGCGAAGGGGGAAACGATGTTTGAATGGCTGCCCGAAAACTGGTGGGCCCTGTGGCTCACGGTCTTCCTGGTGTTCGCTGTGGTGGAGATGCTCACCCTCGACCTGTTCTTCATTATGCTCGGCGGCGGCGCCCTGGCCGGCCTGGTGGCAGCCTTCGCCGGCGCGAACCTGGGCCTGCAGATTGTGGCCTTCTGCGTGGTTTCCCTCCTGATGATCGGCTTCGTCCGGCCGGTTGCGCTCAAGCATCTCCACAAGGGCCCGGCGGACCGGCGGAGCAACGTTGAACGGCTGATCGGCGAATCCGCCCTCGTGATGGAGCCGGTCAGCGCGAGCGGCGGCCTGGTCAAGATCGGCGGAGACGTCTGGAGCGCCCGTTCCGAGACCGGCGTCCTGGCACCGGGCCAACGGGCGATCGTCAGCGCGATCGACGGCGCCACCGCCGTCGTTTCCCCGCAGCCGGAAACCGCCATCCAGTAGCATCCGCAAGAATTCCGGCGGCCGCCACCGGTGCCGGGCACGCGGCGGGACACCGCCGCGCACCACAGCAAGACCAATCTGGGGAATAGGTGATGTATGGATATCGCAGTCGCAATCGTGCTGCTGGTTCTCGTTGCGTTCGTAATAATCGTGCTGGTCCGGTCGGTGCGGATTGTCCCGCAGGCCCGTGCCGGCGTGGTCGAACGGCTGGGCAAATACCAGCGGACGCTGAACCCCGGCCTCACGATCCTGATCCCGTTCGTGGACCGGCTGCTGCCGCTGCTTGACCTGCGCGAACAGGTGGTTTCCTTCCCGCCGCAGCCGGTGATCACCGAGGACAACCTCGTGGTCTCGATTGACACGGTCGTCTACTTCCAGGTCACCGATGCGCGGGCGGCCACGTACGAGATCGCCAACTACATCCAGGCGGTTGAACAGCTCACCACCACAACGCTCCGCAACGTCGTCGGCGGACTGAACCTCGAGGAGGCCCTGACCTCCCGTGACCAGATCAACGGGCAGCTGCGCGGCGTACTGGACGAAGCGACCGGCCGCTGGGGCATCCGGGTCTCCCGGGTGGAGCTCAAGGCGATTGATCCGCCCCACTCCATCCAGGACTCGATGGAGAAGCAGATGCGGGCAGAGCGCGACCGCCGTGCCGCCATCCTGACCGCGGAAGGCACCAAGCAGTCCGCCATCCTGACCGCTGAAGGACAGCGGCAGTCCTCGATCCTGAAGGCCGAGGGTGACGCGAAGGCGGCGATCCTCCGGGCCGACGGCGAGGCGCAGGCCATCCAGAAGGTGTTCGACGCGATCCACAAGGGCAACCCGGACCAGAAGCTCCTGGCCTACCAGTACCTGCAGACCCTGCCGAAGATCGCCGAAGGATCCGCCAACAAGCTCTGGATCATCCCCAGTGAAGTCGGCGAAGCCCTCAAGGGCATCGGCAACGCACTCGGCGGCAGCAAGGACGGCCAGTTCAACGACGGGCTGTTCGGCCCCGGATCCGACGCCGCGGCGGAACCCGCTCCCGCCCGTCCGGCAACACCCGCCACCGCTCCCGCGGCAAGTCCCGCCACCGCCGCTGCCACAGGTTCTGCGGCGGCGGCCGACGCCGGTCAGGCTGGCTTTCCGGGGCAGCCGGAGGCCTAAGCTGCCGAGTTGGAGGGGAGGCAGCCGCGCCGCGGGTGCCTCCCCTTTCCGGTGCGCGGAACCGCCGGCGCGAAGCCTGCAGGCTTTACCGGGGGTGCCCTGGTCCCGTATACTTGAATATTTGTCCGGCTCGTTCAGTCGGGCGGAACAATTAGGCTTCGCGAAGCGTTTAATACAGTGACTATTTGTCGGGTATGGTCCAGCGGGACGGCGCAACGCAAACAACAGTCCGGCGCGGCCTCACGGCCCCCGGCAAACGCAGGGCATGACCCTGCGAACCGAACAGAGGGAGAAAAGATGAGCGATCGCAGCCTGCGGGGTATGCGCCTCGGCGCACAGAGCATGGAGACTGAATCCGGCGTCGAACCGGCTCCGCGGCAGCGGGTTGAATACCGTTGCGCGGACGGCGAGCAGGTATTCGTGACTTTCTCCTCCGAAGCGGAGATCCCCCCGGTATGGGTGTCGAAGACCGGCAAGGAAGCTTTGCTCGTCGACGGCGAACGCCCCGTGAACCTCAACGAGAAGGCAGTCCGCACGCACTGGGACATGCTCCTGGAACGTCGCTCACTGCCTGAACTCGAGCAGATCCTCGCGGACCGCCTGACGATCCTGCGCGAACGCCGCGGCGAACGGCGCTCGGCCTAGCAAACCCGCGCACCCGCCACTTCAAACAACGCGGGGTCACTTCCAGCCCATCCTGATGCCTCGGATGGGCCGGAAGTGACCCCGCGTTGTTTTGGTTTAAGGGTTGGCGCATTATGCCGGCACGGGCTAGGCTTTCTTGCCGGGGAGCTTCCCGGCGAGTGTGTTCCAGCGGGCGGTCAGGCCCCACCGGGTGACATTGATCATGGCTTCGACCACGATGTTTCCGCTCATCTTCGAGTCGCCCAGTTCCCGCTCGACGAAGGTGATGGGGCGCTCCACGATCGTCAAACCGAGCTTGGCCACCCGCCAGGCCAGGTCCACCTGGAAGCCGTAACCGACCGAATCGACGGTGTCCAGGTTCAGTTTCTCCAGGGTGCCCCGGCGGAACGCGCGGAAGCCTCCAGTGACGTCCTTGATCTTCAAGCCCAGCATAAGCCGCGCGTAGGTGCTCCCCACCCGGGAGATCGCCTGCCGGTACAGCGGCCAGTTCACGACGCTGCCGCCGGGGACCCAGCGGGAGCCCATGGCGAGGTCGGCGCCCTGTTCCACGGCCTCGAGGAGCTGGGGAAGCTGCTCGGGCTGGTGCGAGCCGTCGGCGTCCATCTCCACGAGGACGTCGTAACCGGCGTCGAGCCCCCACTTGAAGCCGGCGATGTACGCAGCCCCGAGGCCGGCCTTGCCCGCACGGTGCATCACGTGGACCTGGCTGTCCTCTGCGGCGAAGCGGTCCGCCAGCTTCCCGGTGCCATCGGGGCTGTTGTCGTCGACAACCAGGACGTCGGAGCCCGGCACAGCCGTGCGCAGGCGCTCGAGGGTCTTGGGCAACGATTCCAGCTCGTTGTAGGTCGGGATGATCGTGAGGACACGCACAGCGAGGCCTTTCCTTGAAGGGAGCGGTCAAACGCCGGGCAGACTGTGGTTAGCTGACACCAGGCGCAACTCTCCATTATAGGGAGTCGCCGGGGCGTCCCGGCCCATCCCCGGCCCGTCCGGGTCCTCCCGGGCAGGTCCACCCGCTGCGGGCCAGTTGCGGCAGCCCGTGAAATAGGCCGCCGGAACCGTTTTCTACTGCGAAGTGGACCCGCCCCCTGGGAGTACCCATGGCCACGACCAGGGAAGCTGCCGCGCTGGCGGCAACCTGGAGCTGACCGGGGGACGTCCGGAGGCTGCGGTCTCCGCAACCCTCCGTTGACCCTCAATGCTACGGGCCGGCCCTGATCTGTCAACCGCTCCGTGACCTGCCGTTTCATCCGTCGTCGCAGGTCAGAGCCGTGTTGTGGCGGGACAAGTTTCGGGGCGGGCCCGGCGGCCGGTGCAGGGCGTCAGGCCCGGAGCGCGCCGCTGGAGTACAGCTCCCGGCCGTCCCTGACCGTCTGCAGGCAGCCCGGCTCGGCGCCGGTGTCCAGCGCCGGCAGCAGCGGCGTCCGGGCCCGGGGGTCCGTACTCCAGGACTGGACCCGGCCGTCGGCCACCTGGACCATGAGTTCCTCGACCTGCCACACGGCGAAGCTCGCGGGGGCGCCGGGTACCAGCTGGCCCGCCATCGGGTTCCGGTACCGGGCGGCCCGCCAGCCCGCCCGCGTGTGTCCGAGGAACGCCGCACGGGCCGAGATCTGTTCCGCCGGGTTGTTGTGCTGCAGGCAGGCCCGGACGCTGGCCCAGGGACGCAGCGGCGTCACCGGGCTGTCACTGCCAAAGCAGATCGGGACGCCGGCGGCGTAGAAGGAGGCAAAGGGGTTCATGCCGGCGCGCCGGGAGCCCAGCCGCTGCTGGTAGAGACTGCCCTCACCGCCCCAGGCAGCGTCGAAGCCGGGCTGCGCACTGACGGAAACGGAGTATTTGGCCAGCCGGCTGATCGCCTCCGCGTCGGCGAGCTCCACGTGTTCGAAGCGGTGGCCCGCGGCGCGGATTTTCTGCTCCCCGACCTCCGCAGCCGCCTGGTCCAGGGCGTCCAGCGCCGCGTCGAGGCCGGCGTCGCCGATCACATGGAAGCCCGCCTGGATGCCCAGCAGCGAGCACGCTGCCAGGTGTGCCGCCGCTTCCGCGACCGAAAGGTACAGGCTGCCGCGTTCGCCCGGGGCGTCGCTGTAGTCCGCCCGCAGTGCCGCGGTCCGCGAACCGATCGAGCCGTCGATGTTCAGGTCCCCCGCGAGGCCAAGCACGGACACGCCCAGGCTGTCCAGGATTGACTGGGCATGTTCCGCCGAGTCGGCCAGCTGGCCCCAATACGGCAGGATCTCCGGGGCAGCGTCCGGCCCGGCGTTCCAGGCCGCGGCGAGCTGGAGGTCCTCGGTGCTGCCGATGTGCGGCGCCGCCATTTCAGCCAGGGCCACGCAGCCGTTGGCGGCCGCTTCGGCCAGGGCCCGCTGCTGGTAGCCGCGGATCGCGGCGGCGGGCAGCCGGCGCGCAGCCAGCCGGGCGGCGGTGTGCCCGGCACCTTTGACCTGGCCGCCCGCACCGGCGCCCTCGATCCCGTCGAGGCCGGCGGTGCCCGCCAGCGAGGAGGACACCAGGGCGGAGTGCACGTCGACCCGGGAGAGGTACACCTTGCGCCCGCCGGAGGCGCGGTCCAGTTCTTCCCGGGACGGCAGGGTGGAGTCCGGCCACTGGGTCTCGTCCCAGCCGTGGCCCAGCACGGTGCCGTCCGCGCTGGAAGCGGAGGCGCTGAAGCCGGCGACGGCGTCGAGCATTTCCCGGGCGGAGCGCACCCCGCCCAGCTGCAGGGAGTCCAGGGCGATGCCGGTCTCGGTGAGATGGACGTGGGAATCGACGAAGCCGGGAGCCAGGAGTGCGCCGTGCAAATCGATGACCTCCATTGAGGCATCGGCAATCGAGGTCGCCGCCTGTTCGGAGCCAACCCAGGCGACGGTGTCGCCGTCGACCAGCATCGCCGTCGCGAAGGGGTCGGCGGCGGTGTAGACGGAACCGTTCCGGTACAGCGTCACCTTGTGCGGCGCGGGGGTGGCTGGTGAATCGGTCATGGGGCGGTGACTCCTTGGGGCTGGTGTCCGGCGCGGGCCGGACGGTTTCAACGACGGTGGCATGATCCGGCGGGAGGGCCGGGCCGCGGCGGTCAGGCCACGGAGGAATACGCGACGACGCCGCGCTTGATGAGTTTGATGGCATCGCCGCACAGCCGCGCCACCCGCGGGTCCAGGGACGGTATTTTCGCCAGCTGGTCCAGCAGGTCGATGACCTGTTTCACCCAGCGGACGAAGTCGCCCGCGGCAAGGTCCGTGCCGCTGAGGACGTCCTGCAGGTGCCGGCCCTTGGCCCACTTGAAGATCGGCCAGACCAGGCCGAGCTCGGGTTCGCCGGTGAGCGGGAGCTTGTTGGCTTCCTCGACGTCCTCCAGTGCCGACCATTCCTGCACCACGATGTCGACGGCGGACTCGAGGGACACGCTCGGCATCTTGGGCCGGAGCCCGCGGTCCTCACGTTTGGCCTGGTAGACAAGCACGCTGGCCAGGGCGGCGACCTCGGCGGCGTCAAGGTCACTGAAGGCCCCCAGCCGCAGGGACTGGGAAATCAGCAGGTCCTTTTCGCCGTAGATCCGGCGCAGCCGCTGCCCGTCGGGGCTGATGGTGAGCACCCCGGCGTCGGAGGTTTCCAGGTAGCCATAGCTGGACAGGACGCCGCACACCCGGTCGAAGGTCTTGGCGATGGTGTTGGTGCGGCCCTGGATCTGGCGGACCAGCCCGTCGGTCTCCTGGCGGAGCTTCCAGTAGCGCTCGGACCAGCGCGCGTGGTCCTCGCGTTCACTGCAGCCATGGCACGGGTGGGCGCGGAGCTGGCGGCGCAGTTCGGTGATCTTCTTTTCGAGGTCCGGCTGGGCTGCGGCGCGGCCAAAGTCCTCGTTCCGGTTCGGCGGCGCCGGGGGCCGGTTCTCGCGCAGGGCGTTGCGGACCGAGGACGCCAGATCGCGCCGTGACTTGGGCACCTTGGCGTTGAAGGATTTCGGGATGCGGACCCTGGTGATCGGGGCCAGCGGCCCTTCCACGTCCTGGGTGCCGATCCGCCGCAGCTGGTTGTCCAGGGTCATCACGGCGGGCCGCGGCTCGCGGGAGTGGTGGTCGGAGCTGAGGACGACGGCGAGGCCGGGCGCACGGCCGGTGGGTACATCCACCACGTCCCCGGGGAGCAGCCGGCTCAGGGAGTCCTCGGTCACGGATTTCCTGGCCCGTGAGCTGGTCTGGGAGGCGTCCTTCTCCGCGTCGGAAAGCGCCCGGCGGATCCGGGAGTAGTCGGTGAAGTCGCCGAGGTGGCACGTCATCGCCTTGCTGAAGCCCGCCAGGGATTCCTCGCGGCCGCGCACCTGTTTCGCGAGCCCGACCACGGAGCGGTCGGCCTGGAACTGGGCGAAGGAGGACTCAAGGATCTCCCGGGCCCGGGGCCGGCCGAACTGTGCGAGCAGGTTGATGGACATGTTGTACGTGGGCCGGAAGCTGGAGTTCAGCGGGTACGTGCGGCGCGAGGCGAGGCCGGCAACGGAGGCGGGATCCGTGCCGGGCTGCCACAGGACCACGGCGTGGCCCTCGACATCGATCCCGCGGCGGCCGGCGCGGCCGGTCAGCTGGGTGTACTCCCCCGCGGTGATGTTGACGTGTGCCTCGCCGTTGAACTTATCGAGCTTCTCCAGCACAACGGAGCGGGCCGGCATGTTGACGCCGAGGGCCAGGGTTTCGGTCGCGAACACGGCTTTGACCAGCCCGTCGACGAAAAGCTTTTCCACGACTTCCTTGAAGGTGGGCAGCATCCCGGCATGGTGGGCTGCCAGGCCGCGCAGCAGCCCGTCACGCCAGCTCCAGAAGCCCAGGATGTCCAGGTCGTCGGAGGGGATGTCCTGCGCCGCCTCATCGACGCGCCGCGCAATGATGAGCTGCTCCTGCTCGGTGGTCAGCCACAACCCGGCGGCGACGCACTGTGCGACGGCGGCGTCGCAGCCTGCGCGGGAGAAAATGAAGGTGATGGCCGGCAGCAGGTCCTGCCGGTCGAGGCTGGCAATGACCTGGGGGCGGCTGGCCTTCCGGACCGGGCTGCGCGGGCCGCCCTGGGGGGAGTCGTCGCGCTGGGAGTGCTGGCGCCGCTGGTTCCGGCCGCCGTGGCCGAAGCGGCCCCGGAAGTTCATCTGGCTCTCGGCGCGGGCCATGGAGAGCAGCTCGGGGTTGACCTCGAAGCCCGGGCGGTCACTCAGGTCCGCGGTTTCCGCGGTGGCGGCGACGGCGGACGCGGCAGCTTCGCCGGCCGGGGCGATCTCATCAAAGCTGGTGTCGCCGGCGAAGAGGTCCACGATCTTCCGGCCCACCATCACGTGCTGCCAGAGCGGCACCGGCCGGTGCTCGGAGACGATCACGTCGGTCTGGCCGCGCACTGTGTCCAGCCAGGCGCCGAATTCTTCGGCGTTGGACACCGTCGCGCTGAGTGAGGCCACCTGGACTTCGCTGGGCAGGTGGATGATGACCTCTTCCCAGACGGCGCCCCGGAACCGGTCCGCGAGGTAGTGGACCTCGTCCATCACGACGTAGCCGAGGTCGCCGAGGGTGCTGGAGTCCGCATAGAGCATGTTGCGGAGCACCTCGGTCGTCATCACGACGACGGGGGCGTCGCCGTTGATGGACGTGTCGCCGGTCAGGAGGCCCACCCGGTCGGGACCGTACTTGTCGGCCAGCTCCGAGTACTTCTGGTTGCTCAGGGCCTTGATCGGGGTCGTGTAGAAGGCCTTGAGCCCACGCTGCAGCGCCAGGTAGATGGCGAACTCCCCCACGATCGTCTTGCCGGCACCGGTGGGGGCGGCCACCAGAACGCCACGGCCGGCCTGCAGGGACAGGCACGCCTCGCGCTGGAAGTCGTCGAGTTCGAAGGCGAGCGAACGGATGAAGCCGCCGAGATGGGTTTTGGCTTCTGCGGCCCGCTCGGCGCTGGCTCGGTAGCGGTCAGACGGCGATTCCGGCCCGGGTAGTGAGGACATGCTTCCAGCCTAATGCGCCAAGGGCTAGAGATTCTCCAGCTCGGAGCTGGGAGTCGCCTGGTCGGCGGTCGCTTCAGTCTCGGCGGCCCTTTTGACGGCGCGCCGTTCGCGGCGGCGGTCATTGAGCAGGCACAGGCCGATGGCGGCGAAGAAGAGGATGAGCATGGGGCCGGCGAGGTAGAACATGCTCATCGCGTCCGCGCCGGGCGCCGCCATGGCGGCGAAGAGGCAGACCAGGAACACGGTGATGCGCCAGCTCTTGAGGAGCTGCTTGCCTTTGATGATCCCGGCCAGGTTCAGCCCGACGAGGACCACCGGCAGCAGGAAGGCGATGCCGAAGGCCAGCAGCAGCCGCAGCACGAAGGAGAGATACACCTGGGCGCTGATGAAGTTAGAGCCGCCGGCGGGGGTGAAATCGGTCAGCACCCGGACCGCGTTCGGAAGCACCAGCCACGCCAGCAGGACGCCGCCCACAAACAGCGGAACGGCGGCAGCGACGAAGGACAGCGCCATCCGGCGTTCCTTTTTATGCAGGCCCGGGACGATGAACGCCCACAGCTGGTAGAGCCAGACCGGGCTGGCGACGATCAGGCCCAGGAAGACGGACACCTGGATCATCAGGTCAAAAGAACTCGCCACGCCGTCAAAGTTCAGCGTCGCCTGCCGGCCTTCATGCGTGTTGAGGTCGCTGATGGGTTTGATCAGCGCCGCAAGCATGGGCTGGTAGACGAGGAATCCGACGACAGTGCCCAGGAGCACGGCGATCGCGGACTTGAAGAGGCGGTTCCGCAATTCCTTCAGGTGATCGAGGAGCGCCATCCTCCCCTCGGGGTTCGACCGGCGGCTCATGGTTACTGCCACGCGGTGCTAGGCGCGGTTCGGCGGCGGAACGTCGGTTCCGTCTCCGGCGCGGGTTTCCGCGCCGTTGGACTTCGGGTGGTTCACGACCCGGCCCTCGACCGGCTCGGAGCCGTCGGCGGCGTCCGTGGAGCCGTCTTTTTTCATCTCCCGGACTTCCGACTTGAAGATGCGCATCGACTGGCCCAGGCTTCGGGCCATGCCGGGCAGCTTCGGTGCAGCGAAAAGCACCAGTGCCAGAACGATGATGATGATGAGATGCCAGCCTTCAAGCCTCATGACAGGAGGTCCTTTCGTTTGAATACATCCTATGTCTAACTGAATTCGATGTCGTGCAGCCGCTGGGGCTGGCCGCGGTCCAGTTTGCGCTGGACGCGCCGCTTGCGGCGGACTTCCTGACGGGCAGACTTGGCGGCGCGGTAGTCATGCCCCATCTGCGCGGGTGAAGCAAAAACCGCGGATCCGGGTTCCGGCAACGGTCCCGGCGCGCCCGGCGCGCCCGGCGCGCCCTGTGCGCCCTGTGCCCCGGCCGCGGCGCCCGCGTTCCCGGCCGCCTGGGCAGAGCCCTGGGGTGCGGACGGGAAGGCGGAGAACCGCTCACCCGCGTCCCCGAGGTCCTTGAGTGTTGCCATGAACTTCCGGAACAACCGGACGCCGAGCACAACGAAGAACAACAGCGACAGCGCAACGAGCGCTATCCAGATTACGATCCAGGACCACCAAGGCATGCTGAGTAGTCTAGCCGCCGCGCTGGCTAGTCTTCATATTGGGCCCGGGCGGCGGCCAGCCACTGGCGGGAAGCGG
>NZ_MQTS01000178.1:11864-23758 GCF_020532825.1 Arthrobacter sp. SO3
CCAGCAGCCCGCCGTCGGGCAGCTCTGCCGTCCGCTCCGCGTAGTACTCGTCGGCGAGCCCGGCGCCGCGGCGGGTCAGTTCGACCACCACCACCGTGTCGTCGTCGTTGGGGGTGAAGAGTTTGACGGGGAAACCCCCGCCGGGTGTGGCCGTCTCCGAGACGGGCAGGCCGGTGGTTTCGAGGGCCTCGATCCGGTCGAGCCGGAAGTTGCGCAGGCCCTGCGCGGAATGGCAGTAGGCCTCGAGGTACCAGGTGTTGTCCAGCGAATAGAGCCGCAGCGGATCGATGCTGCGTTCGGAGACGCTATCGCGGAGGGGCGAGAAGTAGCGCAGCCGCAGCTGCGCGCCGGTCCGGATGGCTTCGCGGGCGGTTTCCAGGGCTGCGGAGTTGCCAGGCCCCACCTCGGGTCCGGACAGTGCCGCCGCCTTCAGCCCTTCCTCCCCCGCTGCCGCCATGAGCTTGAGCGTGACGGACTCCAGCGCGCTGCTCTCGGCAAGTTGAGGCAGGCCGTTGAGCGTTTCCAGGCCGGTCAGCAGGGCACAGGCCTCCTCCACGGTGAAGCGGACGGGCCGTTTCAGGTCGAGGTCCTGGCTGATGGTGACGTGGTCGTCGTCCCACTGGATGTCCAGCAGGTCGTCGGGGTAGCCCTCCGGCAGGCCGGAGCAGATCAGGATCCGCAGGTCCGCTTCCAGTTCGTTGCGGGTGATGCCGAAGTTCGCCGCGACTTCGCTGATGTGGAGGCCCTGGTTGTGGACCAGGAACGGCACGAGCTGCAGCATCCGGGCCAGCTGGTCCTCGGACGTGCGTTTGCGGCCGCGCCGGGCTGCCGGGAAAGCGGCCGCCGGGAAGGAGATCTCCGGGACCGGCGCGGCGGCAAAGTCGGCTGCGCCCGCCAGGCGCCGCCGTACGGACGCCACGAGTTCGGGCGGGGACACCACCAGGACCCGGGGCCCGTAGGAGGCGAGTTCCTCGGCGAGGGTCTCGTCGTCCCGGTACGGCACGCCCAGGCGGTCCCGGCCGGTTTGGGGCGGCGCCGCAGGGCCTTCCGGGATGGCGGCGCCGGGGAGGGCCCGTTGGCGGAGACCGTGCAGCCTGCCCGCCGGGACGTCGACGACGGCGGTGCGGACCGGCAGCTCCGCCAGCCCGGCGAGTTCGGCGCGGACGTTGAAGTCCGCCGGCGGGGTGAAGTGTTCCTTGTCCAGGACGGTCACGGCCGAGGTGAGACGGGAGAGCCGGAAGAAGCGCTTCTCCCCGCGGGTCCGGTCCCGGGCGACGAGGTACCACTGGCCGAAGCGGCTGCCGAGGCCCCACGGCTCCACGAACCGCTCTTCCTCCTTGCCGGTGCTGCCGGCGAGGTAGCGGAAACTGACTGGGTGCTGGGCGTGCATGGCGGCAACCAGGTCCTCGAAGGCCTGGCCGGCGGGGCGGATCCGCGGCTGGACCCCGGCGGGGAGTTCGGCGTCGACGAGGCCGCCGGAGGCCTGCAGCTTCCGGACCGCGTTGACGGCGGCGGAGCCCAGGGCCGCGTGTTCCCAGAGCTGGGCGGCGAGGATGAGCACGGTGCACTCTGCCGGGGTGAGGCTGACGTCCGGAAGCCGGTTGGAGTCCTTGCCGATCCGGTAGCGGGTGGTGGCCGGATCATCCGAACCCCAGCCCTTGTCCCGGACCGTCTCGACCTCGAAACCGAACTGCCGCAGCTCGCCCTTGTCGCGTTCGAACATCCGGCCGAAGGCGACGTCGGTGCTGGTGGTGTCGTGGTAGACCTTCTCGCGCAGCTCACCGCGGCGCAGCCCGTAGGTGGTGTTGAGCAGGGCGATGAGAAGGTTCAGGAGGCGTTCCGTACGTGAGGCTGACACCCCGCAAGGGTACTAAAGTCCCTGCCCGAAACTGACAAAAGCGCGGCAACAGCCGGAAGAAGTTTTCCGATTGTTGCCGCGCTTTGTGGATCCGGACGGCGCCGGGCCTGGACGGCCGGTGCCGGGGCCGGTGGGTGCTAGCGGACGCCGACGAGGTCGACGACGAAGATCAGGGCCTCGTTGGGGCCGATTGCCCCGCCGGCGCCGCGCGAGCCGTAGGCCAGCTCGGAGGGGATTTCCAGCCGGCGTCGGCCGCCGACCTTCATGCCCAGCAGGCCCTGGTCCCAGCCCTGGATGACCTGGCCGACGCCGACGCGGAAGTCGAGCGGCGCGCCGCGGCCCCAGGAGGCGTCAAACTCTTCGCCGGTGGACCAGGCCACGCCGACGTAGTGGGTGGAGACGGTGTCGCCGGCCTTGGCCTCGGCGCCGTCGCCTTCGATCAGGTCGGTGATGACCAGCTCGGTGGGGACGTCGCCCTGGGGGAAGTCAATTTCCGGCTTCTGGCGGTCAAGGTTGCGCTGTCCAAATGACATGGTTGCTCCTTCTGGTGTGGCTTGGGGTTGGTGCGGGTATGGGGTTACTTGACGCCGAGGATGTCGACGACGAAGACGAGGTCGCCCTTGGCGTCACCCTGGCCTGCGTCACCGTAGGCAAGGTCCTTGGGGATGACCAGGAGGACCCGGGAGCCGACAGTCTTGCCGGCCAGGCCCTGGGTCCAGCCCTTGATAACACCCGTCAGCGGGAAGGTCGCCTTCTCGCCGCGGTCGAAGCTGGAGTCGAAGACCTTGCCTTCGGCCAGGGTCGCGCCGACGTAGTTCACGGTGAGGGTGTCGGTTTCCTTCACCGCGGGGCCGGTGCCCTTGATGAGGTCCTGGGACACAAGGGCGGTCGGGGCGGCTACGCCTGCGGTGGTGATCTCCGGGATGCCCTTGTCATTGTCCTTGACGGTCGGCAGTCCGGCCGGCGGGGTGACAGCCTCGCCCTCGGGCTTGTCCAGGACCTTGGGTGCGTCCTTGGCGGAGAGCACCTTGACGACGAGGAGCTGGGTGGGCTGCGCTTCGGTGCCTTCAGCGGCAGCCGCGCCCGGTACGGCCAGGGCCAGCTGGGAGCCGACCTTGGCGCCTACGAAGGCGTTGTAGATGACCGGGCTTTCGGTCTTCAGTTTGTCAGTGAGTTCCAGCTCTTCGGGATCCTTCGGGAAGGTGTCTTCCAGGGTGGATCCGTCCTTGCCGCTGAGGGCAACGATGGAGATCGAAGCGATCTGGTTCGCCTTGACCCGGTCGCCGTCGCCCTCCGTGACCACCTTGACGGTGGGTTCCTTGATCTCGAGGGGCTTGGTGAATTCGACACCGGGGGCCTTCTTGTCGCCGTTCTCCGTCAGCTTGAGGGAGTCCAGCTTGGCGGTCTCGCCGGCGGACTGGCTGGTGGGTTCCGGGGCGGCCGGTTCGCCGCCGCCGCAGGCAGTCAGCAGCAGCAGTCCGGGAAGAAGAATTGCAAGTAGTCGGCGCACTTAAGAACTTTCGTCGGGGCAGGATGGACGCCTCGCCGGGCAGTTGCCAGCAGCAAAGCAAGCGTTGGCCGCGAACGGCAACCCCTCCAGAATAACGCGGAAAGCTGGGTATCAGCCCATAGAGCTCAGCAGGGCATCCACCCGCTCGTCCACACTGCGGAACGGGTCCTTGCACAAAAGGGTCTGGTGGGCCCGGTCATTGAGCTTCAGATGGACCCAGTCCACGGTGTAGTCGCGGCCCAGTTCCTGCGCGCGCCGGACGAAGTCTCCCCGGAGTTTGGCGCGGGTGGTCTGCGGCGGGGCGTCCACCGCGTCCTTGACCGCGGTGTCATCGACCACGCGGCGCACGGCGCCGCGGGACTGGAGCAGGTAGTAGAGCCCGCGGGTGCGCGAGATGTCATGGTAGGTCAGGTCCAGCTGGGCGATCCGAGGCGCGTCGAGGCCCAGGTTGTGCCGTTCGCGGTAGTTGTCCATGAGCTTCTTTTTGATCGCCCAGTCCACTTCGGTGTCGATCCTGCTGGTGTCGCCGCTTTCGATCGCATCGAGCGTGCGTTCCCAGAGGTCCAGGATCAGCGGAACGTGGGCATTGTGGGCGCCCTGCTCGGCGACGAACGCCGTGACCTTGCCCAGGTATTCGCGCTGGATTTCCAGGGCGGTGAGCTGGCGGCCGTTGGCGAGCCGGACGAGAGCGCGGCCGCTGAGGTCGTGCGAGATTTCCCGGATGCTGCGGATCGGGTTCTCCATCCGCATGTCGCGCATGATGACCCCGGCTTCGATCATCCGCAGGATCAGGTCAACGGTTCCGACCTTGAGCAGCGCCGTGGTCTCGGACATGTTGGAGTCGCCCACGATCACGTGCAGCCGGCGGTAGAACTCCGCGTCGGCATGGGGCTCGTCGCGGGTGTTGATGATGGGCCGGGACCTCGTCGTGGCGGAGGAGACGCCCTCCCAGATGTGGTCCGCGCGCTGGGAGAACGCGTACGTGGCCCCGTGCGGGGTCTTCAGGATTTTGCCGGCACCCGCGATGAGCTGCCGGGTCACCAGGAAGGGAATCAGGATCTCGGCAAGCCGGGAGAATTCACCGCGGCGCGGGATGAGGTAGTTCTCATGGCTGCCGTAGGAGTTCCCGGCGGAGTCGGTGTTGTTCTTAAACAGGTAGACGGTGCCGTTGAAGCCCTCCGCCGCGAGCCGTTCCTGCGCCTCGTCGACCAGGTCATCGAGGATCAGCTCCCCGGCCCGGTCGTGCGCGATCAGCTGGGCGAGGTCGTCGCATTCCGCGGTGGCGTACTCCGGGTGGGATCCGACGTCGAGATACAGCCGGGAGCCGTTGGTCAGGAACACATTGGAGGATCTCCCCCAGCTGACCACCTTGCGGAACAGGTAGCGGGCCACCTCTTCGGGGGCCAGCGGGCGGGACTCCGGGCTCGAGTAGGAAATCCCGAACTCGGTCTCGATGCCGAAAATGCGCTTGTCCATCTCAGTTCTCCTCAGCCAGCAGTGCGGTGATGTCTGCGTCTTCGAGCCGGCGGAAGGCGCGTCGGGTGCCGCGGCTGCTTTCCGAGCCGCGGTCCAGCACCGCCACCTCCACGGCCGACGCCGGCAGTGTGGTGGTCTCCTTGTCGGCCACAAGGCCGGCCAGGGCAAGCCTGATGGCGCCGGCGAAGTCGAGGTCGCCCTGCCAGCCCGCGGCGACGGCCTCCGACACCTTGTCCGCCTGGCCGCCCATCACTATGAAGCCGTTTTCGTCGGCGATCGACCCGTCGAAAGTCAGCCGGTACAGGTGGTCCAATTCCGCGGATGGGCCCACCTCGGCCACGGCGAGCTCGACTTCGAAAGGCTTCTGTTCCGCAGTGAAGACCGCCCCCAGGCTTTGCGCGTAAACGCTCGCGAGGCCCCTGGCCGTGACGTCCTCGCGGTCGTAGGAGTAGCCGCGCACATCGGCGTAGCGCACCCCGGCCTGGCGGAGGCTTTCGAATTCGTTGTACTTGCCCACGGCTGCGAATGCGATCTTGTCGTAGATCTCGCCGATTTTGTGCAGCGACGGGGAGGGGTTCTCGGCCACGAGGGCGATCCCGTCGCGGCAGCTGATGACCACCACGGAGCGCCCGCGCGCGATGCCTTTCCGCGCGAAATCCGCGCGGTCCTTCATCAGTTGTTCGGGCGAAACGTAGAACTGCTGGGTCATCTCAGGCCTCCCGCTGGGCGACGGCCCTGGATTCGATGATGGTGCCGGCCATGGCCGCGAGCTCCCGCTCGGGAACCCGGAAAGCCCCGGTCCGGTTGACGATGTAAACCACCGGCCAGAGCTGCCGGACGGGATCCGGGCCGCCGGTGGCGGAGTCGTCGTCGGCGGCGTCGTAAAGTGCCTCGACGGCGACGGCGACGGCCTGCTGTTCCGTGAGGTTGGGCCGCCAGAGCTTTTTGAGCGCGCCGCGGGCGAACATCGAGCCCGACCCGACCGAGTGGTGCTCCTGCTCCTCGTACCGGCCGCCGGTGACGTCGTAGGAGAACAGCCGGCCAACGCCGGCGGGGCGGTCGAAGCCGGCGAACAGCGGCACCACGGCGAGGCCCTGCATCGCCATCGGCAGGTTGCTGCGGATCATGGCGCCGAGCCGGTTGGCTTTGCCGTCGAGGCTGAGGAGGGTCCCTTCGATCTTCTCGTAGTGTTCGAGTTCGACCTGGAAGAGCCGGGTGATGTCGAGCGCGATTCCCGCGGTCCCGGCGATGCCCAGCACCGAGAACTGGTCGGCCGGGAACACCTTCTCGATGTGCCGGCTGGCGATGACGTTGCCCATGGTGGCGCGCCGGTCCCCCGCCATCAGCACGCCGCCGGCGTAGCTCATCGCGACGATCGTGGTGCCGTGCGGCACCTGCAGGGGTGTGGCCGGGTTGCCCGCCGGAAGCTGCTGGCCCTGGCCGAAAGGCAGTTGGCCGAAAGGCAGTTGGCCGAAAGGCAGTTGGCCGAAAGGCAGTAAGTCAGGGCGCTGGCGTTGCAGATGTTCAGTGAAGGAGGACGTGGCGTTGGCTGCTACCTGGTTGGCGGTGGTTTCCTGCACTGGTGCACTCCCTCAACGTAGTGAATCAACGGCTTCCGGCCCTCAGCCCTGTGTCGGCGCAACCCATCGGCCGCCGCGGTCCGGCGGTGCTATTGGCCGCCCTTTTGGACAAATGCGCGGACGAACTCTTCGGCGTTGGACTCCAGCACCCCGTCGATCTCGTCCAGCAGATCGTCGACGCCCTGGGTGGCGGCTGACGCCTGCCCCTCCGCGGGAGCGGGAGGTGCGGCGGGGACGTCTTCGTCGACTTCGGTGTCCCGCGACTGCGGCTGCTGCTGCTCCTGGCCTGCCATTGTTTTCTCCTTCTGTCCGTCCCTTTTTCGCAAGGGACATCCTGTAAGCCATATTGCCACGCCCGGGGCTCCGGCGGGGCCCTTTTCTTCAGGAACCGGGCGGGAGTCCCAGCAGTTCGGCGAGGAACGGCCCCGCATCCCGGTGCCGGGCAAAAAGGCCGCCGGTGAGGGCCTCGGTGCCACGCAGCGGTTCGCGCGTGGGGACGCGCTGAAGCCTGCCGCGGCCGGGCACATCGAAGATCACGGAGTCCCAGCTGGCCCCGACTACGCCGGCCCCGAAACGGCTGACGCAGCGGCCCCGAAAGTAGGCGCGGGTGTCCGACGGCGGTTCGGTGACCGCCCGCTGGATGAGGCCGTCGTCGACGATCCGCTGCATGCGGTTCCGTGCCAGCAGGCGGTAGTAGAGCCCCTTTTCGGGCCGGATGTCAGCCCACTGCAGGTCCACGAGCCCCAGCCGCGCGTGCCCCCACTCCAGCCCGTCGCGTTCCCGGTAGCCGTCCAGCAGGGAGAGTTTCGCGAGCCATTCCACGGAGGACGCGGCGGCCGCCCGGTCGCCGGCCAGCTCGGTCAGCGTCGCCGACCAGCGTTCCAGCACCTCGTGGGTGTGCCCGTCCCCGTCCACGGCGTCGGCGACGCCGGTGTCCTGGGCGTGCTTGGCGGCGGCCTCGTAATAGATCCACTGCAGGTCCAGGGCGGTGATCCGGCGCCCGTCGAGCAGCCGCACGGTGGCCGTGAGCGAGGTGTCGTGGCTGACGGACTGCAGTGCGGCGACCGGCTCGTGGACTTCGATTTTGGGCGCCAGGCCGGCCTCGATCAGGCTCAGGACCATCGCGGTGGTACCGAATTTGAGGAAGTTGGAGGCCTGGCTGAGGTTGGCGTCACCGATAATGACGTGCAGCCGGCGGTACTTGTCCGCGGTCGCGTGGGGCTCGTCGCGGGTGTTGATGATGGGGCGGCGGATCGTGGTTTCGAGGCCGACTTCGGTCTCGAAAAAGTCTGCCCGCTGGCTGATCTGGTAGCCGGGGCGGGAGCCGTCCTGTTTCATGCCGACCCGGCCGGCACCGCAGATGATCTGCCGGGTGATGAAGAACGGGGTCAGGCCGCGGACAATGTCCCCGAACGGCACCGTGCGGGGCATCAGGTAGTTCTCGTGGGAGCCGTAGGAGACGGACTTGTTGTCGGTGTTGTTCTTGTAGAGGTTGACCGGCGGCAGGTCAGGGTCGGCGGCCAGCCGCCGCACCGCCGCAAGCGCCACGAGGTCTCCGGCAGCATCCCAGGTGACGGCGGCGCGCGGGTTGGTCACTTCCGGGCTGGAGTACTCGGGATGGGCATGGTCGACGTAGAGCCGGGCGCCGTTGCCGAGGACCATGTTCATCAGCAGCGTGCCGGACTCGTCCTCGCCGTCGGCCTCCAGCTCCTGCCGCCCGTAGGCGAGGGCGACGGCCTCGGCGTCGAGGACGGGCGGCTGGTCGGTCAGCTGGTCGGGGTCTGCCTGGCTGCGCTCCAGCGTCCAGCCGCGGGCGTCATGCAGCGGTTCCTCGTCGGTGTAGTCCCAGCGGGTCTCGGCGCCGCCGGCGGCGCGCTGCCGTGTCACCTGGGCGTACGCCTGGATCACCCGGGCGGACATCATCGTGGCGTTGGCCCCGGGCGCGGAGGGCGCGTGGATGCCGTATTCGGTCTCCGAGCCCATCACCCGCATGGCTCCGCCCACCGGCAGCCCGCCGGAAAGGCCGGCCGGCCTGCCGGGAACAGCCGACGTCACAGGTACTGGCCCGTGCTCGGCATCGTCTCGATGGACTTGCCGGGCTCCTGCCCCGCCTTGCCCTGGACGATGGTGCGGATGTACGTGATGCGTTCGCCCTTCTTGCCCGAGATCCGTGCCCAGTCGTCCGGATTGGTGGTGTTGGGCATATCTTCGTGCTCGCGGAACTCGTCAACGACTGCCCGCAGCAAGTGGTCGATGCGGATGCCCTTCTGGCCCACGGTGAGCAGGTCCTTGATGGCGTACTTTTTGGCCCGGTCCACGACGTTTTGAACCACGGCGCCGGAGTTGAAGTCCTTGAAGTAGAGCATTTCGGTGTCACCGTTGGCATAGGTGACCTCGAGGTATTCGTTGGACTTGTCGGTGGAGTACATGGCTTCCACGGTGCGCTGGACCATTGCATCCACGGTGGCCTGGACGTCACCGTGGTGCTCGGCGAGATCCGACTCGTGGAACGGCAGGTCGGCGGTGATGTACTTGTTGAAGATGTCCGCCGCGGCCTCGGCGTCGGGGCGGTGGATCTTGACCTTCACGTCCAGGCGGCCGGGCCGCAGGATCGCGGGGTCGATCATGTCTTCGCGGTTGGACGCGCCGATGACGATCACGTTGTCGAGCCGCTCCACGCCGTCGATCTCGCTGAGCAGCTGCGGGACGATGGTTGTTTCCACGTCGGAGGAGATGCCGGTGCCGCGGGTGCGGAACAGCGAGTCCATTTCGTCGAAGAAGACCACCACGGGGCTGCCTTCGGACGCCTTCTCCCGGGCGCGGGCGAAGATCAGCCGGATGTGCCGTTCGGTCTCGCCGACGTACTTGTCCAGCAGCTCCGGTCCCTTGATGTTCAGGAAGTAGCTCTTCATGTCCGTCTTGCCGGTGCGTTCGGCTGCCCGGGCGGCGAGGGAATTCGCGACGGCTTTGGCAATCAGCGTCTTGCCGCAGCCCGGCGGACCGTAGAGCAGGATGCCCTTGGGTGCTTTGAGGCCGTGCTCGCGGTACAGGTCAGGATGCAGGAACGGCAGTTCCACGGCGTCGCGGATCTGCTCGATCTGCGGTCCGAGGCCGCCGATGTCCTGGTAGGTGATGTCCGGCACTTCCTCGAGGACAAGGTTCTCCACCTCGGAGCGCGGGATCTTCTCAAGGGCGTAGCCGGTGCGCGAATCAATGGAAAGGGCGTCGCCGACGCGGAGCTTCTGCGCCAGCAGGGCGCCGGAGAGCCGGATGACGCGTTCCTCGTCCGCCCGGCCGACCACCAGGGCGCGGTCCGTCCCCAGCATTTCCTTCAGCGTGACAAGGTCACCGGCCCGTTCGTAGCCGAGCCCGGCAACCACCATCAGTGCCTCGTTCAGGAGGACTTCCTGGCCGACCGCGAGCTGGTTCATGTTGACCAGCGGGCTGATCCCCACCCGCATTTTGCGGCCGGCGTTGAAGATGTCCACCGATTCCTCGGTGGCGGCGTGGCCGCCGTTGGCGGCGGAGGCATGCCGTTTCGGGTTCAGCTGCAGCACGGTGCCGAAGCTGTACGGCGGCTGGCCTTCCTGGTCGAGGGCATTCTTGAGCCGGAGGATTTCCGCTTTCGCGGTCTCCAACATGCCCACAAGCTTGGAGTTGTTCTGCGTGGCGGCGGCGAGCTGGCGGTCAATATGCCGGAGCTTGTCCCGGAGGATATTGACCTGCCGCTCGGCCACGGAGAGTTCGCTGGCGGCGTAGCGGCCACCATCGGTGGCGTGCGCCTGTCCCGCGGCGGCTGCCGCGTCCTCTGCCGGCGTCTGGCCCGGATCGGTGTTCGGAGTCTCCATCGTGCATCAGCCCCTTCCTACGCTTCTATTAAGACATTAGCCCCAAGAAGCCGGACGCCGCTGAAGACTTCCGAAATGCGGACTACTTTGTAATATCCGGATCGTCCTTGACGTTCGTTCCGGCGATGGCGTCCCGGGCGGCCCGGCGCAGTTTTTTGTCCGAGACGGCGCGCTCTCCCACGGCACCCGGCGTCCACGCGTTGACGTCCTCTTCGTTGAAGTCGGTCTTGGACGGGCGGCGCTTCACGGAGATGCCCGTAACGCCGTCGGCCAGCCGCCGGGTGACCAGGAGGAAGCCGGTGTGCGCGACCATCCGGTGGTCGGGGCGCACCGCCAGGCCCTCAAGGTGCCAGCCGCGGACCATGGATTCCCAGGCATCGGGCTCGGTGAAGCGGCCGTCGGCGCGGATGGCCTCCGCGGTCCGGGACAGTTGCGTCACCGTGGCGACATAGTTAATCCAGACGCCGCCCGGCGCCAGGACGGTGGCGACAGCGTCGAGGCATTCCCACGGCGCGAGCATGTCCAGGACGACGCGGTCCACGGAGCCGGGCTCCTCGCTGCGGACCACTTCCTCCTGGAAATCACCGATGGAGATCTGCCAGGCCGGATGCGGTCCGCCGAAGATCGTCTCGACATTGCCGCGGGCGATGTCGGCGAACTCTTCCCGGCGTTCAAAGGAGTGCAGGTAGCCGTTGTCCCCCACCGCGCGGAGCAGCGAGATCGACAATGCACCGGAGCCCACGCCGGCTTCGACGACCCGTGCGCCGGGGAAGATGTCGGCCATGGTGACGATCTGCCCGGCGTCCTTGGGGTACACGACGGCTGCGCCGCGGGGCATCGAGAGGACAAAGTCCGAGAGCAGGGGGCGGAGCGTCTGGTACTGCTGGCCGACGTTGTTGACCACGACGGAGCCGTCGGGCTTGCCGATGATCTCGTCGTGGTTCAGGAAGCCCCGGTGGGTGTGGAACGCACCGCCGGCTTCGAGGCTGATCGTGTTCATGCGTCCGCGCTCGTCGGTGAGCTGGACGCGCTCCCCTTCACGGAACGGTCCACGGCGGCGTGCGGCGCCGACGGGGGCGGCTGCCGCGCGTGCCGCGCTGCCCGCCGGGGCGGCCGTGTGGATGGCTGCGCTGCCGGCTGTTGCGGCGTCGTCGGGGCTGGTGCTGGCGGCGGTGTCGCTGCTCATGAAGATGTTCCTCGCTTCTGTAAAGCTGGGTGGCCGTGCATGGTGCCGGCGGTCTGGCTGCTGGTGCCCGGGGCCTGGTGGCGGGGCCGGAAATACACGACCGGCAGGTAACTCTACCGGTTTTGGCCGAACATCCGCTTGCCGGCCCCGGCGCCCTTGCCCGTGAGGGCGGCCAGGACAGCGGATTGCCGCAGGAGTCCGGTGACGGCGCCGTCGCGGTCCACGACGGCATACTCCAGTCCGTCGAGCTGGGCCAGGTACTGGATCAGCTCCTGCCCCTTGGACCACTCGGGCACATAGGCGCCCGACCCGAGGGCGTAGGACACGGCCGTGACGGGGGTCAACGCGGCAGCCCCGGCGGGAACCGCCGCGACGGCACCGGCGTCGACCACGGCAGCCGGACGGCCGTCCGGACGGAACAGCACGACGGCGGGAA
>NZ_MQTS01000178.1:23782-41733 GCF_020532825.1 Arthrobacter sp. SO3
GGTGCCGGCATCCCGCGGCAGCGCCAGCACATCGGCCACCGTGGCTGATTCGGGGAGGCCGACCGCAGGTTCGGCCAGGGCCCCGGCCTCCACCAGCAGCAGCCGGCCCCGCAGCTGCGCCTGCTTGATTGAGGCGGTGGCACCCATCCAGAGGAAGCTGCAGACCAGGAGCGCTATGAGCATCAGCGAGGTGTCGGGCCGGTCGCCGCTGAGCAGGGGCAGCACCACGAACCAGCCCACGAGGGCGATCACGATGATCCGGCCGCCCCAGCCGGCGGCGATGGTCCCCTTTTCCTGGCTGCCGGTCAGCTTCCAGATGGCGGATTCGACGATCCGGCCGCCGTCCAGCGGCAGCCCGGGCAGGACGTTGAAGATGCCGATCAGCAGGTTGGCCCACACGAAGATGTTGGCGAGGATGCCGGCGACGCCGGTGAGGTCGCCGGCGGTCAGCACGAGCCAGCCCCCGGCAGCCAGGACGAAGTTCGCCGCGGGGCCTGCCAGGGCGACGAGGACGGAACGGCCAGGGGATGCGGTGAAGCTCTCAAACTGGGTGTGGCCGCCCCAGAGGTTGAGGACGATCTTTTCGCTGGGCCAGCCGTAGATCTTGGCGGTCAGCGCATGCGCGAGCTCATGCACGAGGACCGAGATCAGCAGCAGGACCGCGTAGGCGAACGCCACGAAGTAGGCCCCGATGCCCAGTTGCGGGTTGTTCGCCTGCAGCACCGGGCCGTAGACGATCACCGTGAACGCCGCAATGATGAACCATGAGTAGGCGAGGATCACCGGGATGCCGGCTATGCGCCCCAGGGTGATGCCCTCTTTGCGGTCCTGTTTCTGGGGATCCCGGCCGCTGCGGCCGCGGGTGTCGGTGTCAGTCATGGACGGCCACCGTTGCCGTGCCGCGCTCCCGCAGGGTGCCGGTGCCGGCGCCGCTGGTCGCGCCCTTGAAGCCGCCGTCCGCGCCGAAGGTCGCGTCCGGGAACTCGTGGCGCAGCGCAACGAGTCCTTCTAGGTCGGCCACGGTGCGCCCGGCCAGGGTGTCCCACGTGGCGTGGTGCGGATTGTCCGGCAGCGGCATGATGTGCGGGATGGCGACGGTCAGCACACCGGAGGCGAGGGCGGCCGCCACGCCCGGCACGGAATCCTCCAGGGCAATGCAGTGGTGCAGCCCGAGTTCCGGGTCCTGCTCCTGCAGCAGCTCGACTGCCTTGAGGTAGGCCTCGGGGTGCGGTTTTCCCCGTGTGACGGTGTCGCCGGTGACCAGGAACTCGAAGTAGGGCTTCGGCAGGCTGGCGACGATCTCGCGGGCCAGCGGGGCCTCGGACATGGTCACGAGGGCGCAGCGGACGCCGGCGGTGTGGAGCTCGTCCAGGAGTTCGCGGGCGCCGGGGCGCCAGGGCACGGACGTGCGGACCTGGCTGATGACGTGGGCCGTCAGGATGTCGATGATCTCCCGGCGCTCCAGCGAAACGCCGGCCTCCTGCAGGAGGCCGGCGGAGAAGACCAGGGACTGGCCCACCAGCTGCATGGCTTTCTCATGGGACCACTGCCCGCCGTGCGCGGCAACCAGGGCGTGTTCGGCCTCAATCCAGTACGGCTCGGTGTCGACGATGGTGCCGTCCATGTCCCAGAGCGCGGCTTTGAGGAGGGGCTGGGGAGCTGGGGGTTGCATGCTTTCCAGTCTACGGCGCGGCCCTGTGAGGGGCCTGATACTACGCCTACGGCGAATATCGCCCGTGGGTCAGCGATTTCCGGCGCTTCATTCCCTGCGGGGGCCGGGTCCTTGGACGTAGGGTGAAGAGATGAATAGCTTCGAGGTAGACCCAGCGGAAACGGGCGACGTGCCCGAGCCGGAACGGCTGCTGCAGCCCGTCCCCGAGGGCCGGCGCATCACGGTGATGCTTGCCGCCTTCGAAGGCTGGAACGACGCCGGAGAGGCTGCCAGCGATGCGCTGCGTTACCTGAACAAGCTCTGGGGCGGCAAGAAGGTCGGTTCGGTCGACGCCGACGAGTACTACGACTTCCAGTTCACCCGGCCCACGATCCGGCGCACCGCCACCGGTGAGCGGAAGATCAAGTGGCCGTCAACCCGGATATTCAAAGCCAGTGTTCCCGGCTCCAACGTGGACGTCATTTTCGTCCAGGGCACGGAGCCGTCCTATAAGTGGCGGGCTTACACCGCCGAACTGCTGGTCCATGCGGAGGCGCTTCACGTGGACTACGTGATCCTGGTCGGCGCCCTCCTCGCGGACGTGCCGCACAGCCGGCCGATTCCGGTGAGCACCTCCACGGACGACCCCGCGCTGCGTGAGCGGATGGACCTTGAGGCCTCGCAGTATGAGGGTCCGGTGGGCATCGTCGGGGTCCTGGCCGAGGTTGCGTTGCTGGCGGGCCTGCCCACCGTCTCGCTCTGGGCCGCCGTGCCGCACTACGTGGCCCAGGCGCCCTCCCCCAAAGCGCAGCTCGCGCTGCTGCACCGGATCGAGGAGCTCCTGCAGGTGCCGCTCGACACCGCGGACCTCGTCGAGGAGTCTGACGCCTGGGAGCGCGGCGTCGATGAGCTGGCCACCGAGGATCCTGAAATAGCGGCGTACGTGCGCCAGCTGGAGGAAGCCAAGGACACCGCCGACCTCCCCGAGGCCAGCGGCGAATCCATCGCCCGGGAATTCGAGCGTTACCTCAAGCGCCGCGGCAAGGACAAGCCGTAGCGTCCGGCCCACGTAGCGTCCGGCCCCCGGATTGCGACGCCCGGCGCCCGGCGCCCCGTGGCGGGCGCCGGAAGTTCGAAGCCCAGAGTTCGACGCCTAGAGTTCGACGCCGAGCAGCGCGTTGACGGCGTCGCGCACCAGTGCGGCGTCCGTCGGGGACCCCGCCCGGCCGTCCTCGAGTGCCGCCTTGGCCCAGTCATCCACGGCCGCGACGGCCCCGGGGGCGTTCAGGTCGTTCGAGAGTTCGGCCCGCAGCCGGGACAGCAGCCCGGCAGCGGAGCCTTCCGGGGCCACGGCCAGGGCGGCCCGCCAGGTACGGAGGCGTTCCTTGGCCGCGGCGAAACCGGCGTCGGTCCAGGACCAGTCACTGCGGTAGTGGTGGGCCAGGATGGCCAGCCGGATCGCAGCCGGGTCCTCGCCGTCGGCACGGAGCCTGGACACCAGGACGAGGTTTCCCTTGGACTTGCTCATCTTTTCGCCGTCGAGCCCCACCATGCCCGCGTGTGCGAAGTGCTGCGCCAGCGGCACTCCGGACAGGGAGTAGGCATGCCCGGCACCCATTTCGTGGTGCGGGAAGATCAGGTCCGAGCCGCCGCCCTGCACGGTGAACGGCGCGGGCAGGTACTTCTGCGCGATGACGGTGCATTCGATGTGCCAGCCCGGCCGGCCCTCTCCGAGCTCGCCGCCGGGCCAGCTTGGTTCGCCCTCGCGGGCAACCCGCCAGAGCAGCGGATCCAGCGCCTGGCGTTTGCCTGCCCGGCCGGGGTCGCCGCCGCGCTCAGCGAAGAGTTCCAGCATCTCGGCGTCGGACAGCCCGGAGACGGAGCCGAGCGTCCAGGCATCGGTGGCGTCAGCGGAGTGCTTGCCGGCCGCTTCGACGTCGTAGTAGACGTCGCCGTCGGGCTCGCCGGCACTGCCGGCCACCCGGTAGGCCAGCCCACGGTGCAGGAGCCGCTCGATGGCGGGCACGATCAGGGGAATGGCTTCCACGGCGCCCACATAGTGGTCCGGGGCCAGGACGTTGAGCTCTGCCATATCTGTCTGGAAGAGTTCGATCTGGCTGGCGGCGAGATCGCGCCAGTCCACGCCGGTCGCCGTCGCGCGCTCCAGCAGGGGGTCGTCGACGTCGGTGACGTTCTGCACGTAGGCGACCTGCTGGCGGCCGTCGCGCCAGGCGCGGTTCAGCAGGTCGAAGGCGACGTAGCTGGCCGCGTGCCCCATGTGGGTGGCGTCATACGGGGTGATTCCGCAGACGTACATTGACTGTTCACCTGCCGCCCCGAGGGTGACGACGCTGCCTTTGGCGGTGTCGAAGAGGCGGAGGGCAGCCATGCTGCCGGGGAGCTGGGGGACGGGGCGGGAGATCCAAGACTTCACAGCCCAAGCCTAGTGCTAGGCGCTGATGACGCCGAAACCGAGCAGAAGGTACAGGGCCAGGCCCAGCAGAATCCGGTACCAGACGAAGAGCCGGTAGCTGTGGGTCGAGACGTACTTCAGGAACCAGCCGATGATGACGTACCCCACCACGAAGGCCACGGCGGTGGCGAGGGCCGTTTCCGGGAGGCCGTAGGGGCCGGTGATGCCTTCCTTGCTGACCACCTTGTAGAGCTGGTACAGGCCGCTGCCGAACACGGCCGGGATGGCCAGCAGGAACGAATAGCGGGCCGCCGCTTCACGGGTGTAGCCCATCAGCAGTCCGGCGGTGATCGTCCCGCCGGAGCGGGAGACTCCGGGGATCAGGGCCATGGCCTGCGCCAGGCCAAAGAGGATGCCGTGCTTGTAGCTCAACCGGGTCAGGTCGCGTTCCTGGCGGCCGATCGCGTCGGCCACGGCGAGGATCATGCCGAAGACGATCAGCATGGTGGCGACAATCCAGAGGCTGCGGAGCACGGACTCGATCTGGTCCTGGAACAGCAGTCCCAGGATGATGATCGGCAGGCTGCCCAGGATGACCAGCCAGCCCATCTTGGCGTCCGGGTGCTGCCGGGAGACTTTCCCGGCCAGGGAACCCGCCCAGGCTTTGACGATCCGCACGATGTCCCGCCAGAAGTACACGATGACCGCGGTTTCCGTCCCGAGCTGGGTAATGGCCGTGAAGGCCGCTCCGGGATCGGCGGCTTCGGGCAGGAAAGAGCCGACGATCCGCAGATGGGCGCTTGAGGAAATAGGGAGGAATTCTGTCAGTCCCTGCACGAGGCCCAGAAAGGCCGCTTCAAACCAGTTCACGTTTATAGACCCTACGTCATGAAGCAATCCGAATCCCCGTAAGCTTGCTGACATGCAGCAGCGTTATGTCGGCAACAGTGGGTTGCGTGTGTCCTCCCTTTCCCTCGGCACCATGTCCTGGGCCCGGGAAACCGATGAGCAGGATGCCTCGGCGCTGCTCCGCACCTTCGTGGACGGCGGCGGGACCCTGGTCGACACGGCGGCGTCCTTTGGCGACGGCCAGGCCGAGGCGATGCTGGGCGGAATGCTCGGCGACGTGGTCGCGCGCTCCGAGGTGGTCATCTCCACGAAAGCCGGACTGTCGACGTCGGAGGGCCGGCGCAGCGTCGACACCTCCCGGAACGGCATGCTCTCCGGCCTGGACGCGAGCCTGGCCCGGCTGGGCACCGATTACGTGGACCTCTGGTTCGCGCAGGCCTGGGACCCCAACGTCCCTCTCGAGGAGACCCTGTCCGCGCTCGATTTTGCCGTGCGCTCCGGCCGCGCCCGCTATGTGGGTGTCTCCAACTTCAACGGCTGGCAGACGGCAAAAGCGGCCGCTGTTGCAGGGTTCCCGCTGATCGCGAACCAGTCCGAGTATTCCCTGCTGCACCGCTCCCCCGAGGCTGAACTCATTCCGGCCATCGAGGACGCAGGACTGGGACTGCTGGCGTGGGGCCCCTTGGGGCGGGGGGTGTTGAGCGGCAAGTACCGCGGGCACATTCCCGCGGATTCGCGGGCGGCCCATTCGCGGCTGGCCGGCTATGTGGAGCCGTACCTTGAGGGGGCCGCGTCCAGCGTGGTGGAGGCCATTGCGATGGCGGCGAAGGGTCTGGGTCGGTCAGCGCTGGACGTCTCGCTGAGCTGGCTGTTGTCCCAGCACGGTGTGGCGACGGCGATCGTGGGGGCACGCACGCCGGTGCAGCTCAAGGAAATCCTGGATTCGACGCTGGCGCCGCTTCCGCCGCAGATTGCCCAGGCGCTCGAGGACGTTTCCAGCACCGGCTAGTTTCCGGCACCGTCCAACAGGCTCTGTACCTGGCGTGAGGACCTGGCTTAGTCCTGGAGGATTTCGAGGTCTTCCTCGTCGTCGACGTCTTCTTCCTCGTCCTCGTCGCTGTCGTCTTCGATCACCTCAAGAGGGGTCACTTCGCCATACGCTTCGTAGAGCGAGTCGTCGTAGACTTCAAAGGCATCAGCAACTGCAAAAAAGGCTGCCTCGACCGCAGGGTCCCCGGGTCCCCGGCGCGCCGACGCCGCGACGAGATGCTCTTCGAGTGCAGCCGTCAAGGATTGAAGCGCGACACGCGGATCGATGCTCATGACTTCACGTTAGCCGGAAAAAGAAGAAAATGGAGAGCAATGAAGGAACATTTTCTCAGCAGTTCAGTCCGGCGGGAACGGGACTATTTGAGGCAGTACGAGTACCTCGTACTGACGGTCAGTCCTGAAGATTCCCTGCCGGAAGCACGCCGCCGCCTGGTGGAGCACTCCGAATACGGGAAGTGGGAACTGGAACGCAGCGTGCTGTATTTGGGCGGCGGCCGCCGCTTCTGGCTCCGCCGCCGGGTCACCCAGGTCCAGCGGACCGTTTAGGATCCGTGACCCGGCGGACCGTTTAGGTCGTCTCCAGCGGTCCCAGCCAGGCATTGGCCACCGTGTTGTGCGCCGACTCGTCATCTGAGGGATGGAACATTCCCGCCAGCACGTCCCGGTAGAGCCGTTCCAGCTCGGAACCACGGAAATAGCTGGATCCGCCGGACACCCGGATGGCCAGGTCCACGACGGTGCGGGCTGTCTCCGTCGCACTGACCTTCAGGCCGACCAGCTTCGGGAACCACTGGCCGCCATGATCGGCCAGCGCGTCGACGTCGGCGGTGACGCTCGACAGCTGGGGGTACAGCGCGTCCATCGCCATCGCCGCGTCTGCCACCTTCCACCGGATGTCAGGATCCTGGGCGCAGCTGCGCCCGCCGTTCTTGAACGAGGTCCGCCGCTTCACGGCCCCGACGCCCAGGGCGAGGGCCCGTTCGCCGATGCCCGTGTAGACCGCGGCCAGCAGCGTCTCGAAGCACGCGAAGATCGCGAAGATCAGCGGGTCTGCGTTCGGTCCCACCGGCAGCTTCCGGAAAATCCGCTCCGCAGGCACCACCGCACCGTCCAGGACGGTGGTGTTGGACTGGCTGGCCCGCATCCCCAGGGTGTCCCAGTCGGCCAGGATCTCGTACCCGGGGGTGTCCCTGGTGATGAACCCGTGGACCAGTTCCCCGGTACCGTCCCCGGCCGAGGCGTCCTTCCCGAAGATCCCCAGCCGGGTCCACGCCGGCGAAAGGCTCGTGAAGATCTTGCGGCCGGTGAAGGCGTAGCTGCCGCCGGCCTGCGGGACGGCTTCGGTGCGGGAGTCGAAAAGCACCGAGTCGTTCCCCGCCTCGGAGTTCCCGAACGCGAAGATTTCGCCCTGCCCGGCTTCCCGGAGGACAAAGTCGAGCGAGGTGTCGCCCCGTGCGGCCAGGACATGCGCGACGCCGGTCCACACGAGATGCATGTTGATCGCCAGCGCCGTGGCCGGGGCCGCCGTCGCGAGCCGGCGCTGCAGCTGAGCGGCCGCCGCAAGGCCGAGGCCCAGTCCGCCGTCGGACGCCGGAACGAAGATCTTCAGGTAGCCGGCGTCCGCCAGTTCCGCCAGATCCTCGTGGAAGAAGGCGTTGTCCCGGTCATACCCGGCGGCGCGCCCGCGGATGCGTTCCAGCAGGGCATCGGGCAGGACGTCTTCAGGGCTCATGGGAGGTGCCTTTCAGGCATCAGTAGTTCGTGAGCAGGGTATCCAGTACCCGTGCGCCGAATTTCAGGGATCCGGTGGGGACGCGTTCGTCCACGCCGTGGAACATCCCGGTAAAGTCCAGTTCGTCCGGGAGTTGGAGCGGGGCGAAGCCATAGCCGGTGATACCCAGCCGGCTCAGGGACTTGTTGTCCGTGCCGCCGGAGAGGGTGTAGGGCAGGACCTTGGCCCCCGGGTCCTCGGCGTGCAGCGCGTCGATCATCGAATCCACGAGGTTCCCGGCGAACGGAACCTCCAGGGAGACGTCGTTGTGGATGTAGCTCACGTCCACGCCAGTGCCCGCGAGTTCGCGGACGATTTCGAGGACGTGCTGCTCCTGGCCGGGCAGGGTGCGGCAGTCGATGAGGGCCTCGGCCGACTCGGGGATCACATTGTGCTTGTAGCCGCCCTTGAGCAGGGTGGGGTTGGTCGTGTTCTGCAGGGTGGCGCCAACGAAGCGGGCCACGGTGCCGAGCTCCTTGAGGATCTTCTCGGGATCGTCCGGATCGAACTCCACACCCGTGAGTTCAGTCACGCCGTCAAGGAACTGCCGGGTGGTGGGGGTCAGCTCGACCGGCCACCGGTACTCCCCGATCCGGGACACGGCGCTGGCGAGCCGGGTGACGGCGTTGTCCGTGTTGATCTGCGAGCCATGCCCTGCCCGGCCGTGGGCGACGAGGCGGAGCCAGGAGAGACCCTTCTCGGCGGTCTGGAGCAGGTAGGTGCGCTGCCCGCCGATGGTGGCGGAGAAACCCCCGACCTCGGAAATCGCTTCGGTGGCGCCGTCAAAGAGTTCGGGCCGCTTCTCGATGGCGTAGCGGGCGCCGTAGGTGCCGCCGGCTTCCTCGTCGGCGAAGAACGCGAAGATCAGGTCCCGCTTGGGCTTGCGTCCGGTACGGGCAAAATTCCGCAGCACGGAGAGGATCATGGCGTCCATGTCCTTCATGTCCACGGCGCCGCGGCCCCAGATCATGCCGTCCTTGAGCTCTGCGCCGAAGGGGTCCACTGACCACTGCTCGCGGAGCGCGGGCACAACATCCAGGTGCCCGTGGACCACGAGCGCGCTGGCGGACGGGTCCTCGCCGGCAAGCCTGGTCACCACGCTGGCGCGGCCCGGCGCGGCCTCAAAGATCTCGGCGTCCAGCCCCACTTCGGTCATCAGCCCCGCAGTGTATTCGGCAGCCGCCCGCTCCCCCGGGCCGGACCCGTCACCGTAGTTGGAGGTGTCGATCCGGATCAGTTCCTGGCAGATTCTGACGACTTCGTCCTCGGGCCTGATTTCACTCATGTTTCACTCCTCGTGGGGTCGGCTCTCTTGCTGGCTTCAGCCTACCCACATGCCCGATCAGGCCCCGATTATTTGTTTCGGGAATCTTCATGCTAGAGTCTTTCTCGCTGCTTCGGAGAAAACCGAAACGCTGAAAGGCGAAAAGGTTCACCGAATACCACCTGCGCGGGTGGCGGAATGGCAGACGCGCTAGCTTGAGGTGCTAGTCCTCGAAAGGGGGTGGGGGTTCAAGTCCCCCTCCGCGCACAACAGGAAAAGGCCCTGGAATCCTATGGATTCCGGGGCTTTTTCGTGTCCGAATCCAGGCGGACCCCAGTTTCACCTACGTGGGATGGAGACAGGCGCCGGCCCGACCTCCGCAAAGTGGTTTTGTGGCCCACATAGATCCTGGAAAGTAAGGACGGCTCGTACACGGACTACGTGCGGTGGACCGATCCGGATTCCGGACGGCGCGCGACGCTGAAGAGGGAATCAGAGGAGAGCGCTAAGGTCCTGCCCTCCCGGGCATTGGGCCGCTGCATGGCCACGTCCACGGTCCGGGCGTCTTGAACCCCGTGTCGCTCGTCATGCGCTCCGCGATGCCGCACACTGAACCCGGACCCGTCGACGATGACGGGTCCGCCCACGGCGCGGCTACGCACCAAGTCGCGGCCCAGGCCAAAACACCGGGGGAATCATGAGCAACGACTACCACCTCGCCGACGGGTCGCCGCGTTACGGCTCCCGGGACAAAAACCACACGGCGCATCAGAAAGTCGCGGCCCCTCGAATCAGGCCGAAGGCCCGGCCGAGTTGGCATCCCGGATGGGTCTGGACCATCTGGCCGCGGCCATCGACCGCCGGCTCACGGCTTCCTGGGCCGACCGGGAAAACCCCCTGGTCACGGCACTCCGGGCAGCGCACCCGGAAGAGCTCGTCGCCGCACGCGCCCTCGTCGCACCGCAGCTGGGCAGCCAGCGTCAATGGAGGATGAAGGCGCAAGCGATCCGGGACAAGCACCTGGCCTCAACCATGCTTCGGCGCCGGGCGGCCGGCTCGGCCCGGGAGATCCTGTTCCTGCGGGTTGGGCTCGGGTGCCGGCCATGCCGAACCTCCGGGGCCCCTGGCTGGCAGAACTCCGCGAGGATGTCCTCAACGCCACTCTTCTGGCCATCCTGCTGTCCAAAGGGGTCATCGTGGAGGCCCCTACTGTGGCCGCCGCAGAGCGCGGAATCAGAAGCATGCGGGCCGCGCACATTGCTGTGCAGGCACTGCAGGGTTAGGACGGACAGTCGGGACACGAAGGCAAGGCCACCGCTGACGGCGGCGCAGAACGCGCCCTGGAGCGCCACCATGAAGCGCAGCCGCAAATTGTCGGGTCGGTTGCCGATGTTGTAGACGTATTCGTCGAGCTCCGCGGCGAGGCGCTGGTTCACATCATCAAGGGGGTTCACAACGCTCTTCCTGTCAGCTGTCTCCTGTTGCAGCCAGCAGGGATCAGCTATTTCAGCAGCTCGGCCATGCCCGCGGCATCCCGGTCATTGTCCGTCAGTGGGTCCAGGCCCCAGGCGTCTTCAATCGTGCGCAGCAGGGAATAGTGCGTGAAGCGGGTTTCCGAGGTGTAGCCCTTCCGCGCGGCGGGTCCGGCGAAGACCGTGGCAATCTGGTTGCTCGAACCGTCGCCCTCGTCATAGGTGATCACGAGCAGGGAGTTTTTCGTGGTGAACGCCGGTGCGGCGAGGATTTTGGGGACTTGCCGGGACAGCCAGTCGTCGCCGGACTGCACCGGGCAGTCGTGGGTGTCGCTGCACATGTCGGGGGTGATGAACACGTAGTCCGGGAGGCTTCGGTCGGTTTTCAGGTCTGCGTCCAGCCGGCTGAAGGGCACCACGTGGTCGGTGCACAACGCCCGGTCGTCGGTCACCGAGGGGTAGTACATGAACGGATTGTGCTTCACCGCGTATCGGCCGGAGTCCTCGGCCTGGCAGGGTTCGGGCATGCCGTCTGCGTACATCCGCCATTTCCGCCCCGAGCTGCTGATTTCGTCGGCAATGGTGCGCACGTCCGCCTCGCAGCTGTTTGCCTCGGGGTCGCAGTTGCTAGTGATGCCGGCGGTGGTGCCGCTGGTCAGGGCGAGGTAGTTCGGCAGGCTGGGCCGGGTGATCGCGTGGTAGTTGGCTGCGACGGCGTTCTCCCGCGCCAGGCTGTTCAAGTAGGGCGCGTCGTCGGCTCCCAGAATGCGGCTGGCGGCTTTGTTCTCCATCACGATGATGACGACGTGATCGATCGCGGGCTCCTGTGCCGTTCCGGACGCCGTCGGGCCGTTCGACGACGGTGAGGCAGTCGGGGCCGGCGAGGGCGCCGGCCCAGGTGCCGTGCAGCCAGCCAGACCCAGCGCCAGGATGACGGCGAGGAAAGGTCTGCCCACGCGCCTCATCGCCACATGCTAACCGGGCACGGAATGCCCTGCCGTGGGTCGGTAGTCCCGGGCTGCCCTGGGAGCATTGGGTGCCCCAATATCTCTACTCCTCCCGGTGCAGCGCGGACGTGATGGTGCCGACGAGCGACCGGAAGCCGGGGTCGTCCTGCAGTGCGTCAAGCAGGACGGGTCCCCGCGGACCGGCCAGGGGGATCCGCCAGTTGGGGTACTGCGTGCTGGTGCCGGGCTGGTTCTGGGTCCGGGTTTCGCCCACCGCATCAACCAGCGCGACGCCCAGCAGGGACGAGGGCGTCAGGGTGGTGAAGGCGTACAGCGCCTCGACGGTGCGTTGCACGTCCTGGTGCCCCGCCACGGGCAGCAGACCGCGCTCCCGCAGGAGTCCGAACACGGCCTGCTGCTCGGCAGCGGCCTCGGCGCGTTCCTCTGCCACCGGGCGCTGCAGCAGTCCCAGGGATTCGCGGAGCGTGACGTGCTCTCCGGCCAGGTACCCGGCCGTCGGCGGCAGATCGTGGGTGTTGACACTGGTCAGGCACTGCTGCCGGTACAGTTCCGGCGCGATCGGGCCGTCGGTGTCGTGCTCGAACCAGAGGATCGAGGTGCCGAAGATCCCGCGGCCCGCCAGGTAGTCCCGCACCCACGGCTCAAACACCCCCAGGTCCTCACCGATCACCACCGCTCCGGCCCGCTGCGCCTCCAAAGCCAGGATTCCGATCAGCGCCTCGTGGTCGTAATAGACGTAGGTGCCCTCCCCCGGCCCGGCGCCCTCCGGGATCCACCACAGCCTGAACAAGCCCAGGATGTGGTCCACCCGGATCCCGCCGGCATGGCGCAGCACCGTGCGGAGCATGTCCCGGTAGGCGGCATACCCCGATTCCGCGAGCCGGCCCGGGTGCCAGGGCGGCTGGGTCCAGTCCTGGCCCTGCTGGTTGAACATGTCCGGTGGCGCGCCCACAGTGACGCCTCGGGCCAGCACCCCGGCCAGCGACCAGTCGTCCGCCCCGCCGGGTTTCACGCCGACCGCAAGGTCGTGGATGACGCCGATTTCCATGCCCGACCGCCGGGCCGAGCGCTGGGCGGCTTCCAGCTGCTGGTCGCAGAGCCATTGCATCCAGCGGTGGAAGTCGATCCGCCCGGCGAGCAGGGCCCGCTGCTCCTTGCAGTAGGCCGTGCCCGGTGCGGACGCCGCCCCGGCCCATTGCGGGGCGTCCGGGGGGAGCTTCTCGGCCAGGGCGCACCAGAGGGCGAAGTCGTCGATTCCCTGCCCCTCCCCGGCGCAGAAGTCCGCAAAGGCGCGTGCGCGGGCCGGGTCGCGCGGAACGGCGAAGACCAGCTCCAGCGCGCTCAGTTTCGCCGCGTAACTGGAGTTCCGGTCCAGCAGCCGGGTGGAGTGGTTCGCGGCGTGCTGCCGGGCGGCCAGCCGTTCAACTTCCGCCCGGCCGGCCGGGTCGAGGTAGCCGTATTCGGGGATCTCCTCCACCCGGAGGTAAAGGGGGTTGAAGTAGCGCCGGGTTGTGGGCAGGTACGGCGAGTCTTCGACCGGCGGCCGGGGCTCCGCGGCGTGCAAGGGGTTGACCAGCAGGAAACCGGCGCCGTCCTGCCCCGTGATTGTTGCGAGGTCTGCAAGGTCCGCGAAGTCACCGATGCCCCAGGACCGGGAGGACCGCACGGAATAGAGCTGGGCGGTCAGTCCCCAGTTCCGCCGTCCGGCGAGCGCCTCGGTCGTTTGGAGCCGCTGCGGTGTGACAACGAGCGGGCACTGGGCTGCCGTGCCTTCGTTGTCGGCCAGCAGGGTGTGCCAGCCGAGCGGCACCTGGTCCGGGACCGTGAAGGCCGCCCGTCCCGTGAGGACGCCGTCGACGACGACCGGCGCGTCCCAGTTCTCCTGCTGCGTTACCTCGTACCTGCTGCCGTCTTCGGCGGCGATCCACACGCTGACGGCGCTGCCGTGCGGGACATGGACATGGACGCGGAGTTCCTGCCCCTCGCGGGCCACGGCGACCGGCGGCAGCAGCCGCCGCCACGGCGCCAGCCTGGCTTCAGCCAGGGACTGTTGCATCTCGTCTGCTTCCCCGGCGGGGACCCCCAGCGCGGCGAGGACGCCGCGCAGTGTGCGGTCCGCAACGGAGCGTTCGACGCCGTCCCAGCCCCAGTAGGTTGTCCCCACACCGTGGGCTGCTGCGAGTTCGCGCAGCAGTGCGGCTGAGCTGGTCGTATCGTCCTGGTCCATTCCATCCGCCATGGGGCCACTCTAGACGCTGTCCCCGGGCACCGTCCCGTGTTGATGGACGTGCGTTTCCCCGACCAGTTCGTGCAGGCCCTCGACAGCGCGCGCCAGGGACAGTTCCGGGGACGCCGCGATGAACGGCATCAGAAGCCTGTTCTCCTTGTCCAGGTGCAGGGCAAAGATGTTCCGGATGGAGCCGGCAGCCACGGCGGCATCCACCCCGGTTGAGCCCCGCAGTTCCTCGACCAGGCCCACGATCACCTGGTGCTCGGCCAGCATCCCCGCCACCAGCAGCCGGCCCTGCGGCATGTTCCGGGGCCCGCCGTACAGTGGACCCTCCTCTGCGAGCGCATGCGGGACGAGATCGTTCTCGCACCACTCCACCAGCACCTCATGGGCGTCGTGCTCCGCCACGGTGTCCCCGGACCGGACAGCATGGGTGAGCGTCGCCGTCAGCGCGTTGAGGCGCTTGAGCATGCCTGCATGGTGCTGCTCCACCGCCGCCAGGGCTCCGGCTTCCTCGTCGGGGTTTTTCTGGGTGTTGGCCGCTGGCTGATCCATGACGCCTCCTGGGTCTGCTGGATGGGGGCGCGCAGTAGGGCGCAGGCTCCCTTCCCCACTGTAGGCGGAGACTCCCCCGGACCCCCCGGGCCTTTCGGCCTACCCCGGCTCCGGCCGGCTGCGGATTTCGACGGCGGATTTAGGCGCGGCCGCGGCGTCCGCGCTAGCCTTGCAGCCTATGGTCGACGTCGAACGGTTCCGGAATCTCCTGCACGAGGAGCGCCGCCGGAAGCTTGCCCTCCTTCCCGCGCTGCGCCAGGACATCACCTCGGTGAACGCCGCCCGGCAGGACTCGAACGTCGACGACGAGCACGATCCCGAGGGCGCGACGATTGCCTTCGAGCTCTCCCAGGCTGGGGCATTGCTGGAGCAGAGCCGCCGGGGCCTGGCGCAGATCGAGGCTGCCCTGGAGCGGATCGATGCAGGCCGTTACGGCAGCTGCGCAGTGTGCGGTGAAGAGATTGCGGAAGGCCGGCTGGAGGCCAGGCCCTGGACACCGTATTGCATCAGGCACAGCTCGGGCCCTGCCGGCCCCTCCAGAGCCACTGCACGGACCACACCATGACCGATGCTGCCGAAACCTGGTGGGCCCGGATCGTTGCCGGATTCACCCAGTCCCCGGTACCTCAGGTCACCGGCACCGAACTTGCCCTGGTGATCCTGATCGCCGTCGCGCTTTCCCTGCCACGGGTGACCTGGCGGTACTTCGGGCTGCTGGCCACCGTAACCCACGAGCTCGGCCACGCCTTCGCCGCGCTCATGACCGGGCAGCGCCTCGGCGGCATCCGCCTGGGCCTGGACCACTCGGGCACCACCACCACCTACAGCCGCCGCCCCCTGGCGGCTGTCTGGTCCACGTTCTGGGGTTACCCCGTCCCGGCCGTCGTCGGCGCCGCCATGGTCTGGAGCGGCTTCAACGGCTGGGGCCCGGCGGCGATGTCGGTCGGCACCCTCATCCTGCTGGCCTCGTTCCTGTTCATCCGCAACGGCATCGGGCTGCTGATCACCGCCGGCGCGGTCCTGGCCGCCGTGCTGCTGGTGCTGTTCGTCCCGCCGGAATTCACCGGCCATGTCATGATCGTGCTCGGCCTGGCACTGCTGGTCGCCGCCGTCCGGGACCTCGGCAAGCTGGGCAACGTGCACCTGCGGCACCGGGACCGGCTGGCGACCTCGGACGCCTATCTGCTCGCCCGGGCCACCCACCTCCCCGCCGCCGTGTGGATCGTGCTGTTTGCCGCCGTCGTCGGCGCCGCCTGGTGGTTTGCCTGGCAGCCGATGTCGCTCGTGTTCGCCGCAACGCAGGGCGCCATGCTGCCGTGACCCCTCGGTATCCGGGCATAGGCTGGGACCATGAGCCACACACACACGGACGACCCCGGATTCAGCACGAAGGGTTCCTACGTCACCGGCGGCGAGGAGTTCACCCGGGACACCAACTACATCGAGGACCGGATCACCCGCGACGGCGCCCCCGGCCGGAACGGTGAGCCCGGCTGGCCGGTCGAGCCGGGACGCTACCGGCTGATCGCGGCCCGCGCCTGCCCGTGGGCCAACCGGACCGTGATCGTGCGGCGGCTCCTTGGCCTGGAGGACGCGATTTCCCTCGGCCAGCCCGGACCCACCCACGATGCGCGCTCCTGGACGTTTGACCTGTATCCCGGCGGCAAGGACCCGGTGCTCGGAATGGAGCGGATCCAGGAGGCGTACTTCCGCCGGTTCCCGGACTATCCCCGCGGCATCACCGTCCCGGCCATCGTCGACGTCGCCAGCGGCCAGGTGGTGACCAACAACTTCCCGCAGATCACCCTGGACTTCGCCACCGAGTGGACCGCGTTCCACCGCCCGGGCGCGCCGGAGCTGTATCCGGAGGCCCTGTGTGAGGAGATCGACACGGTCAACAAGAGGGTCTTCACCGAAGTGAACAACGGTGTCTACCGCTGCGGCTTTGCCGGCTCTCAGGAGGCCTACAACGCCGCCTACGACCGGCTCTGGACCGCCCTGGACTGGCTGGAGGAACGCCTCACCGGCCAGCGGTACCTCGTGGGCGACACGATCACCGAGGCCGACGTCCGCCTCTTCACCACACTGGCGCGGTTCGACGCCGTCTACCACGGGCATTTCAAGTGCAACCGGCAGAAACTCAGCGAAATGCCCGCCCTGTGGGCCTACGCCCGGGACCTGTTCCAGACCCCCGGGTTCGGCGACACAACCGACTTCGTGCAGATCAAGCAGCACTACTACATCGTCCACAAGGACATCAACCCCACCGGGATCGTTCCTGCCGGACCGGAGCTCGGCAACTGGCTGACCGCACACGGCCGCGAAGCCCTCGGCGGTCGCCCCTTCGGCAATGGAACGCCGCCCGGCCCGGTCCGGGCCGGGGAGGAAGTGGCCCCGGGGCACGGGGCGGACTGACCGGAACGCCCTGCCCGGCCGGGGTTCGTCCACTTGTCGCAGCAATATCCCCCGCCTAGGGTGAACCGGGATGACTACGACAGAAGAGGCAACGCACACCGGAGGCCCCTCCTTGTTCCGGCGGCTGTGGCGGATCGTGGCCGGCAACGTCTCCACGGCGCTGCTGTGGCCACGGCTGCAGCTGGCCATGAAGGCAGGACTGGCCGCGGGCATTGCCTTCGCCATCGCCCCGCTGATGCCCGGCTCCGCGGCCGATTACCCCTACTACGCTCCGCTGGGCGCCCTGGTGGCGATGTACGAGAACGTCGCCGGCTCCATAAAGCAGGGAGCACAGACGCTCGCAGGGCTGGCAATCGGGATTGGACTGGCCTTCGTGCTGTTCATCCTCGGCAGCCCGTCACCACTGACGGTCGGGATCGTGATGGCCTTCGGCGTTGTCCTGGCCGGACTCCCGAAGATCGGCGCGGGCCGGGACTGGATCCCGACGGCGGCGCTCCTGGTCCTGCTCGTGGGCGGCCACAACCCGGACCAGTTCTCCTTCGGCTACCTCCTGCAGATGGGGGCCGGCGTCACCGTGGGCATCCTCGTGAACCTGCTGGTCTTCCCGCCGCTGCACTTCCGCGCCGCCGAGCTCAGCATCGCGGAACTGCGCCTGGCACTGGCCCAGCAACTCTGGGACATGGCCAAGGCACTGAAGGAGAGCTGGCCGCCGGAACACGAGGACTGGTCCAAGCGGTCCGACTCGCTCGAATCCTCCGCCCGCGCCGTCCGGCTGGCCGTGGAGAAGGCGGACGCCAGCCGGCGGGCGAACCCCCGGCGCCGGCTCCACCCCCGGGACATCGAACTGGACTACCGCAACCTGCGCGACCTCGAACGGGTGACCTTCCACGTCCAGGACGTGACGCAGGTGCTCTCGGATGTCATCTGGGCCAAGGACACACCCTTTGTGGTGCCGGATGAATATGCTGCGCCGCTTGCCGACGCCATGTCCGGAGTGGGTGACATCCTGCGCTCAATTGAGGAGGAGAGCCCGGAGGAGCAGTTGGCGCTGGTCGAGGCGGCCGACTCTGCCGTCAAAGCGTTGACGGGACGGATCGGCGGCGAGCAAACGGCCACCGACGCCCCCAGCGCGGTCGAGTCGATCCTGATGAGCCTGCACCGGATGCTGCGGGTGGTGAAGTCCTCCGCGGCCAGCGGCTGACGCATGGCCCCTCCGGCCCTCGGCCCGGAACAAACGACGGCGGTGTCCGCCCCCGTGCCGGGGCGGACACCGCCGTTGTTTGTTGTGGCTGACCGTTGTGATGTGGATGGCC
>NZ_MQTS01000178.1:41773-46255 GCF_020532825.1 Arthrobacter sp. SO3
CGCTCCGCTGAAGTGCTTGCGTCCGGACCGTGGGTTCCAGGCGACGTAGTCGGAGCGTTCCCACGCCCCGTCCGTCCCCTCCACGGTGCTGATGTCCAGCGCCACCCGGGCCGGCAGGAACACCGGCGCCTCGAAGGTAACACTCCAACTGAACGCGTCGCCCTTTGCGGCACCCACATCCGCCAGTGCCCTCGATGCCAGGTACATGCCGTGTGCGATCGACCGGCGCAGCCCCAGGGCCCTGGCCGAGAGGACACTCAGGTGGATCGGGTTGAAGTCGCCGGACACGGCCGCGTAGGCGCGCCCGGTGTCCACACCCAGCTGCCACAGTGCGGTGGGATCCGGCGCCGAAAAACCCGCCGGGACCGCAGCAGCGGTGGACTTGTCGATCCCCGGCAGGAACACGCCCTTCGCCAGATAACTGGAGACGCCGCGCCAGCGCACGTCGTCCTCCCCGGCCCCGCGCACCTCGGTGACGAGGTCCAGCTGGCTGCCGGAGCGGTGCCCGCGCAGGTTCTGCGCCCACGCCTGGATGTCCAGGGCCTCGGTGAAGCGGATGGGCGCGGACTGCACCACCCGGTTTTCCAGGTGGATCATCCCCAGCAGCGGCAGCGGGAAATCATCCCGGTTCATCACGCTCATGGCCAGCGGGAACGCCAGCGCATGGACAAAACCGGCCGGCAGCACATCGCTCGCGGTCTCGCCGATGAGGTGCTGGTACGCCGTGAGGTTCTCCACCGCCGCCTTTACGTCGCGGACCTCATGCCGTGTTTCCGGGAGCCCGGCACCCGCGTGGGTGCCCAGTACCCTTCGACGGGCGGCGGTCGCTGCCGCATTCAGGTACAGCTTCGACAGCGACGGCATCTCGCCCAGGATGACCGGCTGCGAAAGGGTCATGCTCCCACCAGGTTCTGCCCGCAGACCCTCAGTACCTCGCCGGAAATGCCGCCGGCCGCGTCACTGGCCAGGAACGCGATGGCCTCGGCGACGTCGCCCGGCTGGCCGCCCTGCTGCAGGGAGTTGAGCCGGCGCGCGACCTCCCGGGTGGCGAACGGGATCCTCGCGGTCATCTCGGTTTCGATGAAGCCGGGGGCGACGGCGTTAATGGAGCCGCCGTGCGTGCCGATCAGCGGTGCCGTGGCCCGGACCATGCCCATCACGCCGCCCTTCGAGGCGGCATAGTTGGTCTGGCCGCGGTTGCCGGCGATGCCGCTGGTGGAGGCGACCGACACGATCCGCGGGGAGTTCCGGAAGTGTCCGGACGCCAGCAGGGCCTCGTTGATCCGCAGCTGCGCGGCGATATTGACCGCGATCACCGAGTTCCAGCGCCCTTCGTCCATGTTGGCCAGCAGCTTGTCCCGGGTGATGCCGGCATTGTGGATCACGATGTCCAGCCGCCCGTGGCGTTCCACGGCGTGGTCGATGATCCGCTGCCCGGCATCCGTCCGGCTGATGTCCAGCTGCAGCGCCGTGCCGCGCACCTCGTTGGCCACCGCGGCGAGGTGGTCACCGGCCGCCGGGATGTCAACGACGACGAGCGTGGCGCCGTCGCGGTACAGGGTGCGGGCAATCGCCGCGCCGATTCCCCGCGCAGCGCCGGTCACGACGGCGACCTTGCCTGCCAGCGGCTTCCCGGCGTCGGCCGGCAGTTGCCCTTCGGTGGAGCTGACGGTGAGGAACTGGCCGTCGACGAACGCCGAGCGGCCGGACAGGAAGAACCGGAGTGCGCCGAGGGTGCTGGGGCTTGTGGTGCGCACGCCGCGGGCGAGCACGATTCCGTTGCCGGTGGCGCCGGCCCGGAGCTCCTTGGCCAGCGAGCGGAGCAGCCCGTCCACCCCCTGGCGGGCCGCCGCGACGGCCGGGTCTGCAGTGTCAGCGGCGGTGCGGGAGACGGTGATGACGCGGGAATTGGGGGCCAGGTCCCGCATTGAGGTGGCTGCGGTGAGCACCGGCCTGGCGAGGTCCTCCGGGCGGCCCAGCTCGTCCAGCACGAGGACGATGGCGCCGAGTTTTTCTTTCGGCACCGCGTGGCGGCGCACATCGAGGTTCCAGGACAGCAGGGTCGAGGCCAGCTCATCCGCGCCGGCGCCGGCGCCCTGGACCAGGACAGGCCCGGTGACAAGCGGCTGGTCCGGCTGGTAGCGGCGCAACACCACCGGCTGTGGCAGCCCAAGCTTCCTGGCGATGTCCCGGCCGGGGCCCTTGCTCACCAGTTGCGTGTACATGTCAGTCATCGGAGCCCCCTAGTGTGCTTCAAGAATAGCGACGACGCCCTGGCCGCCTGCGGCGCAGATGGAAATGAGTCCGCGGGCCGGTCGGCCGTCGACCCGGCCCCTGTCGTGCAGCATCTTCGCGAGCGAGGCGACGATGCGTCCGCCGGTGGCCGCGAAGGGGTGGCCGGCCGCCAGCGACGATCCGTTGACGTTGAGCTTGGAGCGGTCAATGCTGCCGAAGGCTCCGTCCAGGCCCAGCCGGGTGCGGCCGAAGTCCTCGTCCTCCCACGCGGCCAGGGTGCTCAGCACCGTTCCGGCGAAGGCCTCATGGATTTCGAAGAAGTCGATGTCGTCGAGGCTGAGCCCGGTGCGGGTCAGCAGCCGCGGCACGGCGAAGGCCGGTGCCATAAGGAGGCCGTCCTTGCCGTGGACGAAGTCGACAGCCGCCGCCTCGCCATCTACGACGGTGGCCAGCTTGGGCAGGTCGTGGGCGTCCGCCCACTCCTCGGAGGCAAGGAGCACGGTGGATGCGCCGTCGGTGAGCGGGGTGGAGTTGCCGGCCGTCATGGTCGCCGCCGCGCCCAGGTTCTTGCCGAAGACGGGCTTGAGTGTGGCCAGCTTCTCGAGGCTGGTATCGGCCCTCAGGTTGGAGTCACGGGTGAGTCCGCGGTACGGGGTGAGCAGGTCATCGAAGAAGCCCGCTTCGTAGGCAGCTGCCAGGTTGCGGTGGCTGTTGAAGGCCAGCTCATCCTGCGCCTCGCGGGTAATCTTCCACTGCGCCGTGGTGAGCGCCTGGTGTTCGCCCATGGACAGGCCGGTGCGGGGTTCGCCCGTGTTGGGCGCGTCCGGGGTGAGGTCCTTGGGACGGAGGCGGCTAAGGACCTTCAGCCGCTGCGGCACCGTCTTGGCACGGTTCAGGTCGAGGAGCACTTCGCGCAGACCTTCGCTCACGGCGATGGGGGCGTCCGAGGCGGAGTCGACGCCGCCGGCGATAGCCGAATCGATCTGTCCAAGCTTGATCTTGTTGGCCAGTCCGAGGACCGTTTCCAGCCCGGTGGCGCAGGCCTGCTGCAGATCGTAGGCCGGGGTTTCAGCGGACAGGGCGGAGCCGAGCACAGCTTCTCGTGTCAGGTTGAAGTCGCGGGAGTGTTTGAGCACGGCACCGGCGCCGACTTCCCCGATGCGCTCGTCCTGCAGCCCGAAACGTGCGATCAGCCCGTCCAGGGCGGCCGTCAGCATGTCCTGGTTGGAGGACTTGGTATAGGCGCCCCCGGTCCGGGCAAAGGGAATGCGGTTGCCGCCCACGATGACCGCCTTGCGCAGCTGCGGCGCTGCCGCGCTTCCTCCGATCGGACCGGCCGCCGGGGCGGCTGGTGCGTGCGAGGACGCAGGCGCTGCTGCGGGGGTCGAATCCTTTGGTCCGGGTGCGGACTGTCCGTTGACGGACATGGGCTGTCTCCTTCGATCAAAGCGGGTTACCGATACCCAGCGTACCTGATACGCTGGGTATCGTGAACATCCCCCAGACAGGTCTTCCCGGCAGCAACCCGGCCGGCTCCGGTGCCGGCGGCGTGGACGGCCGCGACTCGCGCTGGCAGTCGCACCGGGAGGAGCGCCGCCGGGAGCTGATCAAGTCGGCCCGCAAGGCCGTGCACGCGCTTGGCAGCGACGCCTCGATGGAGGAGATCGCGGCAGCGGCGGGAACCTCCAAATCCGTGTTTTACCGCTATTTCGGCGACAAGGCCGGGCTGCAGCAGGCTGTCGGCGAGGTCGTGCTGAGCCAGATGCAGCGCCGCATCCGGGAGGCGGCCCAGAGTGCCCAGACTCCCCGCGAGGGGCTGTTCGCGATGGTCTCCGCCTACCTGCAGATGGCGGAAACCAGCCCCAACGTGTACACGTTCGTCACCCGCTACACCCCCGGGGAAGCGGACGCCACGAACGGAACCATCGCCACCGCGGGTGCCCTTGGTCATTTTTTTGCGGCGATCAGCGACATGATCGCCCGGCCCATGCGCAGCCACCTCGGGGACTCCGCCGGCCGTGAGGCCGTGATCGGCTACTGGCCGAACGCGGCGATCGGCCTGGTCCGGAACGCCGGTGAACAATGGCTCGCCAGCCCGGCCTCGCCTGCCAGGCCCGACCAGGAGGCGATGGCGCGCCAGATTACCGACTGGCTGTGCCTCGGGATCGCCCCTGAGCTCCGCACCCCGCCCGCCCCCGAGCAGCCGGCCCGGTCATCCGCGGGCCGGCTGCTCGGGGGCGGGCGGGG
>NZ_MQTS01000179.1:0-18767 GCF_020532825.1 Arthrobacter sp. SO3
ATAGAACCGGAGGAACGGACATGTCCCCCGCGGCGCCGGCTCCAGGAGTGGACATGCCCTCCGGGCGCGCGGGCCAGTGGACGTAACGCCAATATGTCCATCGCTCAGGCGCGGGACTGGGCATGTCCCGCGCCGGGGCGGCGCGAAAGGTGGGCATGTCCCGCGGGCGGCGCCGGGGCGGGCCCGAGGGCCGTGCGTGTGCCGTTAAACCATTTCGACGGTCGGCTCCCCCAAGGAGCCGACCGTCGAATGATGGGTGCCGGTCCGATGTCGGCGGACCAGCTCCTGGAGCGGCCGGGGGGTCGCTCCTGCAGGGAATTTCGCTGTTCATGCATCTTGTCACACACGTGACAACTTTGTCACGTACCTTTTTGAGGTTTCCCGTGGGTACTCTTTTGAGCATGGATGAGACAGCGGCAGCGCAGCACCACACCACTGGTTCCGTTTTTCTGGACAAGGAGCACCCCGCCGCCTGGCGGGCACTCAACGGCCTCGGCCTGAAAGCCAAGGAGGCCGCCGACGAGGCCGGCCTGGACCGGACGCTGATTGAGCTGCTGAATGTCCGCATCTCCCAGATCAACGGGTGCGCGTACTGCCTGGACCTGCACGTGGGCGACGCCGTGAAGAACGGCGAATCGGCCCAGCGACTTGCCGTCCTCCCGGCCTGGCGGGACACGGAGCTCTTCACCGAGAAGGAGCGTGCCGCCCTCACCCTCGCCGAGGCCATCACCAACATCTCGGACGCCCGCGCCCGCGAGCACGAGGGCGCCGCTGCCAGGAGACACCTCACGGATGGGGAATTCTCCGCCATCAGCTGGCTGGTCATCGCCATGAACGCCTTCAACCGGGTGTCGATCGTGAGCCAGCACCCGATCCGGAAGGACCGCGGGGAGCCGGGCACCTCCGGCCGCCGTCAGGCCGGGTAGATCGACACCGCGGCAGCCTTGACCACAAAATAGACCGCGAGGCCCGGAGCAAGCCCGAGGTCCGCGGAGGCAGCAGGGGTCACGTCCGCGGACAGCTCGCCGGCGCGGACCCGGATCTGGTCCCCGTGCGGCTCCAGGTCCGTGACCGTGACGCGGAACGAATTCCGCGGGCTGCCGTGCGCCTCGCTCAGGAACACCGACACGGCCGACGGCGGGAACGCCGCCACGCCTGCCTGCCCGGCGACGAGCGGGGCGTCGTGCTGGCCTGCGAACTCAAGGCCCTCGGCGGACCGGATCCCGGCGGGCGTCACGGTCCCCGGCACCAGGTTCAGTCCGGCCAGTCCGGCGGCGAAACGGCTGCGCGGCCGCCGGAGGACGTCGCGGGTGGGCCCGTCCTCGGTGATCCGGCCGTCCTCCATCACGATCACCCGGTCCGCGAGCATGTAGGCATCCAGGACGTCGTGGGTGACGATGATGGCGCGCCGCCCGGCGAGCACCCGCTTGAGCAGCCGGCGCAGCAGCGGAGCCGCGTGGATGTCCAGCGCGGACAGCGGCTCATCGAGCAGCAGGACCTCCGGGTTGACGGCCAGGGCACGGGCGGCCGCAACGCGCTGCGCCTGACCGCCGGACAGTTCCCCGGGCCGCCGGGCGGCGAGGTCGGCGGCGTCGACCTCGGCCAGCCAGTGCCGGGCGGTCTCGCGGGCCTGCCGTTTGGGCACTCCCCCGCTGCGGGGTCCGAAGGCGACGTTTTCGAGGGCGCTCAGGTGCGGGAAGAGCAGCGGATCCTGGGCCAGCAGGGCGGTCCCGCGGCGGTGCGGCGCGGTCCAGGTGTGCACGCCCGCGCCGAGCTCGAACAGGACCCGGCCGTTCACTTCGGCCCGGCCGGTGTCCGGGCGGAGCAGCCCGGCAATCACGGCGAGTAGCGTGGATTTCCCGGCCCCGTTCGGCCCGAGCACGGCGACTGTCTCACCGGGCGCCAGGCTCAGGGAGACCTCGAAGCGGCGGGCGGCAAGGGCGGCGTCGAATGTAAACGTCATGGCGAAAGCCGCCCGGAACTGCCGGGGCTGCGGGCGCTGCCGGAGCCGGAGCCGGCCGGCGCGGGACCCCGGTAGGAGAGCCCGACGACGATGACCGCCACCACGACCAGCAGCAGGGACAGGGCGACGGCCGCGTCGGCGTCGGTCTCGCGCTGCAGGTAGATTTCCAGCGGCAGCGTGCGGGTGACGCCCGGCAGGCTTCCGGCGAAGGTCAGCGTGGCGCCGAATTCGCCCAGGCTCCTCGCGAAGGAGAGCACGGCCCCGGACGCGAGTCCCGGCAGGACCAGGGGCAGGGTGACGCGGCGCAGCACGGTGGTGGGGCGCGCGCCGAGGGTTGCGGCGACGGCCTCGTACCGGCCTCCGGCCGACCGGAGGGCGCCTTCGAGGCTGACCACGAGGAACGGCAAGGCCACGAAGGTCTGGGCGAGCACCACCGCCGTCGTCGAGAACGCGATCTGGATGCCCGCGACTTCCAGGCCCCGGCCCAGCAGGCCCTGGCGGCCGAAGGCGTAGAGCAGCGCGATGCCGCCCACGACCGGGGGCAGTACGAGCGGCAGCAGGACGAAGGACCGCAGCAGCCGCTGGCCCGGGAAGTCGCCGCGGGCCAGCACCAGCGCCAGCGGCACCCCGAAAAGCACGCACAACACCGTGCTCGCGGCGGCGGTGCGGAGGCTCAGGCTAAGTGCCGTCAGGGACGCTTCGGACGTGACCAGCGGGATGAACTGCGGCCAGTTGACCCTGACAACCATGGCCGCGAGCGGGAGCAGCACAAACAGCGCCCCGACGGCGGCAATGGCCAGCACCCACCGAGGAATCCCGCTGTACGCACTGTCTCTCCGGCGATTCATGCGGTCCTAGGGGGCGCCGAAGCCGGCACCGCGGAGGAGCTGCCGGCCTTCGGGTCCCGTGACCGCCGCGATGAAGGCGGCCGCAAGGTCCTTGTTCCTGCTGCGCCGCAGCGCGGCGATCGGATAGGTGTTGACAGCCTTGGCGGACTCGGCGAAGGGGACTTCCCTCACCTTGGCCCCGGCGGTCTTGACGTCCGTGACATAGACCAGCCCGGCGTCGGCCTCGCCCGAGATCACCTTGCCCAGGACGTCGGTCACGGATGATTCCTCACTGACCGGCGTCAGCGTGGTGCCGGTTTCCGTCTCGACCGTCTTTGCGGCCGCGCCGCACGGAACCTGCGCCGCGCAGACGACGGTCTTGACGCCTGGCCGGGCCAGGTCCGCAAAGGAGGCGATGGCCGCGGGGTTGCCGGGCGGGACGGCGATGGTCAGCACGTTGCTGGCGAAGTCCCGGGGCGAACCCTCCACCAACGCGGCGCCGGAGACCTTGGCCATGTTCTTTATGTCGGCCGAGGCAAACACGTCCGCCGGTGCGCCCTGGGTGATCTGGGTGGCGAGGTCGGAGGAGCCCGCGAAGCTGAGGGTCACGGTGGTTCCCGGGTGCGTGGCCTCGAACTGCTCGGCGAGCGCGGTGAAGGGGGCCTTGAGGGAGGCTGCGGCGAAGACGGTGACGGACTTGGCCCCGGAGTCTCCGGAGGCCGCGCCACCGCCGGAGACCGGGCCGCAGGCGGCGAGCGCCGCGGTCAGCGTTCCGGCAGCCAGCAGTGCACCCGCCCTCAGGACGGCCCTCATATGACGCCCTTGCCTTTGGGGGTTTCGATGATCACCGTGGTGGCTTTGACGACGGCAGTCGCAACCGAACCGAGTTCCAGGCCGAGTTCCCGCACCGCCTCGCTGCTCATCAGCGACACCACCCGGAACGGCCCGCACTGCAGTTCCACCTGCGCCATCACGGTGTCGGCGGTGATGGCGGTGACGAGGCCCACGAAGCGGTTGCGGGCCGAGCTCCCCGCCTTGGCCGGGTCATCCGGGAGCTGGGCCTGCTCCCGGGCGAGCCGCGCGAGTTCCAGCCCGTCCACGGCGAGCCGCCCGGCGTCGTCCCTGAGCGGGGTCAGGCTTCCGTTCTCGGTCCAGCGCCGGATGGTGTCATCGCTGACACCCAGCAGCCGGGCCGCCTCGGAAACGCGAATATTAGGCACAGGGACACTCTAACCCGCATTTGCGGTATTTGGCCTCCGCTGAGTCCGCAGATTCGGAATATGGTGTCCACCCGGGTCGGTCCCTAGCCGGCGGCCGGTCCCGCGGGGCCCGCCCCTCCGGCTGTGAGACGGTTGGTAAGTAACATGACCATCCGACAGCGGGAGACAAAACAGCATGGCCAGTCCGGAAACGACACCCCCCTGGAGCGACAGCCTGGGCCGCGCCAGCATCAGGACCGCGCAGGTCCTTCTGCTGCTGGTCCTCTCAGTGGTGGTGGTCTATGCCCTGATCCAGGTGCGGCTCGTGGTGATTCCCGCGCTGCTGGCCCTGATCCTGGCCGCCGCGATCGCACCTTTCGTGCACTGGCTGCGCCGCCGCGGCTGGCCCGGCACGGCCGCCACGACCTTCTCGTTCCTGGCGCTGCTACTCGCGTTCGGGGCCGTGATCACCGGGATCGTCTTCGCCGTGATGAGCCAGGCCGACGAACTCTCCAGCAAGGCCACGGAGGGCTTCGACCGGGTCTATGACTTCATCCGGACGGGCCCCATCCCGGTTGATGACCAGCAGATCCAGCAGGCGCGCGTCGCCGTCGTCGACTTCGCCACCAGCAGCACCGTCGGTGCGGGCGCCATCTCCGGCCTCAGCGCGGCCGGAAACTTCATCACCGGAGCCCTGCTCATGGCGGTGATCCTGTTCTTCTTCCTCAAGGACGGCGAGAGGATCTGGGCCTTCGCGCTGCGGGCGTTCAAGGGCGCAAAACTCGTGAAGGCACGCCGCGCCGGGGAGCGAAGCCTCAGCGTGCTCGGCGGCTACGTGCGCGGAACCTCCATCGTGGCGCTGGTCGATTCGTTCTTCATCGGCCTCGCGCTGGTGATCATGGGCGTCCCGCTGGCCCTGCCGCTCGCCGCGCTGACCTTCATCGGAGCCTTCATCCCGCTGATCGGCGCCACCCTGGCCGGCATCCTCGCCGCGCTCGTCGCGCTGGTCGCCAACGGACCGCTCGCGGCCCTGATCGTCATCATCGTTGTCATCGTCGTCAACCAGCTGGAGGGCAACTTCCTGCAGCCCGTCGTGATGGGCCAGGCGCTCAACGTGCACGCCCTCGTCATCCTGCTGGCCCTCACCGCCGGCACCATCCTCGCCGGCATCATCGGCGCGATCCTTGCCGTTCCCCTCGTGGCCGTGGCCTGGGCAGCGGTCAAGGCCTGGAACGCCGCGGGCACCATCACTCCGGCGGCCATCGCCGAGGCCGAGCAGGAAACCCGGCTGAACGAGCAGGGACATGGCGTGCGTTCCAAGCCGCACCGCACCCGGACCCGGACCCGGACCCAGGAGGAGGCGCGGACCGAGGATCAGTCCAACACCGTCTCCGGTGATGCCAGCCGGGGCTGATCCCCGGCCGGATTAGACTTCCTCCATGGCCATCTATCTTGATCCTCCGCTCTGGCCGGCGCACGGAACGCACTTCTCGCACCTGATCTCGGACACTTCGCTGGAGGAACTGCACACCTTCGCCGCGGCGGCTGGCATCCCGGAACGGGCGTTCGACGGCGACCATTACGACGTCGCCGAGGCCCGGCACAGCGCCCTCGTGGCGGCCGGGGCCGTCCCGGTGGAGGGGCGGATCCTGGTACGCAAGCTGATCGCCAGCGGCCTGCGGATCCCCGCCCGGCGGCGCAGCGGCTCACTGAAGCTCCCGCTGCTCACACGCTGGAATGACACCCTCCCGGGCCACGACGCACTGTTCCTGGACCTGCTGGACCGCTGGGGCGAGGAGCACCGGAAATACCACGGCCGCACGCACCTGCTGGCGGTCCTGGAGGCGCTGGACCTCCTCACCGGCCCCGCCGAGCCGCCGCGCACCGTGCTGCTCGCCGCCTGGTTCCACGACGCCGTGTACCGCGGCATCGCGGGGCAGGACGAGGAGGAGTCGGCCCGGCTCGCCGAGGACCGGCTGGCGCACGCGGGCCTTCCCGCGTCCGAGGTGGACGAGGTGGCCCGCCTGGTGCGGATGACGGCAGACCACCAGCCGGAGGCGGGGGACGAGGCCGCCGCCCTGCTCAGCGACGCCGACCTCTCCGTTCTGGGCGGGGAACCGGCCGCCTATGCCCGCTACCTGGCCGCCGTCCGGCAAGACTTTGCGCACATCGGCGACGACGACTTCGCCGCCGGACGCGCCGCCGTCGTCCGCCAGCTCCTGCAGTTGGATCCGTTCTTCCACACCCCGCGGGGCCGGGAGCTGTGGCTGGACGCCGCGCGGCGGAACTTGCAGCGCGAGCTCAGGTGAGCGGCGCCCAGCACGGAGGCGGCGTCCGGTCCGTCACTCGAAATCAACGCGGGGTCACGTAGCGCCCATAAATGCCCTCGGGATGGGCGCTACGTGACCCCGCGTTGCTTGGGGATGCTGGTGGCTCAGGGGCTGCGGCGGAGGTGTTCGGCCAGGCGGTCGAAGGACTCGCGCCAGCCGACGCCGTTGCCGTCGCGGTTTTCGATCGTGTCGAAGGGGCCCTGGCTGAACGTCATCCGGGTGCCGCCGTCGACCTCGTCCAGCTGGAAGCTCACCTCGGTCTCGAAGCCCCGGGTGCCGTCGGGCTTGTCCCAGGCATGGGTGAAAACGAAGAGGCTGGGCGGTTCGATGTCCGTGTGGACCCCGCTCCACCAGCGCTCCACCCCGGTGCTGTCCTGGACCATGCAGGCCCGGTAGAGGCCGCCGATCTCCAGGTCCGCGTCGATACTCTCGCGGGGGGTGTGGAAGCCTCGCGGCCCCCACCACTCCACGGCCTGGTCCGGGTCCGTCAGGGCCGACCACACCCGCGCGATGCGGGCCTGGAATTCGCGGGTGATGACCAGCATGAGGTCTTCGGGCGGAGTGGGCGCCCCACCCTGGCCGGACGTTGCCGGAACAACTGTTGCAGGCTCGGACATTGCGGTACTCCTCCTCAAGAACGGGCTAGCGGTAGGCCTTGCTGTAGGTCGCAAACGGCTTGTCACTCGGGACGATCTGTTTGCCCAGCGGCATGAGCGAGACCGGAATGAGCTTGAGGTTGGCAATGGCCAGCGGGATGCCAATGATGGTGATGGCCATGGCGAAAGCGGTGATCACGTGACCAATCGCGATCCAGATGCCGGCGACGAGCAGCCAGATGACGTTGCCCAGCAGGGAGAAAACCCCGGTGCCGCCCGGGCGGTCCACAACGGTGCGCCCGAAGGGCCAGAGCGCATAATTCGCGATCCGGAACGATGCGAGGCCCCACGGGATGGTGACGATCAGCAGACAGCAGATGATCCCGGCCATGAAGTAACCGAGCGCGAGCCAGAGTCCGCCAAAAAGCAGCCAGATGATATTCAGCAATGTCTTCATGGCACCATTCTCCCCCGCCGGACGCCGATGCGGGCTAGGGGTTCACCCTGATCATTTGCTGAAATACCTCCGGTGACGCGGGCGGAGGGCGGGCAGCTTTGCGAACGCACGGAAGGGCATAATACTTGGACCATGCCTGCACTCCTGAAGCTTGCGATGATTCTCGCCCTCGTCCTGCTGGCCGTCGGCGTTGCTGTGAAGGCTGCGCAGCTCCTGCTCTACGTGGGCCTCCTGGCCCTCGCGGGCGCCGGCATCGTCTTCTTCCTGCGCCGCTCACGCGTCACGCGCTAACGCCGCGGCCCGGGACGCACAGATGACAAGCATCGGGGATCTTCTGGGCCCCATTCTCGAAGTCATGACGTGGGTAGGTTTTGTCCTGGGCCTGCCGCTGCTGGGGTGGGGCTGGATTTCGCGGCGGCGCCAATGCCTGTGGGCCGGCACCACCGGCAAAGTGATCAGCGCCGGCGGGTTCACGGGGTACAGCTGGACGGACCACCACGACGCCGACCACCGTTCCCTGCTGCCGGCGGCCGACTCGCAGGGTCTGGTGGTCGGGGCCGACGTTGACCTCTTCTACGACGTGTGCCATCCGTCCCGCTGGGGACTCACGCCGCCAAAGCACGAGAATGCGGCCTGGATACTGGGCTGGATCCTCACCGGGGTGGGGATCCTGTCCACGGTCGGCGGCTTCGTCCTGCTGCTCTTTTAGGCGCCGGTCTTCCAGGCGCCGGTCTTCCAGGCGCCGGTCTTCCAGGCGCCGGGACGTTTAGGCCTGCTTGACCAGGGCTGCCTCGACACTGATCTTGACCTTGTCGCTGACCAGCAGCCCGCCGGCTTCGAGCGCGGCGTTCCAGGTCAGACCGAATTCCTTGCGGCTGATGTCCGTCTCCGCGCTGAACCCGGCGCGGGTGGCACCGAACGGGTCCACCGCGATGCCGGTGAACTCGACTTCCAGATCCACCGGCTTGGTGACGTCGCGGATCGTGAGGTCGCCGGTCAGCACATAGTCCTCGCCATCGCCCTTGATTCCCGTGGCGCGGAAGGTCATCTCCGGGTACTTTTCGACGTCGAAGAAGTCGGCGCCGCGGACGTGGGCGTCGCGGTTGGCATCGCCGGAGTCAAAACTGGCGGTCTTGATGCTGGCATGCAGGCTGGAGTCGGCGAGGGAATCGCCGACACGGGCCTCCGCCGCAGCCTCGTTGAAGCGGCCGCGGACCTTGCTGATGCCGGCGTGGCGGACGCTGAAGCCGACTTCGCTGTGGGACATGTCCAGCGTCCAGACGCCGGGGGTCAAACCTTCGGGCAGTGTCACTACTGTCTCCTTTACGCGGGCGGCGGGCCAGCCCCGCCACGTCATCGGGGTAGTCCCCCAAGGAGCCATGCTAGCCACGGCGCCGCGGCGCGGCTAGGGCTTTGCCGAACCCTGGCCGGCAAGGTTACGGCCGCGGCCTCGGTGTCCAGCCGATCGCCGGCGCGATGTGCCGGACCACGGTGCCGAGCAGTTTGGCGTTGAAATCCACGCCGAGCTGGTTAGGGACGGTGAGCAGCAGGGTGTCGGCAGCCTGCACGGCGGCGTCGGCAGCCAGTTCCCCGGCGATGGCGTCAGGCTCGCCGACGTAGCTCCGGCCGAACCGGGCCACCAGCCCGTCGATCACCCCGACCTGGTCGCGCTTCTCCCGCAGGGCGCTGAGGCCGAAGAACCTCCGGTCCTCATCGTCCACGATCGGCAGGATGCTGCGGCTGACCGAGACACGCGGCTCGTGCTGATGGCCGGCGTCGGCCCAGGCCTGGCGGAACATGCTGATCTGCTCGGCCTGAAGCTGGTCGAAGGGCACACCAGTGTCCTCGGTGAGCAGTGTGGAGCTCATCAGGTTCATGCCTTGTTCCGCGGTCCAGACCGCGGTGGCGCGCGAGCCGGCGCCCCACCAGATCCGCTCGCCGAGACCCGCCGAATGCGGCTGCACAGGCAGCAGCCCTGATCCGCCGCCCGCGTAGCGCGGCTCGGCTTCCGCCATCCCGGCCCCCGAGATGGCCCGGCGGAACACCGCGGTGTGCCGCCGGGCCATGTCCGCGTCGGTCTCCCCGGCGGCCGGCACATGGCCGAAAGCCGCGGCGCCGTCGCGGGCGGGTTCGGGTGAGCCGCGGCTGATCCCCAGCTGTAGCCTCCCGCCGCTGATGAGGTCCGTCGCGGCGGCCTCCTCGGCCATGTACAGCGGGTTCTCATAGCGCATGTCGATCACGCCGGTTCCCATTTCGATCCGGCTGGTCCGGGCGGCGACGGCGGCCAGCAGGGGGAACGGGGAGGCCTGCTGACGGGCGAAGTGGTGCACCCGGAAGTACGCGCCGTCCACGCCCAGCTCCTCGGCGGCGACGGCCAGATCAATGCCCTGCAGCAGGGCATCGCGGGCTGTCCGCGTGCGGGAGCCCTCGCCCGGGCCCCAGTGTCCAAAGGACAAAAATCCGATGCGCTTCATGTCAGGGGCAACACGGTGCGGTCCGGCGGCATTCCGGCAGCCGTGGTCAGGGCTTCGCGGCCGGGGATTTGGCCGCCGTCACGAAATTCCGGATTTTAGCCAGGTCCTTCACTCCGCGGGAGGATTCGACGCCGGAGGAGACGTCCACACCCCAGGCGCCCGCCTGCGAAGCGGCGGCGGCGACGTTGCCGGGATCGAGCCCGCCGGCGAGCAGCCAGTGGCGCCCGGCCAGCCCCCGGGCACGGACCGAGGCGTAGTCCCAGGCCTCGCCCGAGCCGGGCACGGCGGCGTCGATCAGGAGCAGTTCCTCGCCCCAGTCCGCGAACGCCTCGGGCGCGGCGGACATGGTGACGGCCCGGATGAGCTTGAGTCCGGCGTCGTGCACGGTGCGCACATCTACCGGGCCCCGGTCACCGTGGAGCTGGACCCAGCCCAGTCCGGCCTCGCGGGCCAGCGCGACGGCGGCTGCCGCGGCCTCGTGCCGGAAGACGCCGACGGCGGGGAGCCCCGCCGGAACGTGGGCCAGGAGGTCCCGGGCCTGCCCGGGGGTCACTTCGCGGGGGCTGCGGGTAAGGACGAAGCCGACGGCGTCCGCCCCCGACTCTGCCGCGGTCCGGACTGACTCCGGGGTGCTCAGGCCGCATACCTTGACGAACATTCGGCTCCTTCTGCAGTGTTTCCTGGCTCTGACGTTAGCAAGGTCCGTGCCAAGCCGGCGCCGCACCCGCCCCCGAGGTGAGATTCGGCGCCCATGTTCGTCCGGAACATGGGCGCGAAGTCGGACCTCGGCGCCATTGGCGGCGGCACGGCCCCGCGGCTACGGTCCCGGCCGGCGGATAGGGTGGAGGGATGGAGATCATCCGCTATGCCGAGCTCAAAGCCCAACCCTGGCGCAACGGCGGCGGGGTGACCCGCGAACTGGCCAGCCAGCCGGCGGCCACCGCCCCGCAGGGCAGAACCGGTCAGGGCAACACCGGTTCGGCGGGCGGCTGGGACTGGCGGGTGAGTATCGCCGAGTTATCCAAGGCGGGCGACTTCTCGGCATTCCCCGGTATGGACCGGGTGCTCACCGTGGTCGAGGGCGAACTGCTGCTGCTGAGCGTCGACGGAGCCGAGCACCCGCTCGAAAAGTACCGCCCGTTCCGGTTCTCCGGCGACGCCGCTGCGGCCGGGGCATTGCCCACGGGAGACATCCGCGACCTGAACGTCATCACCCGCAACGGCGCCTTCAAGGGCTACACCTCCATCATTGAACTCTCGAAGAAGCGGGCGCACCCGCTGTTCGAGGGCCAGTTGGGGATCCTGCTTCAGGGCCAGGCCACCGTCAGCCCCGGCACCGCCGGCGACGAGCCGGGCACGCCGGCCGGTCCAGCAGCCGAAAACACGCCGGCCAACGCGGCCGGCGCGGTCGCCGCCGGGCCAAGGACGCTGGACCGCTATGACGCCGTCGTCGGTTCCGACAGTGCCACGCCGGAAATCCTGGGCCGCGGCTTCCTGGCGGTCGTATCGATCGACCGCGTCGCGGACTAGCCTTCCTTCGCCTTCACACGCGCAGCACCGATCCCCACCGAGTCCTCCGAGAGCCGCTGCGCGAGCCAGATCGGCACAATCGAGACCACAATCAGGACAACAGCCACCACATTAACCACGGGCGCCTGATTGGGCCGGAAGAGGTTCTGCAGGATCCAGATCGGCAGGGTGGTGTCACCGGCGCCGATGGTGAACGTGGTCACGATGATCTCATCGAAGCTCAGGGCGAACGCCAGCAGCCCGCCGGCCAGCAGGGCGGAGCGGAGCTGCGGGAAAGTGACCAGTCGGAACGTGGTGAACACGCCGGCGCCCAGATCGGCGGACGCCTCCTCCAGCCCGCCGCTCATCCGGCGCAGCCGCGCAATGACGTTGTTGAACACCGTCACCATGCAGAAGGTGGCGTGCGCGATGACGACGGTCCACAGGCTCAGCGAGACGCCGAGGATGGTGGTGAACATGTTGTTCAAGGCGATGCCGGTCACGATTCCTGGCAGCGCGATCGGCAGGATCACGAGCAGGCTGATGACGTCCCGGCCGAAGAATTTGTAGCGCAACAGGGCCAGCGCCAGCAGCGTCCCCAGCACCAGCGAAATGATGGTCGAGACCGCCGCCACCCAGAGCGAGGACACCAGGGCCCCGCGGACGCCGGCGGAATCGAAGGCCCGCACCCACCATTCCAGGGTCAGCCCCCGCGGCGGCCAGCCAAAGGTCCGGTCCGCGTTGAAGGAGTTCACCACCACCAGCAGCAGCGGCACGTAGATAAAGAGGAACACCAGCACGGTGACGACGCCGAGGATGACTTTGGCGCTTCGGGAAAGTCTCATGGTGCTCCTGCCGGCCGCACGGACGGGCCGGTGTCCACTGGCAGTCCGGCGTCCCCGGACTGGGCGGCGTTCACAGGCTGTCCAGTGCGCCGGTGCGCCGGACGATGAAGAGATAGAGCGTGATGATCGCGATCGGCACCAGCGAGACCGCTGCGGCGAACGGCAGGTTGTTCGCGGCTCCAACGTTTGCGTAGACCACGGTGCCGAGCATCTGGGTGGTGCCACCCACGATCTGGGCCGTGATGTAGTCCCCCAGCGAGAGCGAAAACGTGAAGATGGTCCCGGCGATGATGGAAGGGACCAGCAACGGGAGCATCACCAGCCGAACGGTGGTCAGCGGTTTCGCGCCCAGGTCCCCGGAGGCCTCCAGCAGTGAATCGGGTACCCGGTCGAACCCGGCGTAGATCGGCAGGATCATGAACGGCAGCCAGATGTAGGACAGCGTCAGGATCACTGCCGTTTCGCCGTAGCCCGGGGACTGCAGCCCGATCGGCGCCCCCAGCCACTCCAGCAGCCCGCCGTCGGCGAGCACGTTCCGCCATGCGTAGGCCTTGACCAGGTAGCTCGCCCACAGCGGCATCAGCACCGCCACCACCAGCAGCTTCTGCCAGCGGGCGCTGGCGACCTTGGCGATGAAGAACGCCATTGGCAGCGCAAGGATCAGGTCGATCACGGTCACCGCTACCGCGATCCACAGCGTCCGCAGGGTGATCCGCTGGTAGACCGGATCGGTCAGGACCGTCACCAGGTTGTCGGCCGTCCAGACAGTGGACACCTTGCCGGTGAAGGTGTCCACCGTCCAGAACGCGGTAATCAGCAGCGCCGCCAGGGCGGCGATGTAGACGAGCACCAGCCAGCCGGCGGGGGCGGTGATCAGCCCCGCCAGCCGTAGCCGCGGCGAGCGGTGGAGCAGCGCCGAAAACGTGTTGGCTTTGGGCCGGGGCACCGCGGAAGCGGCCCGGGGTGCCCCGGGCGCCGGGTGCTGCGTCGGGATCGCCATCTCAGCCCTTGATTTCGGTCCAGGCCTTCGTCCACTCCGAGTAATCCGTGCACTTGACGTCCTTGCGGCCGTCCAGGCATTCGGCCACTGGAGTTGTCCAGTACCAGATCTTTTCGGCGTAGGCGGCATCACCGGAGTGGTACGTCTCGCAGTGCGACTTGTCTTTGGTCAGCTCGCAGGCCTTGGCGTTGGCCGGGGATTCGCCAAAGTACTCCGCCACCTGGGCATTCACCGTGGGACTGGCGATGTAGTCGAGCCACTTGTAGGCGCAGTTTTGGTTCTTGGTCTTGGACCCGATCATCCAGGTGTCCGACCAGCCGGTGGCACCCTCCTGCGGAATGAGGGTCGCGACCTTGGCGCCGTCGGCCACCGCGATGTTCGCCCCCACCTGCCAGGTGGTGCCGACCACGGTGCTCCCGGAAGTGAAGGCCTGGACCTCCTTCACGACATCGCTCCAGTACTCGCCGATGTGCGTGCGCTGCTGCTTGAGCAGATCGACGGCGGCCGCGAGCTGGTCCTTGTCCAGCGCGTAGGGGTTCTTGATCCCGAGTTCCGGCTTGTGCGCCATCAGGTAGACGGCGGCATCGGCGATGTAGATGGGCGAATCGTAGGCCGTGACTTTGCCGGTGTTCTTGGCGGCGTCGTCAAACACCGCGCTCCAGGAGGTGGGCGCCGGGGTGACCTTGTCCGTGCTGTACATCAGCAGGTTGGCGCCCCAGCCGTGGGGCATCCCGTAGTTCGTGCCGTTGACGGTGTTCCAGGCTTTGTCCTTCAGGAACGGGTAGATATCGGGGTAGTTCTTCAGCAGGCTCATGTTGACCGGCTGGACGTCCTGGCCGGCGATCAGCCGCAGCGAGGCATCCCCCGACGCCGAGATGACGTCGTACTGTCCGGTGCGCATGAGCGTCACGGCCTCGTCGGAGGTGCCGAACGGCTTGAAGCTGACTTTGCACTGGGTCGCTTGTTCGAACGGATGCACCCAGTCGACCGCGGGGTCGTTGCTGCCGTCCTCGACATACCCGGGCCACCCGAGGATGGACAGCTGGCCTTCACCGGCGCCGATCTCGGTCTTGACCGGTTGTGCCGACGGGGTGGCAGATCCCCCGCCGGTGGTGCCGCAGCCCGCCAATGCGAGCGCTGCCGCCGCAGCCACCCCGACCACGAGGGAGGCCCTGTTCCTTGATGCCATGATCCTTACCTTTCGTTGGGTGGACGAACCGGACTTTGCGCGCTTGAACGCAGGACCGAGGTTTCAGGAGCCGTGGGACGGCAGCCAGACGGCGGCGGCGTCGTCCCAGCTGACGGTGACGCGCCGTTCCAGCAGTTCCGCGTCGCCGCCGGGCAGCGTCTCCGGGACGAGCGCGACGACGGCGGGACCGTCGTCGAGCTGCACCCGCACCTGGGTGGCATGCCCCACGTAGACCAGGGCAGTGACGGTTCCAGGGCAGGAGGAGACACCGGGGCGCGGGTCCGGGGCCCCGGCCCAGGACAGGCGCAGCCGCTCCGGCCGGATGCAGACCTGCTCCGCGCGGCCGTAGAGTTTCCTGGCGTGGGCGGCGTCGAAGATATTGGAGGTGCCGACAAAGTTGGCCACGAACGCGCCGCCGGGGCGCTCGTAGATCTCGTGCGCCGTGCCGATCTGTTCCAGGCTCCCGTTGTTGAAGACGCCGATCCGGTCGCTCATGGTCAGTGCCTCCTCCTGGTCATGGGTGACGAAGATGAAGGTGATGCCGAGCGAGCGCTGCAGTTCCTTCAGTTCCACCTGCATCTGCTGCCGGAGCTTCAGGTCCAGGGCGCCGAGTGGCTCATCCAGCAGCAGCACCTTGGGCTGGACCACCAGGGCCCGGGCCAGGGCCACGCGCTGGCGCTGGCCGCCGGAGAGCTGGGCGGGTTTGCGGCCGACGAACTTCCCCAGTTGCACGCGATCGAGTGCCTCGCGGGCCAGCTCGTGGCGTTCCTTCCTGGGCATCCCCCGCACGCGCAGGCCGTAGGCGACGTTGTCCACGAGGGACATGTGCGGGAACAGGGCATAGTCCTGGAAGACGGTGTTGAGGTCCCGTTCGAAGGGTGCCAGTCCGGTGACGTCCCTGCCCTCGAGCTCGACGCTTCCGGAGGTGGGCAATTCGAAGCCCGCGATCAGGCGCAGGACCGTGGTTTTGCCGGAGCCTGACGGACCGAGCATGGAGAAGAACTCGCCCTGGCGGATGTCCAGGTCCACGGCGTTGACGGCGACGGTGTCGCCGAAGACCTTGGTGAGTTTCCGCAGCCGGATCGCCGGAACCGCGTCCGTTCCCGTCGGTCGGCCGGCGGCGAGCGTTTCGGTCATCGGGTGCGCCTAACTCCGTTGCCGGATCGTCTTAGATGCGACACAGTGGGGTGTGACCCAGGACACAACCGGCTGCTGGGCCAAATACTATTACTCCATAGGTTTTGTGTATAGACCCCCTCGAAAGCCCGGATTAGGATGGCAGCTACCGGGCACAGGCAGCCCCCAGCGCCCGCTCCTTGATGCCAGGGAACGAGGCAGGAAACTGACAGGGAGGCCCGGATGTTGCCGACCCCACAGGGCGCCTCCCGGAGCCTGGCGGCCGTGTTCACGCCGATCAAATCCCGGGGCCTGGTGGACGAGGTGTGCGGCAGGATCGAACAGGCCGTGGAAACCGGGCTGCTCACCGGCGGCCAGCGGCTGCCCAATGAAACGGAACTCGCCGCAGCGCTGGGCGTCTCTGCGGTGACGGCCCGGGAGGCGCTGTCGCAGCTGCGGACTTCCGGGATCATCCGCACGGTGCGGGGCCGCAGCGGCGGAAGCTTCATCGCTGACGATGTCTTTCCCTCCCCGGAACGCGCGCTGGAGCAGTTGCGGGAGCTGACCCGGCTCCAGATCAGCGATCTGGGGCTGCACTACCAGGCCATTGCCGCCGCGTGCGCCGGCGTCGCGGCCCGGCGCTCCGACGCCGCGGACATGGCCACCCTGCGTTCGCTCATCCCTCCGGAGGAGGCGAATCCGCTGCACTGGAGGCTGGCCCTCTCCGAGTTCCTGCTCGAGGTGGCCGCGATTGCCCGTTCGGCCCGGCTGGCCCGGGAACTGATCCGCCTGCAGACAGAGCTGGGCGCGCTCACGCTGCTGCCGTGCGCCGACTCCGGCTACCGCGCGGGGGCCGCCGGGCTCCTTGCGGAGGTCGCGGGCGCCGTCGAGTCCCACCAGCCGGCAGCGGCCGAAGCGTCGGTGAAGGCCCTGATCGCGGCGACCACGGACTGGCTGCTGAACGAGCAGTCCACACGCTCCATTCCACCCGTTCCTTCGAGCTAAGGCGGAGACCCTTTGTCTGGAACCACCACCGCCGCGGACGCCACCGCCCTGGCTGCCGTCACGGAAATCGACGCTTCCATCACTGGCATCGAGGACAGGCTCGCGGCGTGGGCGGCAGAGACGGGAACCGCTTTGGCGGCCCTCTCCGGGAGGGTCACGGGCGGCCCCGTGGACAAGCTCATCCGGCCGGTGGTCGAAGAACTGGTCCGGGCGCCTGGGGGATACGCCGCCGGCGCGGGCTTCCTGGCCAACGCCGGGCTGCTGGGCCCGGAACGCAGCTACATCGCCTGGTGGCATGGTGAGGAGCTGGAGCATGTGGACGCCCTCGCCAACTTCAGCCCCACCTCCATCAGCCGCTACGTGAAATCCGAGTGGTTCCGGATCCCGGTGGAAACCGGGCAGGCCCACGTGACCGGGCCGTACGTGGATTTCCTGTGCACCGACGAATACGTCCTGACCTTCACGCACCCGGTCTTCCGCTGTTCGGAGGGCCCGGTCGCCGGCATTGTCGGGATGGACGTCACCGTGCAGCGGCTGGAACGCGGCGCCTTGCCCGCCCTGCGCCGGATCGGGGAACGGGCCACGCTGGTGTACGACGACGGCCGAGCCATCGCCTCGGCGGCCCCGGACATCGCCGCCGGGGATCTCGCGGCCGCCGGGGAGGGCTGCCGCGTTTATTCCGTGGGACGGAAGTTCCGGATCTGGAGCGGGGGCACGGCAATCTGACCCGCCCCGTCCCAACGAGTGCTCCACAACTGCCCTTATGAACCCTCAAGACGGCAGTTATGGAGCACTCGATAATGGGTTTTGCGCCGGTCGCACCGCGGGCCCGGCGGCCGGGGTTCGCCTCCCCGAAGGAGCGTTGCTAGGCTGGAATCAAGGCCCCCTTCCCTAGGAGCCTCCGGACGACGGATCAGTACCCGGCACGCGACAAGACTGGCCACAGGAGCAGTTATGTCGTGGTTGATTCTGATACTTTCCGGGTCGCTGGAGGCCGTCTGGGCCGCGGCCCTGCACCGGACCTCGCAGGCCACTGGCCGCCGCCGGATTGCACCGGCCGCCCTCTTCCTCGTCTCCGTGCTGGCCAGCACCGGCGGCCTCGCGGTCGCCATGCAGTCCATCCCGACCGGCACCGCCTACGCGGTCTGGGTGGGCGTGGGCGTGGTGCTGACGTCCGCCTACGCCATGATCAGCAAAGTTGAACCCGCCAGCGCAGCGCGGATCCTGCTGCTCGGCGGGATCGTCGCCTGCGTGGCCGGCCTGAAGCTGGTGGCGTGACCATGGCCGCGAACCGCATCCCGAAATCGGCCAGCCAGGCGACGGCACCGGCACTGGCTTGGCTCATCCTGCTCGCCTCCGCTGTGCTGGAGGCGGTCTGGGCCACCGCCCTGGGGCTCTCCGACGGCTTCACCCGGCCGCTGCCCACCCTCGTGTTCGCGCTGACCGCGACCCTGAGCATGGTAGGGCTGGGTCTGGCCGTCAAGAGCATCCCGCTCGGCACGGCCTACGCGGTCTGGGTGGGAATCGGCGCAGCCCTGACGGTCGGCTGGGCAATGGCGACCGGCGTGGAGCCAGCCAGTCCGCTGAAACTGCTGTTCATCGCGGGGATTGTGGGCTGCGCGGCCGGCCTGAAGCTGCTGCCCGCCCGGGAACCCGCGGAATCTCACCACGTTTGAGTCAGTACGACGGCGTGTCCCCGCGGCGCGCCGTCGTACCGGCCGCGCAGCTGGCAAAGGCGGGGAGAATCCAGCGCCGACGCCGGAATAGCCGCGCGCCACCCGGAGTTCTTGGCTGGGACGGCAATTCCGGCAACGAATGGAGACCCCAATGAACACTGCGAAAGTCCGGCTCGGCGAGGGCCTCATGGTCAGCCCCCTGGGGTTCGGCGGCATGGCCCTGACCCCGGTGTACGGGGAAGTGGATCCGGCCGAGGCGCTGCGGACCCTGCACCACGCAGTGGATGCCGGAGTCAGCTTCATCGACACGGCGGATATCTACGGCGGAGGCAGCAATGAGGAGCTGATCGCCCAGCTCCTCAAGGACCGCCGCGGCGAAGTGCAGCTGGCCACCAAGTTCGGCCTGGTGGGCACACCTTCCACCGGCTACTCGGACATCCGGGGCGACGCCGCGTATGTGCGCGAGGCCGTCGACCGCAGCCTGCAACGCCTCGGCACCGACACCATCGACCTGTACTACATGCACCGCCGTGACCTCCGCGTTCCGATAGTGGAAACCGTGGAGGCCATGGCGGGGCTGG
>NZ_MQTS01000179.1:18820-23563 GCF_020532825.1 Arthrobacter sp. SO3
AACGCAACGTTGTTCCTGCCGCGGCCGAGCTCGGGGTGGGTTTTGTGCCCTATTCGCCGCTGGGCCGGGGATTCCTCACCGGCACCGTGGACGCGTCGAAGCTGGGCAGCAGCGACTTCCGCCGCAACATCCCCCGCTTCGCCGAGGCGGCGATGGACGCCAACCAGGGAGTGATTGCCGCGGTGCGGTCCGTCGCGGCGGAACTTTCTTCCGACGGGCAGGCCGCAACTCCTGCCCAGGTCGCCCTGGCCTGGCTTCTGGTGCAGGGCCGGAGGCTGGGACTGCCCGTGGTCCCCATTCCCGGCACCCGCAAGGCGGACCGGATCGACGAGAACCTGGGAGCCCTGGCGCTCGACTTCACCCCGGCGCAACTCGAGAAACTCGACGCCGCCGCGGACGCCGTCGTCGGCTCCCGCTCCGCGGACCCCAACTGGGTGTCCGAGGGCCGTGAATGACCGCGTCCGTAGACTGAAACCCATGGACTCGCTCATTCACTCGTTACGTGACATCACCATCCGCCGGATTTCGGTCAGCGAGATGGACAACAACGTGTATCTTCTCACCAGCAAAGCCTCGGGCGCGCAGCTCCTGATCGATGCGGCCGATGATCTGGCCGCCATCCAGGGGCTGCTTGCCGACGCCGCCGCGGATACCTCCGCGGCGGCGAAGCTGGCGCTGGTCGCCACCACCCATCAGCACTGGGACCACGTCCGTGCGCTGCCGGGCCTGGTGGCGGCCACCGGGGTGAAGACGGCGGCCGGGACGGAAGATGCCCCGGAACTGCCGGTGTCGGTGGATGTGCTGCTGGACCACGGGGACGTCGGCAACTTCGACGGCTTCAACGTGACGGCAGTGCACCTGCGCGGCCATACCCCGGGCTCGATCGCCCTCGTGTACCAGGACCCGGAGGGCCCGGCGCACATTTTCTCCGGCGACTCGCTGTTTCCCGGCGGCGTGGGCAACACCCAGAAGGATCCGGAGCGGTTCGCCCAGCTGATCAGCGATGTCAGCGAGCGGCTGTTCGACGTGTATCCGGATGACACTGTGGTGCACCCGGGCCACGGGAAACCGACCACCTTGGGCGCGGAACGCCCGCACCTGGCAGAGTGGCGCGCCCGCGGCTGGTAGCTGGCGCTGCGTGCTTTGCGCCGTGCTGGGTAGCTGGCGCGGCACTTCGTGGCTGGCGCTGCGCGAAATGCCGGTCGCTGCGGAATTCCCGTAGCGTCCGGCATTTCGCGTAGCGCGAGCTACTTTGTGTAGCGGAAAACCGAAACCTTAGCGGCTGCGGCGTTCGTTCGACGCCGGGGCGGACGCGCGGCGGGGGCCGCCGCTGCGTGCCGGACGGCCTTCGCTGGAACGGCCGTTGCCGCCGCCTGCGTAGGATCCGCCCGAGGTGCCGCCGGTGTTGGAGGACCAAACGGCCGCGTTGGAGCCGGTCTTGGCGCCGGCAGCTGCACGCTGGCCCGTTGCCGGACGTCCGCCGCGCTGCCCGCCGGTTGCGCCGCCCGTGCGGGGAGCGCCGCCCGTGCGGGGAGCGCCGCCGGTGCGGGGTGCGCCGCTGCGGGGAGCCGAAGCGCCCCGGGCGTCGCTGCGTCCTTCTGCGGCGCGGCCGTCGGAACCGCGGCCGGCCGACGCGCGGCCGCCTGCAGCCGGAACGTCGTTGCGGTGCGTGCCGTACGAGGTGGAGCGGCTGCGGACGCTGCGGCGCTCGGCGCGCTCGGCATCCTGCCGGTCCTCGTTGCGCTCGATGACGCGCTCTGCGGCGTTGCGCGCTGCAGCCTGGCCCTCGTAGGCCACGGCACGGCGCTCGGCACGCGGAAGGTCGGTGCGGGGAGCCTCGGCACCGACGCGTCCGCGTCCGCCACGGCCGCCCCGGCCACCCGCGGTGGGTGCAGCCTGGGTGGTGCGGCGGGCCCGCTTGCGCTCGGCGTTGGCGCCGGTGGAGCTGCCGCCGCCCTGGTTGGACTTGGCGGCCAGCAGCGCGGCGCGGGTGCGCGGATCGATCTTGTCGGCCATTTCGCCGACCAGTTGTGCAACCAGCGGCGAGTTCGCGGTGACGCGCTCGAAGTTGACGTCGACGCCGGCAGCCTTCATGAGCTTCTTGACGTCGGACTGCTGCTCCGGCAGGGTCAGCGTGACGACGGTGCCGTCGGAGCCGGCGCGGGCGGTACGGCCTGAGCGGTGCAGGTAGGCCTTGTGCTCCGTGGGCGGATCCACGTGGATGACCAGCTCGACGTCGTCGACGTGGACACCGCGGGCGGCAACGTCGGTGGCGACCAGGACGCGGACCTCGCCGGAGGAGAACTCGGCCAGGTTGCGGTCTCGGGCGTTCTGCGAAAGGTTGCCATGCAGGTCGACGGCGGGGATGCCGGCGTCAGTGAGGGTCTTGGCCAGCTTGCGGGCGTGGTGCTTGGTGCGCATGAAGAGCACCCGGCGGCCGGCACCCGAAGCGAGCTCGACGATCAGCTGCTTCTTGACGGTCTGGTCGTTGACGACGAGCACGTGGTGCTCCATGGTGGTCACCGCGGCCTGTGATTCATCCACGGCGTGGGTCAGCGGGTTGGACAGGTAGCGCTGGACGATCTTGTCCACGCCGTTGTCCAGTGTGGCGGAGAACAGCAGGCGCTGGCCCTGGCTGGGGGTCATGTCCATGAGCTTCTTGACCACGGGGAGGAAGCCGAGGTCGGCCATGTGGTCGGCCTCGTCCAGCACGGTGATCTCGACGCCTTCGAGGGTCAGGACGCGCTGGCGGATCAGGTCCTCCAGGCGGCCGGGGCAGGCGATGACGATGTCGACGCCGGCGCGCAGCGCCTTTTCCTGGCGGGCCTGGGAGATGCCGCCGTAGATCACGGTGGTGTTCAGGCCCATGGCCTTGGCCATCGGCTCGATGGTCGCGTTGATCTGGGTGGCCAGCTCACGGGTCGGCGCGAGGACCAGGCCCATCGGGCGGCCCGGCTTGCGGAAGTGCTTGGCTTCCCGCTCAGCGAGTCGTGCTACAAGCGGGATGGCGAAGGCAATGGTCTTGCCGGAGCCGGTGCGGCCGCGGCCCAGGACGTCGCGTCCTGCGAGGGTGTCCGGCAGGGTCTTGACCTGGATGGGGAACGGTTCCACGATCCCCTGGGCGGTGAGGGTGTCGGCGAGAACCTTGGGCGTGCCGAGGGCAGCAAAAGTAGTCATATGTTTCAAAGGTCTTTCAGGCGGTATCCGTGCGGATATCGGCCCCCGGTGCCGGTTGGCCCAGGGGTTCGCCGAAGAAAAGTCAGGTGATCAACCGGCCAGCTGCCATTCAAGGCGGCGGCCAGGACCAAATAGAACGCGTTCATCGACGCAGGATGTGCCTCTCACATGAAAAAATCCCACTCCCTGCGGGCGGATTCCGGAGGGAATCCAGCAGGGGAACCGGTTGATGAACCGGACCGATCATTCAAGACCAAAGTGGGCATCACTGCACATCAAGTTCCTTCAGTCTATCATCCGGCGGGGCCAGTGCCGTTTTCTCCCGCTCACGGCACCAGGCTGGGCGCCTGGAACAGCGGGACGTGCGACGCCGGCACCCTGGCCGGCGGGGCGTCCGGCGCCGCCCGCCCGGGGACCCCGCCTGCGGCCGCGGCAGCGTGCGCGGGGGCCACCACGAGCGTGGCGCAGGCACCGCGCGTGGCGTCGGAACCGCGCGTGCCACCGGAACCGTACGTGGCTGCCGGGACCGCCACCCGCAGGATAACCAGCGCCTCGGCGTCAATCAGCCTCCGGGTTCCGGTCTTCTCATCCAGGATCCAGAACAGGTCCGTGGCCGCGACCGTCCGGATCACCTCGCCCCGGTGGAAGAGTTTGCCGTTATGCCATGCTTCGATCTGATCCCCCACCGACAGCTCCTCACACGATTGAACCTGCCGCGCATCTTCTGCAGTCATGGCCTGATCCTTCCTCAGATTCGGATTCACCCCAGTGTCATTCCGCTCTCCGGCTCCAGACTCCACCACCGAGGTTTCGGGAGCGTTTCCGTGCCGTGATCTTCGTGTGTCCAGTTTCGGGCGCAGCCGATTTACTGGTGTCGCCCGGACCCTTCCCCTGCCATGATGGTGAAGAACCCCCGACCCCACGACCCCCCCAAGGACAACGATGACGGAGCACGAGCACCGCGAAGACAACAGCAATGCCAGTGCGGCCCAAGTCTGGGACGAGAAGTACCGCAGCCGGGCGAGGATTTGGAGCGGCGAGCCGAATCCGCAGCTGATCGCCGAGGCCGCCCCCCTGCCTCCCGGGACGGCCCTGGACCTGGGCTGCGGCGAGGGCGCGGACGCCATCTGGCTCGCCAGCCGCGGCTGGAAAGTGACCGCCCTCGACGTCTCCGCCGTCGCGCTGGAACGGGCCAAAGCGCATGCGCAGGAGCGCGGGCAGGCCGGGAACATCACGTGGGTGCAGCAGGATCTGGCCACCTGGGTTCCCGGGGAGCTCTTCGACCTGGTCACAGCCCAGTTCCTGCATTCCACCGTGATGCCCTGGCAGCAGGCCCTGCAACTGGCCGCCGCCGCGGTGCGGACCGGAGGAGCGCTGCTGATCGTGGGCCACCACCCGGACGGGCTGCCGCCTTGGAGCGAGCACCACAATCACGCGGAGAGGTTCTACACGGCCGAGCAGCTGGCCGCGGAGCTGGGGATCGGGGCGCCCGAGTGGCGGCTCGACGTCGTCGACACCCGGCACCGCAGCGCCACCGGACCCGACGGCGAGGCTGCCGCGCTGACG
>NZ_MQTS01000179.1:23573-25817 GCF_020532825.1 Arthrobacter sp. SO3
TGCGGTGCTGCGCGCCACCCGCCTCGCCGCCCACTAGCTCGCCGCCCACTAGGAAGCCCGACGTGCCGGGCGGGTCCCCGGCCTACGCCCGCCTGTTGGTCCGCTCGCCCACAAGGGACAAGGCCAGCCGGGGACACAGCCGGACGGCGTCCGTCGCCGCGTCCAGGCTGTCCGCGCCAATGGGCACGTCGGTACGGTTGCCGGACCGGCTCCGCCGCGACACCGGGTAGCCCCAGTCGTCGCGGGCCAGCAACGCCGGAAGGAGCTCGGTGCACAGCCCGCGGCCGTCGCACTTGGTCCAGTCGATGTGCAGCGTGTCGCTCATGCCGTCCTCCCGTCCTCGCGCGTGCATCGGCCGCTGAGGTGGGCCTGGACGTCGTCGGCGAAGATCTCCAAAGCGCTATGGACCAGTTGGACGGTCCCGTCCGGGTGATGGCAGGCACCCCGGCCGGAGACGAGTTTGCTCAGCCGGTCCAGCTCCCGGGGCAGCTGCGGGTTGGGTTCGCCGGAGGCAATGCGGTTAAGGACCCCGGCCATGGCGGGCAGGCCGAACATGCACGGTCCGCATTGTTTGGCGGACTCCCCCGCCAAATAGCTCAGGATCCGCGCCGTGGCCGCCAGACCGCACTGGTCGGCAGGCAGTGCAAACATGACTCCGGCCCCGGGACGGACAGCCTGTCCGTCCGGGCCGGACGGCGATATCCGGTAGTCCAGCGGCCTGACCCAACGGCCGTGGTATCCGCCGACCAGAACGGCGGAGAGGGAACGGGCGTCAATTCCGGCATCGTGGAGAATCGTCCCGAGGGCGGCGTTTCCGGGAACTTCCTGCACTTGCGCCGGCCCCGGGCCGGAGACTGTCAGGAGCCGGGTGCCGGGGTCGGCCGGTGACCCTGCGCTGCGGAACCAGGCGGCCCCGTAGCGGGCGATGAGGCCGATGTGGGCCAGCGTCTCGACATTCAGCACCAGCGTGGGGCGGCCTTTGAGCCCGGCGTCGCTCAGGCGGCGCCGCTTGTCCAGTGGAAGTGCCGTGCCGGTGGCGATGGCATTGGCCACGGCGCTGGCTTCCCCCGCGATGAAGGTCTCCGGCGCCGGCACCAGCCGGATCCGGCGCGCGTCCGGCCGCTCGGCAATGGCACCTGCCACTCCCGCAAGGCTGTCCGCGGCGGCGTAGAGGTACATCTGCGAGCCTGCGACGGCGCGGTTGGCCGCCAGCAGGCCATCGAGCACGAGGTGCGGGGCGTGGGCCAGCAGCGTCCGGTCCTTGAAGCTGAGCGGTTCGCCCTCTGCGCCATTGGCGATCACCACCGGCCGGGAGGGCAGGATTCCGGCGGAACGGGATTCGGCGGTCGCCGCCATCTTGCGCCAGGACGCGAAGGCCGCCCCGCCCCGCCCGGTCAGCCCGGAGGCTTCCAGCACCCGGATGAAGTCCGGTCCGATACTGCCGGTATCCAGTGGCCCGAAGACACTGAGATGGTCCTGCAGTCCAGCGAAATCACCGGCGGCGAAGAGCCTGAACGTCCCCGCCGGCGCCTGGGGCCGGAGAGTTTCGGCCAGCGAGGTGTTGGGCGGGGTCATGGCATGCCTCCTTGGCGGGCTTTGGACGTGTCGAGGAAGGTGGCGGAAAGTCGCCAGGCGACGGCGCCGCCGACGGCCGCCACCGACGCTGCGGCCAGTATCAGGAACCATTTACCGGTCCCGTCGGTGCCGTTGCCGATGGCGTGGCCCAGGGCAATGGGCCACATGGCGTAGCTGAGCCAGTGGACGGCTTTGAAGGTTCGCTGCCCGATGCGGTGCCGCAGCAGGCCCGTGATGACAATGGCCAGCACGAGGTCCAGGGCGACTGTGCCCAGGCCCTGCCAGAACGGCCGGTAGGAGCCGAGGAACGGGACAAGGACATCGACCAGGTTCAGCTTGGCGTAGGAATCCAGCAGCAGCGACCCCACGTGGAGGCCGAGGAAGACTGAGGCGAGGAGGGCGAAGTTGCGGTGCAGGAGGGTGACAGAGAACCGCGGCAGGACAATGAGTGGCCTGCCGGACCGGGTCAGGATGCCCAGCAGCACCGTGGCGGTAAACAAAGCCAGCGAGATGAAGCCGCTCACCCGCCCGAAAGCCCACATGGCTTCATCCATGGTGGCGCCCTCCCGAAGTCGCAGGCCGCTCGCTGGGCCACGCGCCGGTGACGATGGTCCGTCCGTGCTGGTCAACGAAACGGCCGGCAACGCCCCGGCCCCGGAACCAGTCCAC
>NZ_MQTS01000179.1:25903-27162 GCF_020532825.1 Arthrobacter sp. SO3
GCGCCGAGGCTCAACTGCTGGGCCGGATCGTCCGCAAGGTCCTGGACGAGCACCTGCCAGCCGCCTTCCGGTGCGGGTCCGGCAGACGCCAGGTCCCCGCCAAGGCTGACCAGCACGCCGCAGCCCAGCTCGGAGTACACCTGACCGGCGGCCCGGTCCGCGGCAATGGCTTTGGCTGTGGCTCCAAGGTCCAAGCGGGTGCCCGCGGGGACTTTCAGCATGCGCCCGGAAAGGCTGACGCGGGTCCAGCCGGAGGCCTCCCGGCTCGCGGGGGAAACCGCGGAGGCGGCACCATCCTCGACGCCGCGGCCGGGGAAGAGCCTGACGCTCACGATGTCCCGGTCATAGCCCAAGGCTTCGAGCTCCCGGCCCAGGGTCGGGTCGACGTCGCCGTCCGTCCAGCGGGCGGCGTCGAGGGCGCCTTCGACGAGCAGTGCCAGCAGCGGGCTGACCCGGGCGCCCGCGGCAAGCTGGGGACCGAGCAGCGCCAGTTCCGAATCGTCCCTGAACCGGCTGCAGGCATCGTCAATATCGGCAACGGTCCGCCGGACAATGGCTGCGGCGGCGGCGAGCGCGCCGGCATCGGTGACGGTGACGCCGGCTCCCATACCCCAGACGGTCCACGACTCGCTGGCAACCATGTCAGGACCCCGATGATTTGCCGTGAACGGCTCCGCCGCTGCCCGGCTGGACGGGGGTGATCCCGGAGTAGCTCTTGGGCTGGCGGCCGCTGTTGCTTTTCGCAGTGCCGCCCCCTGCGGAAGACGACGATGACCCGCTGGACGATGACCCGCTGGACGATGACCCTGTGGAGCCAGAGGTGGTGGTGGCGGCCGCAGCCTTGGTGCCCGGGGTGGCGGCGTACACGACGGCTGAGGCGATCCCTGCCGTGGCAAGGCAGCCCAGGGCGACGGTGGCGGTGATGCCGGCGGCCAGCCGTTTGCCGTTTCTTCGAGTGTCCATGGCCTGCTCCTAGTATTCCGCGGTAAGACGCGTGAGAATCCCGCTATCCCAATACTCCTCGCGGATTCTTTGAGGTTTCTTAGATGATGCTGTCTGCGGGCTTTGGGTTTCACCGGCCGCTGCCGGCCGGCGAATCGCTCAGACGAGGGGCAGGGTGACCACAATCGCCGCCCCGCCCTCCGGCGGGCTCGGCTCCACGCTGACGGTTCCGTCGTGCAGGGAGACGATCTCGGCCACGAGTGCCAGTCCAAGCCCGTAATGGCGTGGCGTCCCCGCCGCGGGAGTCTCGGGGCGGG
>NZ_MQTS01000179.1:27184-29092 GCF_020532825.1 Arthrobacter sp. SO3
CCGTCGTCGGCGACCCGGATCACGGCGTCCCTGCCCCGGGTGCTGACCGTGACGTGGACGGTAGTCCTGGCGTGGTCCAGCGCATTGGAAATGAGCGCGGTGAAGACCCGGCCCAGTGACACTGCCGACCCGCGGACGACGACGGGCCCTGCGGGAAAATCCGTTTCCAGCCGGAGGGACTGCGACTCCGCCTGTCCCCCGGCCAGGGCGGCGGCGCCGGCCCCGATGGCGCAAAGGTTGATCGGGGTGTAGTCCGCAGCCCCCCGGGGGTCTGCCGCCATCAGCAGGTCATCCAGGATCCCGGTGAGCAGCTTTGAGTCATCGACGATGCCCTGGACGCCTTTCGCGACCTCCTGGGGCGCCGGAGCCGCGCCGGAACGCAACAGGCGCCGGCGCAGGAGCTGTGCCCTGGTGCTCAGGAGAGTCAGCGGGGTTCGCAACTCGTGGCTGGCGTCAGCGATGAACCGGCGCTGGAGTGCCATACTCGCCACCAGGGGACGCATGGCACGCCTGGCCATCCACACGGAAGCGGCCGAAGCGAGAACGGCTGCCGCACCTCCGGCAATCACCAGTGCGAGGATCAGCCGGTCCGCCTCCTCCTGCCTTTCACGCTGGTCGACGGCGGCCTGGACAACCCTGCCGTCGTGGAACGCCGTAAGGACGACATAGCTCCTGCCGGCTATCTGGACTTTCCCGCGCTCGCTCCCCCGCGACTCCCCCACGCGGGCGATGGCGGCGACGTCGGGCAGGCCCGCCGGCATGTTGCGTGAAACGGTCAGCTGGCCGTTGCCGGAGATGGCGACGAAGACGTCCAACGGGGCGTCCCGGGTCGAGTCAATCTGGGTCGCCCCCACCAGCTTCCGGTTGTCTGCCTCGTCGGCGCCGGCGGCCACCACCGAGTACATGAGTCCACCCATGAGCGCGAGCAGAACCACCATCAGCGCAGCGAACTGGACGGCGAGCCGCGCCACCGCGCCTTTCGAGTCCGTGCGGGTCGAGTCCGTGCGGGCAAAGGGCCTCAACCGAGCTCCCCGAGCCGGTAGCCGACCCCGCGGACAGTCAGCACCGAGGACCGGCCCAGCTTCTTTCGCAGGTAGTGCACGTAGGTGTCCACAACGCCGTCGTCATCGGCCTCCGGAAAAACCGAGTCGATCAGTCCTTGCCGGGTGAAGATCTGGCGGGGGCTGCGGGCCAGCTGGGCCAGCAGCTCACTTTCCCGTTCGGAGAGGACAACGACCGTTCCGTTGCCTGCGGTGACCGTGCGCCCGCCAATGTCCAGCATGCCGCCCGGGACGCGGACGGCGCCGGCCAGCGCAGTATGGCGGCGCAGCAGCGACCGCAACCGGGCCAGGAGCTCGTCGACGTCGAAGGGTTTGCCCAGGTAGTCCTCGGCGCCCCGGTCAAGTCCTTCGACCCGGTCCGCCGGGTTGCTCAGCGCCGAGAGTATCAGCGCGGGGGCGGCCACGCCGCGGCCCCGGAGCCGCTCGAGGACGTCCAGTCCCTCGATGGCCGGGAGCCCACGGTCCATCAGCAGCACGTCGAATTCCCGGCTGAGCCCCTCATGCAGGGCGCGTTGCCCGTCCTGTGCCAGCACCACCGTGTAGCCCTCGCCCTCGAGCAGTTCGGTGAGCATTGCGGCCAGGCTGGAATCATCTTCCACCAGCAGCACCTTCGGCCCAACCGCCCTCATGCTGTGAAGTACCCAACGCTCATGCTGTGAAGTATAGGTCCGGCACCTCCGCCGGAGCCGGGCGGGAGGAACGGTGTGCGGCCCGGACGGTCGGGCGGGGTGGCTGGCGGCCTGAGCAAAGTGACGGCGGACACGGGACGACGATTGAGGCGGCGACACTCGACGAATGTCGAACTTTCCTGCGGGCCGCCCGCCCACCCCGCGCCCCACCCGAGGCC
>NZ_MQTS01000018.1 GCF_020532825.1 Arthrobacter sp. SO3
GGTCATGGAGGCCTCGGAGAGGTAGCGGCGGTCCCCGGCTTCCCATTCGTCGTGTTGCTCGACGAGGACCGCGCCGGCGAGCCGGAGAAGGGCTGCCGGGTTGGGGAAGACTCCGACGACGTCGGTCCGTCTTTTGATCTCTTTGTTGACTCGTTCCATGGGATTCGTGGACCAGATCTGGCGCCAGTGTCTGGCCGGGAACCCGGTGAACGCGAGCACGTCGTCCCGGGCGTCGCCGAGCATCGCGGCGACCTTCGGGTGGGATTTGAGGAGCATCCGGGTGACCTCGTCGAACTGGGTGTTCACATGCCCGGCGTCGGGCTGGACGAAGGCGGTGCGGATGATCGAGGCGACCATATCCTGGGATCCCTTCGGCACAGTCGAGAGTACGTTTCTCATGAAATGCACGCGGCAACGCTGCCACGCCGCGCCCTGGAACACGGTCCCGATGGCCTTCTTCAGGCCGCTGTGCGCGTCGGAGATCACCAGCTTCACCCCGTCCAGGCCGCGGGCCTTCAACGACCGCAGGAACGCGGTCCAGAATCCCTCGTTCTCGCTGTCGCCGACGTCGAAGCCCAGGACTTCCCGGCGTCCGTCCGCGGCGACGCCGAAGGCGACCACGATCGCCTGGGATACCACGCGGTGCCCGACGCGGGCCTTGCAGTAGGTGGCGTCGAGGAACACGTACGGGTAATCCATGGCGGAGAGGTCCCGGTCCCGGAACGCGCCGACTTCGTGGTCCAGGTCCTCGCAGATCCGGGACACCTCGGACTTGGAGATCCCGGTCTCAGCGCCCAGGGCTTTAACCAGGTCATCGACCTTGCGGGTGGAGACCCCGTGCAGGTAGGCCTCCATCACGACCGCGTAGAGTGCCTGGTCCACGCGGCGGCGGCGTTCCAGCAGGGCCGGGAAGAACGACCCGTTCCGCAGCTTGGGGATCTTCAGGTTCAGGTCCCCGGCGGTCGTCGTCAGCGTCCTGGGTCGGGACCCGTTGCGCTGGGTGGTCCGGGCCTCGGAGCGCTCAAACGGGGCGGCGCCGATGAATGCGGTCGCCTCCGCCTCGATGAGCTGCTGGTACAAGGTTTCGGTCGCGGCACGGATCCGATCGGAGACATCGGTGAGTTTCAGTTGGCCAAGGAGGTCAAGCAGGGCAGACTGGTCTAGAGCCATCGTGTGTTTGTGTCCTTTGTGAGTTCTTTGATCGGTACTCACTGACCATCGCACGATGGCTCACTACGTCGCCGGAGCAACGCGCAACTGCGGAGATCTACACCACTCAGCGGGACGTAACCCGGTAGTCCGAAGAGACGGTGGCCGCGGTTCGGGCCCAGTTGTACGGTAGGAGGGACCGCCGGAAAGCTTCTTCTGCAATCAGGCGAGGCTGGAAGTCCCGCACAGCGCGATGTCAGGGGGTATGGGTTCTGATGGATGAAAACCCGCAGGAGTGCACTCAAGTTGCCTTCCTGCTCACGGACCTTGAGATCCCGGAAGTCTGGTTGGCGTACTTCGGGTACGGGGCAGCCAGGATGTGTGGGTCGTCGATGCATATCTGAAGGGACTGATGCCGCTGCCGGCACAGGACTGTGATCTGCTGGCGTAGGTCCTCGATGAGCGCTTGGATGAACTCCACTTCCCGCGCCTTGCTTCCTACAGTGACTAAAGACGCCCCCTTGGGCCGGACTGAGAACCCCAGACGGAAGGTTTATTCACTGACGGCGGGAAGGGCCCCCACCGGGGCGGTGGTGCCGTCGTCCTGCCTACGTCCGGTCGAAGAACGCACGGTTCAGTCGCTGGATCCGGTATCTGTGGTCAACCCGCGGTCATCGTGTTCGCGGCGGTCTTCTTCTTCGGCGGGGCCAGCTGCGATCGTGGGGAACCCCTCGGTGGGATGAGTTTCTGCGGCAGTGTCCGGATGGCGGGTAGCACGGTCAGTTCCTTTGGCCTTCGGAGCCGCCGGCGCGGCGGTATGTCCCGGGACCGGCGCCGTCCCCAGACTGTTCTCCAGGAATGGTGCTAGTTCGCGAAGCGACCCGAGTGTGATCTCCGGTGGTGTGAAGTAAGCCGGATACGGGGCATCGGCACGGTTGATCCATGCCGTGCGCATTCCGGCGCGGGCCGCGCCGTGGATGTCCCAGGGATGGACGGCGACGAGGAGCATCTGTTCCGGCTCCACACTGCAGGTCCTCGCAGCGCGCGTGTAAGCAGTCGCAACGGGCTTCCAGGAGGGCCCGTCCTCAACCGAAAGAAGAGCCTCGAAGACGCCGCGGATCCCTGCGTCACCCAACAGTTTCTCGGCCACTTGGGGAGAGCCGTTGGAAAGCGTCACCAGACGGAACCCTGCGGCATTCAACTCCCAGACCCCGCCAACCACGTCAGGGTGGAGCGCCAGCTCAGCCAGCCCGCTCATAATGTGCACGACGGCGGCCTCCACACTCCGGTTCAAGGGCAGCCCCGCCAGACTCACCCGCAGCAAATCCGCGGCTATTTCCGCGAACCGCGCCCTGTCCCCGGCGGCGGCCAGGGCGAACCCGTCACGCAGCACCCCAGTAAACCAGACCTTTGCCAGGAACGATGGTGCACCGGTCTCGGCGAAGCGGCCACCCATGACCGACATGTCCGACAGGGTCTCATTTACATCAAAAACGATAACGGCGGGCCGGATGGACATATGGGCTCAATTCACTCGGGACAGGGCATCCAGGGACTGATCGTATCCGCGCCAATCCCCGACACGGCATGCCCACAGGGGTGTGTCCATGATGCCCCCGTCGTCCCCGCCTATCCTCACCGCATCCCTATCCGCATGATGGCACACGTCCAAGGTCCCATTCCATCCCAAATACTAACTATGACTGAGACGGCCGGGCGGCTCGTCAGGGCGCGGTAGGAAAGACGAGGATCTCGTCGTTCGACACACCACCTATGGGTCTTTTTGGGGGTGCCCTCCCCGTTGGGTAATCCGCAACGTCCATTCCTCCAGCTCCGCAGCTACCCCGCCAGACCATCCGCTGCATGATCGGCTTACAGGCAACGGGGGTGACTTTTAGCGCTGCGCGAGTGCCGCCACTAATCGCTGGGGTTCACAGGTGCAGTTGACCGGGCAATGCTGGGGGCCGTGGTCAATACCAAATCGATGCTATTGGGGGAGGAGCGTCTGATCCGGTCTTTGAAGGAGCCGGGAGGTCCCATCGGGCCCAGTCCTGGTGGCGGGTGGTGGGCCGGTCGAGGAGGTAGCCTTGCACGGCTGTCACGCCGAGAGCGGCGACGGCCGCCAGTTCGTCATGGGTTTCGATTCCTGCGGCGATGAGGGTTGCTCCGAGCTGTTCGGCGAAGCCGGCCATGGCCTCGCCGAAGGCGTGGCGGAGTGGGTCCGTGTCGATTCCGGCGATGAGGTTGCGGTCCAGTTTGATGATGTCGGCGTGGAGCTTCCTGATGTGGCGGATCGAGTCGAAGTATGAACCGGCATGGTCGATGGCGAGCCGGATTCCGCGCTGTCGCAGGGGTGCCAGGGTGGTGACCAGGGCGGCGGTCTGCTCTGCGGTCAGGGCTTCGGTGAGTTCCAGGACCATGCGGTCAGAGGCCAGTATGGATTCCTCAAGTAAGCCCGGCAGCAGGGGGTCCAGGCAGGTGGTCGGGGAGAGTTTCAACGTCACGTAAAGGTGGGTCGGGAGCTGTTGCGCGGCGGCGAGGGCGGATTCCAAGGCCGCGAATTCAAGTTCGCTTCCCAGCTGCGCCTCGGCGGCTTCCGCGAACCAGTAGTCCGCGGTGCTGCTCCCCTCGGTGACGAACCGTGTGAACGCTTCGACTCCTGCAACGGAGCCTGTGGAGAGTTCGTAGATCGGCTGGAAAGCGGTCAGCAGCAGTCTTCCTTTCAGGACCGCTTCGATCCGCGAGGCACGTTCTGCCGGGGACGGGGTTCCGGCGAGCGGTTCAATGGCGGGCCCGACGGCCGGGGCAAACGCCATCGAGGTGCCGCCCGGGAGCCCGGCCAGGGACCTGAGGGCAATCAGGTGTTCGGCCAGCGCTGTTTCCGGGTGCCCGGGATGGGCGGCAACGTGTTCGCGAAGCTGATCCCTGATATGGCCCTGCTCCGGTATGGAGTCCGCGAGCACGGTTTCGATAATGGTCGAGGCCTGCCGGATGATTCCCGGAGCGGTATCACGGGAGCACCCGCCGGGTGCCGGGTCAGCGAAGGATTGGTCTTCGGAGGATGCTGGAGAGGACGATGGTTCCATCGACATGGGCTATTCCCTTGTTCCCTGTCCCGGCTGAGTCCGGAACCGGCCCGCATCTTCCAGAAACCAATGCCCCGGATCTGGGGGGAAGGCCGTGAACGCAATCTACCATGTACGGGCACATTTGATCCCCGTGGATGTGGTGCCTCGTAAGCCGCGACTGGCAATGCACCAGGTCCTGGCAGGGTCACCAAAGATGATGGAAGTGACTGTGGATCATGCCAGTATTGCGCCGCGCCGGGCGGAAGGCCGTGTGGCCTGTTCGGGGGTTCCGCGCCGCCAAGTTGGGCTACTGTCTTTTTACCCGCGCCGATGATCCCAAGGATGATGGCACGCGTCCTCATTAGTGGCTGAGGCGGCCTTCAGTACTCCGTGGAGTTCTATGATCAGGTCGAGATCCGGAATCACCGCCGCACATATTGCTCGGGGCTCGGGGTTTAAATCTGAATTTCGTCGGGTTCAAGTGGAACGGGCCAGCCGGCGCACGCCCGCGCAGCCCGCTTGCGGTGTGTTCCCTATGCGGGAAGTTCCAGTTCCCAGTCCTTGACGTCCGCTACCGGGGCGAACAGGCTGGTGTTGAGCTCATCGAAGGCCAGGTTGTTCCTTACCCGGTGCGGCCAGTTCCGGTTCGCCAGGGCCGCTTTTCCCAGGGCGATCACGTCGGCAGCACCGTCACGGAGCAGGGAGGCGGCCGTTTCGGGGTCGTCGAGGTTGCCGTTGGCGATCACGACGATTCCGGAGTGCTTCTTGGCCAGGGCAGCCAGGGACTCCGAGCCGCCCTCGAATGCTGGCGCCGCTGCCCGATATTCGGTGGTGTGGATAAAATCAATCCCGGTAGCTCCCAGGGCTTCAAAGATGGTCCGTGCTTCTTCGGCTCCTCCGCGCCACCGGTGGTCATTGTCGCTGACCTTGGACTGGGAAATGCGGATTCCTACGCTCATGTCCGGGCCCACGGCCTCTCGTACGGCGCGGCAGATCTCGGCGGCGAACCGCACCCTGTTCTTGGGTGAACCGCCATAGTTGTCAGTCCTGTCGTTCAGGTAGTCGGTGAGGAACTGATCAAGGAGATAACCGTTGGCGCCGTGGATTTCTACACCGTCGAATCCGGCTTCCCTGGCATGCAGTGCGGCCGTGACGAAACCTGCCCGGACCTGCTCCATCTGGTTTGCGGTGATCTCTGCGGGGACCGGGTAGGGGCCTTCTCCCCGGTAGAACGCCAACTGCTCACCCTTGGGTGCGATGGCGGAGGGTCCGATGGTTGAGTCCACGAACCGGTTCCCCTGGGTCTGCGCCCCTGCATGCATGAGCTGGGCAAATATTTTTGCGCCGGCGGCGTGGACGGTATCGACGACGTTTGCCCAGGACTGGGATTGTTCCTTGCTGGCGAGGCCCGGTTGGAACAGGTATCCCTGGCTGTACGCGGTGTCCGGGTAGATGCCTTCGGTGATCAGCAGTCCGAAACCACCCCGGGCATAGGCCTCGTAGTAGGAGGCCATTCTCTCTGTCGCATGGCCGTCCTCGGTAGCGCTGATGCGGGTCATGGGAGCCAGGGCGACACGGTTGGGCAGCTCGGTTGAGCCGATCTGAACAGGGGACCAGAGGGGTGCGAAATTCGGCATGAATATCTCCTTTAGGGTACTTTTCGGGGAAGAACAGGGCAAGCGGCTTTGAAGCGTGCTCCTTGGCTACTGCAAACGACACAGTCCGGGCATATATTTCCTGCGCTGGCCGTGTCGCGGCCGCGGGCTTTGAGGCAGGCGCCACGGCGGAGGCGACCTCATGTGTGAAAAACTTCATTGCGTTCTGATTGCCGTCGCGTTCGAGGCTCTCGGGAGGTGGTTGAAGGGGTGCCCGGGTTGTCATCGGCGCTCCTCCGTGTCCGGAGAATTGTGGGACCGTAGCAGCCAGATCCGAAGGCGGCTTCGGATTCTGCTTCTGCAGCTGTGATCAGTGGCTGGCGCCGAGGGCCGCCCGGGCGTTCCTCTTGAGCTCGGCGAGTTCCTTGCGCGCCACCAGGGCCTCGTCCATGCTCACGGCTACGAATCTGGTGGACGTGCCGGGGGCGGCGCGGGCCAACAGATCCATGTCCGCGCTGATCACAGTGCCGACCATGGCGTAGCCGCCGCCGGAGACGGCATCGCGGTGCAGAATGATCGGCTGGGTGCCGCCGGGAATCTGAATGGACCCGACAGCATAGCCGGCATCCACAATGTTGGACGGGTCCGAACCGGCACCGAAAGGCTGCTCCCGCTCTTTCCACTTCACTCCAGGGCCGGAGTACCTCAGCCCCATCCGGTCGGCCACGGGGGTCACCTTCCACTCGCTGTTGAGGAGATTGTCCAGTCCTTCGTCGGTGAGCCGGTGGTCGTACAGGCCCAGCACGATCCTGACTGTCTGTTCCTTGGCGAAGACGGGACGGAATTCTTCCGGAACAGTGTCGGCGTCGGGCAGGGCACCGTCGTAGAGCGGGCTGGCGACAGGAACCAGGTCGCCGGCCTGAAGTTTCCGGCCGTTGAAGCCACCGATGGCGCCCAGACTGTAGGTGGACCGGCTTCCGAGAACCTCGGGAACATCGATGCCGCCCTGGACCGCGATGTAATAGCGCGTACCGGCCCGGATGACGCCGAAGCTGAGTTCATCGCCGGCCTTCAGTTGCAGCCGGGTCCACTCGGGCACCGGTTTCCCGTTGACGTTGAGTTCCACGGGGGCCCCGGTGACGGCGATGACGGCATCCTGGTCGGTTGTCAGCACCGGGCCCATATACGTGCATTCGAGGACGGCCTCCTTGGCGGTGTTGCCCACCAGGGCATTGCCGAGTTCAGCAGCATACTGGTCCATGGAACCGCTCTGCGGGATGCCCACGTTGTAGTGGCCTGTGCGGCCCTGGTCCTGGACCGTGGTGGCCAGTCCCGGGTTCTTGATGTCAAATGCCATTGAGGGCCTCCATGAGTTCCTGGTTGTAGCCTTCGGGATCCGCCAGCGCCTTGGACAGATCAAATGTCACGGGCGCCTGCCGGTAGCGGAACGTCCCAGCGGCAATCTCGGCCTGGATGGCGTTGTATTCAGCCTCGGTCACCGGCTTGAACTTCACGATGTCGCCCGGACGGAAAAACACCATGAATTCCTTGAAATCGGCCAGGAACTGGGCTGGATCGAAGATTGGCGCGGCAGCCACTCCGAACATCTGGTAACCGCCGGCACCCCGAACGGAGTAGATGCAGCCGAAGCAGCCGCCGTGGCCCACCGTCAGCTTGGGGGTATCGGTGCGGGGACTCAGATACTTCGGGACTTCCAGTTGTTTCTCCCGCTCCACAAGCTGGAAGAGGAATGGCAGGCCGGCCACGAAGCCGACCATGGAGACAAGCCACGGCTGCTCGTGATGCCTCTTGATGAACTCCGAGGCATCCTTTAGGTTGTTGACTTTGGCGGCGTAGTCAATGTCGGTACCACCCGGCTCCTGGTGGAATCCTTCGCGGAAGCGCTCTGCTACTTCGGCCGTGAAGGGGTCCTCGTACCAGACAGGCACTTCGATGATTCTGGTTTCGAGTGCCTGCTGCTGGTGGTGCGCCAGGTCCCCTTCAATCGTTCGTACGGCGTCTTCAAGGGTCGACGGCGGCAGTCCGTCTGGGTCGAACCTCACCAGCAGCGAGGCGTTGGCAGGGCATATGTCCACGATGCCGGGCAGCTCCATGGCTGAAAGCTTCTCGGCGATGGACATGACCCTGAAATTGGCGGCCAGGCTCATGGACTCTGAGACTTCGACGAACAGGAATTCGTCTCCGCCCCAGGTGTAGCGGGCCTCCGATACGGCAGGTTCGGGGCTACTCATGGTGCCTCCATCAGATTGTCGACGGTTTCTATGAACTTCGAGTGGTGCTTGACGGCGGTGAATTCGGGCCGTGCCAGAAGCGTCTTGTGCACCGGGATGGTGGTCTTGACCCCGTCGATGTGTGTCGCATCCAAGGCTGCCAGCATGGCTGCGATGGCGCTGTTACGGTCCGGTGTGTGGACAATCAGCTTTGCGAGCAGGGAGTCGTAGTACGGGCTGACCAGTGATCCTGCTTCCACGCCCGTGTCTACCCTGATGCCCTCGCCGGAGGGCCATTCAATGGATTGGATGAGGCCCGGGCTGGGGAAGAAGTTGTGGTCCGGGTCTTCGGCGTTGATGCGGCATTCGATGGCGTGCCCGCTGAAGCGGACGTCGTCCTGCCGGATGGACATGGATCCGGTGGAGGCAATAAGTAGCTGTTCACGGATCAGGTCGACGCCAGTGATTTCCTCGGTGACGGGATGCTCCACCTGGATGCGTGTGTTCATCTCAATGAACGCGGCCTCCTGGCCGGCGGGGTCGTAGAGAAATTCCACCGTTCCGGCGCCGCTGTAGCCGCATTCCCGGGCGAGTTCCACGGAGGATTCCCGGATGGTCCGGCGGACGGCGTCGGGAAGGTCGGGCGCCGGGGCTTCCTCAATGACCTTTTGGGAGCGCCGCTGCATGGAGCAGTCGCGGTCTCCGAGATGGATGAAGTTGGTTCCGTCGCCAAGGACCTGTACCTCCACGTGCCGGGCGTGCTGCACAAAGCGCTCCAGGTAGACGGTCGGGTCTCCGAAGACCGACGCCGCCTCGCCGCGCGCCATCTCTATGGTTTCGAGCAGTTCGTCCTCGTTGTGCACAAAGCGGATGCCCCGGCCCCCGCCGCCTGCGGAGGCCTTGACCATCAGCGGATAACCGATGCCGCGGGCGGCTTCCAGGGCGTCGGCCTCGGGGTCGAGCGGCCCGTCGGAGCCGCGAAGCACGGGAACACCTGCTTTGCGGGCAGATTCCCTGGCCATGGACTTGTTGCCCATCATTTCGATCGCGCCAGCGTCTGGACCCACCCAGGTCAGGCCTGCCTCTATGACTTTTCGGGCGAATATCGCGTTTTCGGAGAGGAATCCGTAGCCCGGGTGGATTGCGTCGCAGCGGTTGTCCACCGCAGCGGCGATGATGGCGTCCTGATTTAGGTAGCTGGCGGCGGCAGGGGCCGGTCCAATCACGATGAAGTTGTCGGCTGCGCCCGCGGCTAGGGAAGCGGCGTCGGGTTCGCTGGTCACCAGAAGCGTCTCGATGCCCATTTCGCGGGCGGTTCGAGCGATCCGCACGGCGATTTCCCCGCGGTTGGCGATGAGCAATTTCTTCATTTCTAGCCTTCTCGGATGACGATTATGGTGTCGCCAGGATTGACCATGTCGCCTTCGTTGACCTTGAAGGATTCGAGGGTCCCCGCCACATCGGATTGTATTTCGGTGAACTGCTTCATGATTTCGATGATGCCCACGGTCTGTCCGATTTCGATGGAGTCGCCCTCGTTGGCAAACGGCGGCTTGCCCGGGCCGGGCTTGCGGTAAAAGACTCCAGGGAGGGGGGAAACGATGTCTGCCATGTGCTGCTCGCTTTCAGGTGGTTGGATAAATCGGCTCTAGCCCAGGACCGCGCGTACGGCGCTGGCCACGGCGGTTGAGTTTGGCGCGTCGGAGTGGACGCAGATGCTTCGGAAGGGAATGTCCAATTCGGTGCCGTCAACGGCCAGGACCGGCTTGCCGGCCAGGGCCCGCCGGACGCGCTCGGCGGCGGCATCGGGATCGGTGGCAACCGGGCGACGCTGGATCAGCAGCTCCCCGGCCGGACCGTAGTTGAGGTCGACATAAAGTTCGGGCACGAAGTCCACGCCCATGGCCCGGCACACTTCTTCGTGGACGGTCCCGGCGAGACCGAAGAACGGAACGCCAAACTGCAGCGCTGCTCCGGCGGCGGCCTGCATCAGTTCCTCGTCACCGGCCAGCATTCCGTAGAGGGCGCCATGGGGTTTGATGTGGTTCAGTTTGAGCCCGTGTTTTCCGAGGAACGCCGTTAGGGCCCCGGTCTGGTAAAGGATGATCGACTCGACCTCGTCGGGGGTCAGCACCATCCGGCGGCGGCCGAAACCCACCACGTCGGGGAGCCCAGGGTGTGCTCCGACAGCCACCCCGTGGTCGGCGGCCAGCGCCACGGTCCGGTTCATAACGTCGGGATCGCCCGCGTGGAACCCGCAGGCCACGTTGGCAACGTCGATGATACGCATCAGTTCTTCGTCATTGCCGAACTCGTGGAGGCCCAGGCCTTCACCCATATCTGAGTTCAACAGCACACGCCCTTGAGCGCGGGGCGAGGTGTCGGGAGTCACATTTGTTTGCATGGTGCAACGCTACTCAGCATTCCCGGCCGCCGATATTGTGCCGTCTGACGAATTGGTGGGCCTGACTTATGCTGGTTGCACTATGTAGGCAGTTACTCATGCTCTCGATGGAGGCTTCCTTTGAGAATCTCAGACCTGATGGACGACGTCGATCTCAACATCCGACTTAGTGTTCCGGGTGCCGAGGGCCGCCTGAACCGGCCCATCACTTGGTGCGCGCCCACCGAACATATGGACCCCACGCCCTTCCTCAGCGTCAATGCCCTCGTGCTGACTAACGGCATGGGCCTGAATGTGAGGGACTTCAGGATCTGGGACGCCTATGTGGAACGGTTGGCCGCAGTGCCCGTCTCCGGACTGGCGTTTGGCCTGGGCGCCGCACACGGGGAGCTGCCGGCCGGCTTGGTCCTGGCGTGCGAGGCGCACGGATTGCCCTTGTTGGAGCTCCCGCCGGAGGTGCCTTTCGTGCTGGTTATGCGGCACGTGGAGCAGGTCATCGCCTCCGAGCGCTATGAAGAGCTGAGGAAGGGCTGGGAGCTGGCAGACGAATGCACACGGTTGGCGGCCGACGGGCACTCTTTGACCGTGGTCCTGGGGCGGGTAGCGGATGCGGTCAATGCCAGGGTGGCCGTAATCGATCAACATGCGTTCGAGCTTGTCTCGGCAGGTGCCGCTCACAGTGGGACCGCGCGGACGATGCTGCGTCTGCCCAGCGGCGCATCCGAGGAATTCAGGCTTGCCATTGAGGGGATCGGAAGCAACATTGTGCTCCAGCCCATCCTGGGCCCTGTGGCCGCCGTCATTGGCATGCAGCTGAGCTATACTCTGGGTTCCCATTCGCCCTTGCACTCCCGGGAAGCCGCGCGCTTCATGGAAGCCCTCTATGAGGACCGCGGCGAGCCGTCCGCACGGCTGCGCCGCTACGCCCTCGAGGCCGGTTTCGATCCTGACGGTGACTGGGGCGCGGTGCTCGTTGGCACTTCAGAGGTGGTGGCGCCCGCCAAACTGCGCGCCATTGCATGGCGGGCCCGGGTGGGGCTTCAGACCGCTTTCAGCACGGTGAGGTTCATGGAGGAACCTGGCCTCACCACTTTGCTGCTGCAACACCGGCATGGAACGGCCGATTTGGTAGACACCGTTCGGGAATTCTTTCTGGATGCCCCGGAACTCTCAGTCATCGTCACCGAATCCGCGAGCCTCAGCGAACTGCCGCTGACGCTTCAGCTTTCCCGCCGTCACGTGGGACGGCCCGGCGTCCATCGGGCGCCGCCGGCCGATCTCGCCGGCATCGTGCAGGGGTTGCCCAGCCCGGGGTTGGTGGCAATGTGCCAGCGGCTCCTGGCCCCTTTGGGTTCCGACGGCGGCGGTACGTTACGGGAGACGTTCGATGCGTACCTCCGCCACAGCGGGAATTCGGCGAAGATCTGCGATGAACTCTTTATCCATCGGAACACGCTCAGCTATAGGTTGCGGAAAATTGAGGAGCTCCTGAAATTGGATTTATCCGACGGCGCGGTCCGCGCCACCTGCATGCTGGCCATGAGTATCGTAGGGGAGCTTCAGTAGTCCAAATGTGCGGCCCACATAAATACTGGCCCGTTTCGCAGGATCCAAATCGGCGCGGCTGGATTCAGGCGCTGCTCTCCCGTATGCACAGCATCGGTTTCAGCATCTCCGGTTCGACACGTTCACCCCTAAGAACACGTTGAACCAGCTTGACCGCTGCCCGTCCGATATCCAGCATGGGGGAGCGGACAGAGGACAGCGGGATCGGGAGTTCCGCGGCCAGGGAGGTGTCATTGAATCCGACGACCGCCACATCACGGCCGACTGTGAGGCCATGGGACCGCAGTGCTCCCATGGCGCCGATCGCTGCGAAGTCATTGACAGCGAACAGTGCCGTCGGATGCGGTTTGCTCCGGGTCAGAATGGATTCGGCGGCTTCGCGGCCTCCGGCCGTATCGAACCGGGACCACACCACGTCATTGTCGGAGATGTTTCCCCCCAGCGACCGCCACCGCTCGATGAAGCCTGCCGTCCGGTCGACGGCGGTGCTGGCATAGGGTTCGCCGGCGATCACGGAAACCTTCCGATGCCCTTGGCTCCACAAGTGATCAGCAACGAGCTGGCCGCCAAGGGTATCGTCGCAGGTAGCCGAGGGGTAACCGTGAACCCGGCGGTTCATCAAAACGAACGGAACCTTCCGGGCCGTCAGATCCGGTAAGAGGTTGCTGTCCAGATGTGCGTCTCCGATAATCAGCCCGTCCACACGCCGGGCCAGCATAATATCGGCCTTCCGCCGCTGTTCATCGGGGTCGTCCTGGGAGTTCATGACGAAGGTGGAGTAGCCGAGCTCGGCCGCGGCCTCTTCAATACCTTCATACATGATGGCCAGGACCAGGTCCGAAAGTCGGGGAACGATCACGCCCAGGAGCTGGGTGCGCCGCGTCCGGAGTCCTGTGGCCTGGGGGTCCGGGGAGTACCCGCGCTTCCGTGCCAGATCGCGCACTCGTTCGGCGGTCTCAACGGAGGCCGCTCCCCGCGCCACATCGGAGCCTGAATGCAGGACCCGGGACACGGTAGAGGGATGAATTCCGAGCTCGTTCGCCAGATCCTTCAGCGTGACCGTGCGGTCGCCCGCACCAGTGTCGTCCATTTGTTCCCCTGCCTCAGTCCAAAGAGTCTTCCTCACCAAGCGTGCCCGGTGGCCCTTGGATCCCGGTCCTTCAGAACCCTTGACGTGTCTTACATCACATTCTATAGTCAACTCATACAGCAACCCAATCGATTGGGTAAGCCGGATTCTGCGAAGAGTTTTTACAGCCTAGAAACAGGCGGGGCCCGCTGCAGGAAACATCAGAGGAATACTTTTTACCCATCAACCCAATCGATTGGGTGCAAGCCTTCAGCAGGTGCACGAATATCGGAGTGAAAATGACTGTCACAGAGTTGGCTGGACCCCATGTGGTGCTGCTGGCCACGGGAGGAACAATCTCTTCCCGTGCGTCGGCGCCCGGGGGAGCCGCGGTGGCGTCGGATACGGGCGAGCAGGTATTCGCCAGCATGGGCGTGCCCGCAGCCTATGCGGTCCGTGTGGTCGATGTGTTCCGGAAGGGTTCATACCTGCTGACTGTTGATGACATGATCGCCATCTGTGCCAGGATCCGCGAGGCCTTAACCGACCCGCAGGTACTAGGTGTCGTCGTCACCCACGGGACGGACACGATGGAGGAGACGGCCTATCTTGTCGATCTCGTCCATGATGATCCCCGCCCGGTGGTGTTCACCGGAGCGCAGCAGGCGGCCGACTCCGATTTCCCGGACGGTCCCGGCAATCTTTCCCGTGCCATCGCCGTCGCCGGTGCCCGGCAAGCCCGGGGCAGCGGCGTGCTGCTAGCGTTCGGCGGCACGATCTTCCCGGCTGCCGGGGTCCGTAAGAGCCATACCACCAGTCTCAAGGCTTTCTCCAACCCGGATTTTGGGATAGCAGGACGGGTCTCTGACGCCGGAGACGTCCGGATGCAGCAGGCGCCGTCCCGACTAGCACCTCTGCTTTTGCCTGGCCCCGGAGCTGTTTCCCCGCGCGTGGATCTGATTGCTGCCTACCCGGGAGCTGACTCCACGCTCCTGCGGGCCTCCCTGCAGGCCGGCGCCGCGGGGATAGTCCTTCAGGGGACGGGAACCGGCAACGCCAACCGCGAGATCTGCCGGGAGGTCGCCGACGCTGCAGCGGCCGGGGTCGTGGTCGTCACGAGCACACGTGTGGAGGCCGGCGCCGTGGTCCCCCGATACGGCGACGGCGGCGGCGAGGACCTGCGCGCTGCCGGCGCCATATCCGCCGGGCTGCTCCGGCCGTCCCAGTCGCTGGTCCTCCTCAGTCTGCTGCTCAGACTGGGCGTCCCTAAGGCCCGCATCGAGGCGGTGTTCGCCCACCGCGGCAAGCTCCCCTGATCGTTTTCCCCGAAAACAGAACGTAAACAAACAAAACGCAGTGAAAGGTTGATCTCATGACAAAGGACATCCAAGTCGCATTCGGCGTCGACGTGGACGCCGTTGCCGGAATGCTCGGCTCCTATGGAGGCGAAGACTCCCCGTGTGATATCTCCCGCGGCCTGTTCAGCGGGGAAGTCGGCGGCCCGCGCCTTATCCGTCTCTTCGAGAAGTACGGACTCCCCGCCACTTGGTTCGTGCCGGGCCACTCGATCGAAACCTTTCCCGACCTGACGCGGATGATCGTGGACGCAGGGCATGAAATCGGTGTACACGGCTACTCGCACGAAAATCCCATAGCCATGACCCGCGAGCAGGAGACCGCCATCCTGGACCGGTCGATTGAACTCATCGAAAAGGTTTCCGGCCGCCGTCCCACGGGCTATGTTGCTCCTTGGTGGGAATTTTCCCCGGTCACCAACGAGATTCTCCTCGAACGCGGGATCAAGTACGACCACTCCCTGATGCACCGCGACTTTGAGCCTTACTACGTCCGGGTCGGCGACAGCTGGAAGAAGATCGACTACACGAGGGACGCCGAAACCTGGATGGAGCCGCTTGTCCGGGGCCGGGAAACCGACCTCGTTGAGATTCCGGCGAACTGGTATCTCGATGACTTGCCTCCCATGATGTTCATCAAGGCAGCCGCGAATTCCCACGGCTTCGTCAGCCCCCGCGACATCGAGCAAATGTGGCGCGACCAGTTCGACTGGGTCTACCGGGAAATGGACCAGGCCGTCTTCACCATGACCATCCATCCGGACGTCTCCGGCCGGCCCCAGGTCCTGCTCATGCTCGAACGCCTCATCGAACACATCAACTCCCACGAGGGCGTCAGCTGGCTCACGTTTGACCAGATCGCCGACTCCTTCCTCACCCGCAGCCCCCGAAAGGAAAACCAGTCATGACCATCCAGCAGCAGAGTGGCGTCGACCTGTCGACGCCGGCCCTCGACGAGAAACGCCGTTTCCCGGTCTTCTCCAAGCGCCACACCACCACCGCCACCGTGCTTGCCCTGTTCGCCTGGACGGTGGCCGTTTTCGACTACGGGCTTTTCGGCACACTCCTGCCGGCCATGCAGGAGGAGTTCGGCTGGAGCGCACCCGAGGCCTACGCGATTAACACCTGGATCGCCGTCGGCACCGCCGTCGTGTGCTTTGGCATCGGCCCCGTCATTGACCGGCTCGGCCGCCGCAAGGGCATGATGGTCACAGTCGGCGGCACTGCCATTGTTTCCGGCCTGACCGCGTTGATCCCCACCGGAATCCCACTCCTGAGCAACGGACTCCTGGTCCTGATTCGGTCCTTCGGCGGCCTCGGCTTCTCCGAACAAGCCGTGAACGCGACCTACATGAACGAGGTCTATCAGGTCACCGAAGTCGCCGACAAGCGCAAGCGCCCCGGCTTCCACTACTCCTTCATCCAAGGCGGCTGGCCGCTGGGCTTCCTGCTCGCCAGTGCACTCGCCCTTGCCTTCCTCCCGTCCCTTGGCTGGCGGGGCCTGTACCTCATGGCCACTGTCCCGGCAGCCGTCATTGTGTGGGTCATCTCCCGGAAGCTCAAGGAGACACCCCAGTTCGAACTGCACCACAAGCTGACCGAACTGGAGAAGAGCGGCAAGTCCGCCGAAGCACACTCCCTGGCCCACGCCTACGGCGTCGAACACTCTTCCGCAGCCCCGCTTAAGCGCATCTGGGAACCGCACCTGCGCCGGAACACGATCGTCTTTTCGCTGGCCTGGATCTTCAACTTCTTCGGGATTATGATCTTCAGCATCCTCGGCAGCTCCGTCCTCAAGAACGCCAAGGGTGTCGAACTCTCGGATGCCTTCTGGATGCTGATCGTTATCAACATGCTGGCGTACTTCGGCTACGTCTTCCACGGATGGCTCGGTGACAAGAACGGCCGCAAGCGGACGATCATTGGCGGCTGGATTCTCTCCGGCATCTCCTTCAGCATCATGCTCAGCCCCATCGCCACGAGCCCCTTCATGATCATCCTCACTTACGGCGCCGGACTGTTCTTCCTGGTCGGTCCGTACGCCGCGATCCAGTACTTCATGGCCGAGTGCTACCCCGTCAGTTGCCGCGCCACCGGCACCGCATTTATCGGCGCGATGAGTCAGCCCGGCGTCATCCTCGGCGGGGCACTCTTCACCGCAGTCGCCGCCGGAGCCGGCACTGGCCCCGCCGCCCTTTGGGTCGGCGCCACCGGAACACTCTTCTCCGGACTCCTGATGATCGCAGCCAAACCGCCGGCTGAAGCCCTGCTCGAGGACCACCCGCACGAGGTCGAAGTATGACACCGGAGACAAAGGTCGCTGTCATCACGGGGGCAGCCAGTGGAATCGGACGCGCACTTGCCGTCCACTACGCCAGAAATGGAGTGCGGTCCGTTATCGGCACCTTTCCCGGTGACCCGCACGACCCGCAAGAGACCCTCCGCTTGGTCCAGGACGCAGGGGGCCAAGCAGTCGTCCACGAAGTGGATGTGCGCAGCACGCCGTCCGTCGAGGCGTTCGCCGAACGCGCTCTCGAGGAGTATGGCCGCCTGGACTACGCGGTGGCCAACGCGGGAATCCTGCGAAACTCGCCCTTGGGCGAGATGACCGATGATCGCTGGGAGGACATGCTCGACGTCGATCTCACCGGCGTGCTGCGGACCCTGCGTGCGGGGTCCACCAGGATGACCGACGGCGGGGCGATGGTTGCCGTGTCCTCGATTGCCGGAGGCGTCTACGGGTGGGAGGAGCATGCCCACTACGCGGCCGCCAAGGCCGGCGTGCTTGGCTTGATCCGCAGCGTGGCAGCCGAGTTGGGGCCGCGCGGCATCCGCGCCAACGCCGTCATCCCCGGACTCATCGAGACACCGCAGTCACTGGACCCGGTGAACTCGCTGGGGCCCGAGGGCCTGCAGCGCGCCGGCCGGGAGATCCCTTGGGGCCGGGTCGGCCGGCCCGAGGAGGTTGCCAGCGTGATCGGCTTCCTGACCTCAGATGATGCCGTCTACGTCACGGGCCAGTCGCTGATAGTCGACGGCGGCCTCACCATCAAAATGCGTGCCTGAAAAGCCCTGGAAGGAACGAATGAACAACACTGACTCCGCCCCTAGCACGTCGGGCCGCGCTGTGGTGGTTACGGGCGGAGCCAGCGGCATCGGCAAGGCCATCGCCGAAGCCTTCACCGCAAACGGCGACAGAGTGGCTGTCCTGGACCGGTTTGGCGTGGACAGCATCGCCGTCGACGTCTCCGATGAAGCGAGCGTGAAGGCGGCCTTCGCTGCCGCACGGATGCAGCTGGGCAGAATCGACATTCTCGTAAACAGCGCGGGCCTGCTGACCGAATCACGGCTGGAAGACATGACCCTGGCCATGTGGAATGAAACGATTTCCGTGGACCTGACAGGCGTCTTCCTCTGCTGTCGGGAGGTGGTGGCGGAGATGCGGCAGCAGAAGTGGGGCCGCATCATCAACATCGCCTCCCAGCTGGCCATCAAGGGCGGCACCGGGCTCAGCCACTACAGTGCTGCCAAGGCCGGGGTGGTGGGACTGACCAAGGCCCTGGCCCTGGAAACCGCGGGCGATAACGTCCTCGTCAACAGCATCGCGCCGGGGCCGATAGAAACGCCGCTCGTTGACGGCATCTCCGAAGACTGGAAAGCCGCGAAGCGGAAGGAACTTCCATTGGGAAGGTTCGGAACGACCGCGGAGGTGGCCCCCACGGCACTCCTGCTCGCCAGCGACCCCGGAGGCAACCTCTTCGTGGGCCAAACCCTCGGCCCGAACTCCGGCGACGTCATGCCCTAGAAGGGGAAGATCACATGTGTGGTGCCTGCGGACGAACCGTCGTGACTGACCCCATCCTGGGGCCGGTCAGAACGATGCGGCAACACCTGATTGTCGCCCAAACTATCAACAGCATCTGCCACTCCCGGGCAGGGGCCCCGAAAGTGGCCGCCACCAGCGAAGGCTGGCTGGTCACGGGACCGACTGGTTCGATAGCGACCGTCGCGACGGTGGAAAAGCTATGGGCGGCCATCCTGAGGGACAGCCCTGGCAAACTGCGGCCAGAGTTACCCAATGACGTTGGCAGCCTTGCGGACGGTGAGAGCGGGGAGATCTCTCTGCGAGTCCGCGCAGCCGGCCACCGCGTATGGAACGAAATCTCCGGGGCTTCTGCTCACGGATCGGACCCCAGTAGAAAGGAAACAAAATGACCCCACAGACCACAGACCACAGACCACAGACATGATCGCGGAAATCGCCGCCACCGAAGCCTCCACACTGGAGGAAGAACTCAACATCGCAGTCGACAAGGCCCGGGCGAAAGCCGAACAGGAGGGAAGGCAAGGAATTTTAGTCACCCGGCACGGCCAGAGCCGCTTCACCATCGAAATCAGCGCGGAAGTCCCCTACGGACTCACACAGGACCGACAGGCGCCGTAGCCGGGCAACCAGCACCAGCAGTTGGGTTTGGCACTTCAGGAGCCCCTCTGGCGGGGCAAGACAGCCGACCAGGAAACGAGGCGCACCGCCAGCTCCGCAGGGGCCGGAACGGGGAAACAGAGGAATAGCCAATGTCGATAGAGTCCTCGTCTTTTCCAGGACGCAATGATGCCGCACGTGGGCCCCACGCGCTGAGCCGCGGGCCCGGTGACGATGCCGTCGGGATACGCCAACAGTCGGCCGAGATCATCGATGCGGTCCTATCCAGGCCCGGGGCGGAGGAGGAGTCTGTCAGGGATCAGCTACGCAGGTATCTTGCGGCGCATCCGGGGCGCCCGGAAGCGGCGCTGATCGAGCACCTGGTCGCTCTCAGACCCCTGACCCGGTTTCCTGCCGGTCTTACGGACCTCCAGTCCCGGGACGGCACGGCTACCCTGGGCCTGGAGGTGAGCATCCGGTCCCGGATCCACGCCGTTCTGCACGAGAGGAAGATGCTGACGGCCTTCCAGCCGATCTGTGAGCTTTCCAGCGGGGGAGTTGTCGGGGCCCAAGCCCTGACACGGTTCCTCGGCGATACCGACGAGGAACCGGCGGACTGGTTCGCAGGCGCCGGGGATGAGCGGCTGGGAAGCGATCTGGAATTCGCGGCCCTGGAATCCGCCATCGCCGCCGCGATGTTCCTCCCGGCCCACATGTACGTGGGGCTGAAACTGTCTCCGGCTACCTGCCTGGACCCGCTCCTACCGGGGTTCCTGGAGGACGCGGACCTCGCTCCCGGGCGCATGGTCCTGGAACTGACCGAGGCGATGACCCGGGAGGAACCCGCCACTCTGGCAGCGGCGCTGGCTCCGCTGCGCAGGAACGGGGTCCGGCTCGCCATTGATCACGCCGGTTCCTACTTCAACTCAGTCCGGCATATCAGACAACTCCGGCCGGACTTCATCAAACTCAACCTTGCGGCCGGCATTGAGACGGACCCGATCCGTTCCTCGCTGGGGGATGCAATGGTCGGCTTCGCCCGCCACATCGGTGCGCTCGTGACCGCCCAGGGAATCGAAACCCCTGCAGAACTGGCAGCCGTGACCGGTCTCGGAGTGAAGGCTGGCCAAGGCTATTTGCTGGGGGCGCCCACCACCCACCCGGAGGACTGGAACGGCTGGGCCCCCGCCACACAGGAAACACGGTCCCTGACCAGCCCGGACGGAACCCTAAGGTCCTGAGCCGGCCCCGGACCTCTCCCGCCGTCCGGACTGCTTAGACCCGGGCCAGCTTTTGGTGCTGTCCTTCCGTCAGGAGGGTCGGTTGCTTGCCCGGGACAACTATATGACGGATGATGCACGGGATTGACGACAAGGGTGACCAGTTCAACAGGATGTGTCGTCCGGAAAATTATGGCGGCTGCTACAACGACGGTCCCGGATCCGGGTCCGTCTCGGGCACCGTCCTGAGAGAGGACCATCGTCCTTGGCTGGGGTCAGCGAAATATCCATTCCCGCGGCCCGTTCGTGCACGATCTCCATGACCATTCCTCCTGACACCTTGACCTGGCTATGTGGTGTCTGCCGCGGGGAGGACAGGGAAAATTCAGGAATCTAACACTCGTGCTCAAAGCAACAATAAACGGTCTCCGTGGAAGTCCTCCGCACCACGCTAAATGACAGGCTCACCATCAGCACCAAGGCAAAATCGGCGTCCACCGCGGCAGACACCTCAATGATGCGCCCCAGCCTTGGACTGCCCAGAGCCGGGCGCGAGAGGACGGCGTACTTTCCCCTACCACGGCGCGACAGTGGCGCTGGACCGCTAAGTGGCAACGGCGTGCGGACTCGCCGGAACGAACCCAAAACGATCTTATCTTCGTCTTGAACGCCTCGTCCCACGACGTGCGGCAGCGAACACCGATGGCTACTTTCCCGCGGAGTGGGAAGCTTTGCTGACAAGCCGGGACTTCCCGACGCCGACATGAATTCTGGCAGGCGCCGTCCAAAAGTGCCCGCACGCGCCATTTGGATCCTTCCTTTCCGTCGAGAAATAGCAATCCAGACTGGGGCGGCGACGCACAATTAAATCTGCACTCGAAGGGAACTTCGCTTCCCGGATTGCCCGCGGTTTTCCCTGGGGGTGGGGCTAAGTGCTCGCGGGGTCCGTCAAGGCGGGCCAGCTTCCATTTCTCCGTGAAGTTTGCACGTGCTGTGTCTGGAGCGTTCTACGAGATGTTGAAGGGTGCGCTCACCGCGGCGGTAAGGGTGCCGGACGACGCGGTCAGGGTGTTGTTTGTCCCCTTTTTGTCGATTTTGCAGCCGGCAAAGGCGGCCACGCCAGAGGCTGCCGCCAGGGGGTTTACCGTGCAGGTCAGGTTGGCGGATCCTGGGGGCGGAGTGATGCTGAGTGTGACGGTTGCGGTGCCGGCGGTCACGTTGTTGCCGCCGGCGTCATGGATGGCCACCACGGGTTGGGTGGCGAACACGCTGTTGACCGGGGCGCCGGAGGGCCGGGTGGTGAGGACGAGTTTGGCGGCTGGGCCGGCGGCGATGTTGAAGCTGGTGCTCACCGCGCTGGTGAGCGACGCCGAGGCCGCGGTCAACCCATAAGATTTCCGCTGGTTGCTGTAAGAATTCGCCGGTTCGCGGAAACATGAGGGGTGTCTGGGAATCCCAACTTCTCAATGAGCGAGGGCAGCGTGATGTTATTGCAGCGGGAAGCCGATTTCATCTCCCTTCATGTTGCCCAGCACGAGCGCGTCCTGCACTACGTGCTCCGCCGCGTTGGCGACCTTGAGGTTGCCCGGGAGCTCACGGCGGACGTCTTCCGCATCGCCTGGCAAAAGTCGGAGGATGACCCCACCACCGAGGTGGCATGGCTGTTCGGTGTGGCGCGGAATGTCATCGGGAACGAATATCGAGGTAGGCGACGCAGACGCGAGTTGATACTCAAGCTCGTCGAGGGTGTCCGCGCTGCAGCCGAACCCGCCGGAGGCGATGTCGAGGCTGCGGTGGCAGAAACGCTGGGCAAACTCAGGCCAGGTCACAGGGAGATTCTCATGCTGCATTTCTGGGACAAACTTTCCACCGCCGAGATGGCGGCTGCCCTTCGATGCACCGAAAACAGCGTCGGAGTACGTCTCCATCGGGCCAAAAGCGCGTTCGCAGCGGCTATGCCCGAACAGCTCAAAGCTGGCCACACCGAAAAGGCAGGGGAGCACTTCCATGGACAGGATTGACGAACTGCTGGACTCGGCGAATCCAGTGCGGCCCTTAAACGCTCCGCGGCTGGATGCTCGTGCTGCGTTACGCACGGCACTCGAGGGCGCACCCGCCGTGGACGCCGTAGGGCAGGACTTTGTCGGCGGCAGGGGAAACGGGGTTTTTGGTGGCCGCGGGGCCCGGAGGCCTTGGGTTGTTGCTGTGGCTGTGGCCGCGATGTCCGCACTGGTAGTTGGCGCCGTTGTACTGACCCAGCTCCTCGCAGCGTGGCAGCCCTCACCGCCCGCCGCCTCGCCGTCCCCGAGCGTCAGCAGCGGTGTCACCGGCACGGACGAGTGGCGGACGGTGCGGCTGTCCCCAACGACAGGCGGAGCGGCTGGACCGCAGATCCAGCTTGAATTGGCACCCGGTTTCATTATAAGAAGCGACGTGCCCAACGAAAGCTACGACTCGTTGTCCTTCAGGATCGTGCGGGACTCGGCACCCCAGGGTGTCCTTGCGCAGATCTATTACGGGAAGGTGATGCCGCAGCGCGATCCGCAGGCTTGCATCGCCAGGCCGGAGGACTATGTGGAGTTGGACAGCGTCCCGGTTGACCTCCCCTTCAACGCCCTAGACCCGGAGGCGACGTCTCCCCGATTCGTCTACCGGGTTGTGACCGGACCGTCGCTGAAAGCTTCCCTTGGGATTACATCGCAGCCGCCTGGAACTTCAGTGGACGGGTGCACCGAATTCCATCACGTTGAATCCCTTCCCGGTGGAACCATGCTGATCGTGTCAGACCACTTCCAGTTCAGCGGAAGCGCCGCTGGCTGGTTGTCGACCTCGACGACTTCGCTGACCCCTGCCTTCGCATCCCTCGAAGAGGCCAGAGCGTTCATGGCGACGGACGAATACCTGACATATAAACGGATGCTGGCCTCCGTGCGGATCGTCCAGCCGGAGTAGGAAGCGAGCCATGTTCGATCACACCCTTGGCTCTCCAACCGAACTCCACCGACTCGCTCTGTTCTGAGTGCAGGCCCATTCCGGACAAAGCATGGCCCGACTCCTGATGTACGTCACCAAACCCTCCGAAATGGCTGAGCTTCCGGCCCCGCTGGTCCCACCCAGGGGCGAGCTCTTCCAGGAGCGCCCGCCGCTGAGTCAGCGGCAGTGCCCTCGCATCATGTTCGGCCACGGCCAGAACCTCGAAGGCGACGCAACTGGCCGGAGCCTGCCGAAGGAGCCCGGGGAGGGTCCTGGGGCCGGCGCCAAGGCGTTGCTGCATTGCGGAGAAGTCCAGTCTGCCCGGGCCCAGATCACCGCTTCGCTGTCGACCACGCACCCGGGCAATCCATCAGCTCGTGACGGCCCGGGCCCGTGCCACCTTCACGTGCGGGGCGAGGCCCTGCGGTAGCCCGGACCCGCACGGTGGTCTACCTCCCGCCATCGAGGCCTTCCAGTGCCTCGGCCTCGGCGGTGTCCAGCAGTGCTGTTGAGTCGCGGCCGGTGGCCCGGGCCAGGTCGTCCAGTGATTTGAAGTGGACCCGGGCGAGGGCGGTGGCCACCAGCTCGAGGTACGCAGTGCCGTTGCGCCGTGCGAGGCCGCCGCGATATTCGAGCATGCGCCCCTCCTAGGCACCGGATCCTTCGGATTCTTCCGCGGCGAGCAGGGTAAGCGTGAGGGCCGCCAGGTCCGGGCTGTCATAGATGAGTCCCATGGGCCAACGCCTCGCACCCCGCCTGCGCGGTCAGACGCCTGCCCTAACGGGGCGGACCCGTACTGGGGCGAGCCATGCGGTGAGCCCGACGGCGAGGAGACTTCCGGCGCCAATGATCGCGGCGAGGACGACGATCTGGAATCTGCCTGCCTCCAGCGGTGAGACGCCGCCGAAGATCGCTCCGACATACGCGCCGGGAAGCATGACAAGCCCCCGTGGTCTTGGTTTGGTCGACCATGGGAACGAGCGCTGCCGAAATTGCGCCCCGCACTGAATCGGCTGTCGCCTGTCGTGGACGTGCTCCGAGGGCGAGCCACCCTTCAATTTCATCCCCATAAGAAGGGCCTCGGAAGCCGGGTGCTACGAACTGCACAACGCCTATGACGCCTCAAACCCGCATACGCCGGCGCCTCTCGAACCGGACTGCCGCGAGTATCTGGAGACCATCTCCGTCCTCCTAACAACACTCGGCTACCCAATTCTTGAGCCTGTCCGGGAGATCCGGTTGGCCGGCCCGAGCGGCGGCGGCAACGATGCGGCTGAGACGCTACTCTTCCGGGAAGGCGGGACTGAAGCCCGAGCAAGGCCAACGACGGAAGGTCTCCTTGTTCTCGCCGGGTCGGCGGGCAAAGCTGTGGCTCGCCCCTCGCTGCCGGCCTCTCTCCTGCGCCGGCGCATTGACCTAGTTGAGCAGGGCGTGGTCGATATTCGCGGTGACGATTACGTCTTCGTTAAGGACCAGCTGTTCAGCAGTCCTAGCACCGCTAGCGCGGTGGTTTAGGCGGCAGCATCAACGGAAGAATTATCTGGAAGACTGCGACGGGCCGGACCTTCCAGCAGCTCGAGGATGAGGCACTGAATGATGATTCACCGCAATCAGCCTAGTTCCGCCTGATTTTGTCGCAACGGGTCCAAAAGCTGTGCGGTGGCTACCACCCGGATTATCGTCTCCGTGCCATATGTTTGCTCGCGCCTCCGGACACAGCAAGAGACTGGCCGGCCGCAACGACTGACCAGTCTCTCGGGGACTGCTAGAGCGGCTGAATGTTCTCAGCCTGGGGCCCTTGGGGCCCTGGGTTATGTCGAACTGAACCTTCTGGTTCTCGTCCAGGGACTTGTAACCGCTGGATGCGATTGCCGAATAGTGTGCGAACACGTCAGCGCTTCCGTCGTCAGGGGCAATGAAACCGAAGCCCTTTTCGGAGTTAAACCACTTGACAGTACCTGTTGCCATGCTTGATTTCCTTCACGGGTCGCTGGGCGGTTCCGCTTCTCGGAATACCGTTGCGTGCAGCCGATGTCCGTATTGAACACCGTGGACCTCGGTGCCCGGGTCTGAGGATGACCGGCCCGGCAGCGTGCGATTACGTTATTCACCGCGAACTCCCGCTCGCCGTGCTGGAAGCCCCTGCCGGACGTCCTCAACTGACCCCACCCAGGGTCCCGGAACGCGCGCCGTTCCCCGGCTGCCCGACGGGGGGAGTCCGGGGTGTCGTGCCGGCTGCCTGACGGGCCCCGGCTCGGTCATTGACGCCATCTCTCCGGGGTGGCGTCCGGCTTAATCGCCCTCTGCCGGCAGCCCGGTTTCGGCCCCGTCCTCGCCGCGGAGTTCCTCGGCGCCACCGGCGGAGACCTCACCGTCTTTGAAACCGCCGACCGGTTCGCCGGCGTAGCCGGACTCGCCCCCGCGCCCCGGGTACTCCGGCCGCATCACCGGCAACCACCACCGGCCCCGCCGCTACGACCGCCGGCTGTTTCGGGTTTTCTACCTCTCCAGGCTCTCGGCCCTGAAATCCTGCCCCGCCTCACGGAGGTACTACGACCGCAAACGTCTTGAAGGGAAAACCCACATCCAGGCCATGCTCTCCCTGGCCAGGCGCGGCCTCAACGTCCTCTGGGCCATGCTCCGCGACGGCACCACCTACACCCCGGTCCCGGCGCCGGAACCGCGGCTTGCGCCTGAGCGGGGTCCGGCTGGGCTACGCCCTCCTTTGACCGTGATCGGTGCCAGCCCGTTCTGGGACGAACGTATGAACCGGCAACGCTGCCACGCCGCGCCTTGGAACACCGTGCCGATGGCCTTCTTCAGGCCGCTGTGCGCGTCGGAGATCACCAG
>NZ_MQTS01000180.1 GCF_020532825.1 Arthrobacter sp. SO3
AATCCGATTCAGCCCGCCGGGACGGCAAAAACCAGGCCCGGCGCCCCGACCGCCATCCGATGAAAAATCCGGGCTAACTCTGCAGCCGTCTGGTTTCAGACTACGCCAACATACCCCCGGGGGTGTATCACCGACTCAGACCCCGGGCGCCGACCTGCTCGGATCCGCGTGGATATATGACTGCTGCGCCCGGCCATGCCGCCGCTCCTGAGGACGATTCCCGGCGCTATGTTCAGACCAGGGACGCATCCACACATCTGCCAGAGCGCGCTCAAAGACATTGGTGGTCCCGCAGCAGACATGGGCCCGGGACACCGAGCTTCCTGACCTGGCTCATCCCGCGTCCCGCCAGGCGAACCAAGAACGGGTTGCGCCGACCCTGCCATGGTCCGGGGGCCCCGGCACTGAGGTCCGCAGGCCTACGGCACCAGGGCTGCTCAGGGGGTGGCGGGGATGGGGCGGACCACCGGGCAACGGGTGTGGTGCACGACCCGGCCGGCGACCGAGCCGGGCGGGGCGCCCACGTCGCCAGAGCTACTCACGGGTGGGATGGCGGCGGACAAGCATGCCTCGAATCCCTCGAGCTTACGACCCGAAGGTAAGCCTCGGAGGCTGACCCGTCCTGCAGCTGGCACAGCCGGCACGCCTCATTGCAAGGGCGGTTCCACGACAATTCCTCAAATGCATCTGCGCGGGGCCCGTGGTCAGCCAGAGCGGCTCGGTAGAACGGGCTCCGGCGGATGATATGTTGCGTAAGAGCCGGTACGCGAGGGAGACCCTCGACGGGCCGTGAAAGGACGTCCGAATCATGATGGGTGGCGGAATCGGTATGGGCTGGTGGTGGGCCATCGGCCTGCTGGTGGCCATCGCCCTCATCTGGGTCATCATCCGCGGGGTCCGCACCACCGGAGAAAACAGCGTCCAGAACAGCGGTCAGGAACCCCGAGACACGGACATCGGGGCCGCCGAGACCCCTGGGGGTGCGCGCGGGATCCTCGCTGAGCGGTACGCGCGCGGCGAACTGAGCGCACAGGAGTACCAGGAACGCCTCCGTATCCTCGACGAGGGCCCGTAGCAACGCCGGACACCCCTGCGGCGGGTACCCCGGCCGGCTTCCCGGCCCCTGCGGTATTCGTCCCTCACTGGAAGGCAGTTTCGTGCCAGACCGGGTAAACCCGCGCACCATTCCCGCAGTCCGGGATCGCACGGCGCCGGTGGGATCGTCCGAAGAGGCCCGCGTTTCCTGTTGCCGCTCCACCCGGATCCGGAAAAACTCCCGGCCAAAATAGCACTGGACCGCCACCGGCGACAATCTGGTCCGGGAGATCGTCAAACTCATCGCCTCATCGCCTCATCTTCGAAGCCCGATCCCTGCTGATCGAGTCCGTCCCTGACTCCCATGCCTTGTCCGTAACCCCACATCATAATCGGTGCTTTCGCTGCAGAGAGTTACTTCGAGTCTCAGCGCGGCACCGGCTCACAGGCAGAGGCGGAGGTCCCGGTGGGGCGGCCGGTCTGCCCGGCCTTCATGCCGTGATGGTCACGCCGTCAGCTGCTCTCCCCGGGACGGGGCCAGGGGCCCGCCTGCTAGCGAAGCATCAGCCTGGCCAGCACGATCGTGAGACCGAGAAGGAACAACAGAATACGGAGGATGACGCCGGTGTATTCGGCGGCCTTGACCTGGGCAGGCTCCGCGGGCCTCGGAAGGTCGTAGAGAGCTGTGCCGAGCCGCAGCTGGTAGCGCAGGATCTCCTGGCGGAAGATGGACCACACGACGGCGAGGACCATCATGGAAAAGCCGAGCTCCACGGTGATGCCGCTGCCGCCGGGGGAGGACGTGCCGATGCCTTATGAGGCCGCAACATCCAGGCCGACGGCAGCGAGCACAATGCAGACCGCGAGTTCCCAGCGGCGGCGCTCACCGGCCTGCCTGACCGGCGTGGTTTCCCGCTGCGGCCGGGCACCCTGCCGGCCCGGGCGGTTCAGGGCCATCAAAAGCGCGATAGCCGTGAAAACGATGAAGCCCCCGAACAGGACCATGAACGGGTCGCGCATCACTCGGTCAGGGGGCGTTGGCGGGACGGAACGAAATTCCGCCGTCGGTGGAGACGACGAGCCCGCTGGCAGTGGCGCCCCAGATCGACAGACCTGCATCCGGGCCCGTCACCGCCGCCACAGCCTGGACCGTGTCCTGGATTTTGCCCGTTCGGTTCCAAGTCGCTCCGGCGTCTGCGGAGGTGTGGACCGTCCCGTCCGGTTCTACTCCAACTGCCTCGGCGGGGCCGGCGAAGGCGGCGAACTGGATCACGGGTCCGGAGTCCACCCTGGTCCAGGTTTGGCCGCCGTCCGTTGAGCGGCGGATCCCTTGCGGAGTGGTGGCCAGGACGGTGTCGCTGGTGGGGTTTCCGGCGAGGACGGCCGGGACGAAATCCGCGGGCACCGTGCTCCAGGTCGTACCGTCCGTGCTGGTGCGCAGTGCGCCGTCGTAACCGAGGATCCCGGATTTGGTCGCGGTGAGCGCGTGGAAGTCGGATTCACCCTGGCGGGAGAGCTGTTCCCACGTTTTACCGGCGTCGGTGGATCTGATCAGCCCGATCGGGTTGGGAAGGCCGGAGCCTTCCCCGGGGTGTCCGGATGCGTAGAGGACGCCGTGGTCGGTGCCGCCGGTGAAACCCATCAGGTCGTTGATGGCGCCGATTTTGGCAGCTGGTTCTTCCGTGACGTCGAACAGGCCTTCGTGGGTGGCCAGGAGCACCTGGCCGGTTTCGCTGCTGACGCTCAGCCCGTGAATGTGCGCGTCAGGCAGGCCGCTGTCGGGGCCGGCCGGTGAGGGTCCTGCCGTGCCGGAGGAGGGACTGCAGGCCGAGAGGGCGAGGATGAGGCCGGCGCCGGCAGCCAGGACGGCTGCGGCGTGGGGCCGG
>NZ_MQTS01000181.1:0-7979 GCF_020532825.1 Arthrobacter sp. SO3
AACTACTTCTTGATGGTGATTCCATTCGCGTTGCAACTCCCGATAATTCGGAGGTGTTGCAACGATCGCTTGAACCCGCCGGGCTGGTCCCGCCCATTTGCCAGGAATGGCCGCTATGGCGCGTCTTGGGTTCTAGCGGTCATTGCAACACCCCGAATTTTTGGGAGTTGCAACGACCGTGTCGTCTTTAACGGGAAAACCTCGAACCTACAGGAAGTACGCGAGTCGACCCTGCCGGCCCACCTTAGAGGCTCCCTCACCTGGGACCAGGGGGCCGAAATGGCCGCCCACAAGTCCATCACCCTGGCCACCGACATGCAGGTCTACTTCTGCGACCCAGCCAGCCCCTGGCAGCGCGGTTCGAACGAGAACACTGTGAGTATGGAGGTAGCCCGGGAAGGGCTGATCCGGAAGGGTGGGTGTCGGCAGCGAAGAGTGACTCCCGAGAATACTGGCCGCGAGTGCGCGTGCCTTCCGTTTGACGTGTCCCCTGAAACTGCCGGCGCTGGCCTGACCCGCCACCGGTTCTGGCTTGATTAGGAGCTTGTCCGCCTCAAGGCGTGACCCGTCACAGTGTTGCCGCCGGTGAATGTTCTGCTTTCCGGGCTCGGCGTGGACCGTATCCGCCAGCTTGATGAAAGGACCAAGGCAATGACGACACTGGCAGAGGACTATGACTACGTGATCGGCGGTGATCCGGACCGGGACACCATCGACCTGGCAGTGCTGGATACAGCCATCGGCAGCATCCGCGCCCATATCGAGGCGACGGCCGACGGTCCGGGATACGCACGCATGCTCGACTGGGCACGAAAACACGCCCCGGGCCGCCGGGTCTGGGCGTTGGAGGGAACAGGAAGTTTCGCCGCCGGATTCGCCGGGGAACTGGCCCTGGCGGGCGAGGATGTCGTCGAAGTCGGCGCCCTCAAGCGCGCCCGCGGCGCCAAGAACGACCGGCTCGACGCGGTCCGGGCCGCCCGGACCGCGCTGGCCCGGGAGCACCAGTCCAGTCCCCGCGTCCGCGGGCTGCGTGAAGCGATCAGGGCCCTGTCAGCGACCCGCCAGGCAGTGCTTGTCAGCCGCACAAAGGCCATCAACGAACTCAAGAGCCTCATCGTGGTCGCACCCGAACAGCTGCGGGCGCCCCTGCGCGGCCGCCCTCTGGCCACCCAGCTGGCATTGATCGAAAGCACGGTCACCGCCGCGGCTGCCACGGTCGAACACCGGATCACGGTGCTGACATTGCAGTCGATCACCGCGCGCATACGGTTCCTGACCGGCCAGCTCGCGGACATCGATCCCGAGCTGGCCCGTCTCATCCAGCAACACCCGGCGGGAGCGGCGCTGCTCGCCGAACCCGGCGTGGGACCGGTCGTCGCAGCCCAGCTGCTCATCAGCTGGTCCCACCCCGGACGGGTCAGAAGCGAAGCGGCATTCGCCTCGCTGGCGGGAGTCGCACCGCTGGAAGCCAGCAGCGGCCAACGCACCAGGCACCGTCTCAACCGCGGCGGAGACCGGGCTCTCAACCGGGCCCTGCATACAGTTGCGATCACCCGCATCCGGTGCCACGCCGAAACCCGGGCCTACGAAGCTCGGCGCACCCTTCAAGGCAAGACACACCGCGATATCCGCCGCTGCCTCAAGCGCACCCTCGCCCGACACCTCTACCGCGTTATGGAGTCCACGGCCAAGTCCTCGGCGCCCGAACACGGTTGACAAACATAGGAGCGTCGAACGGGCTGCTGCGCCAATACTTCCCCAAAAGCACCGACCTGTCCGCTTACGGACCCGAAGACCTCGAACACGTCGCACAGGAGCTCAACGGCCGCCCACGCAGACGCTCGGCTGGTATACCCCAGCCGAGCGTCTGCGTGATTTACTGCTAACCACCGAACCAACAGGTGTTGCAACGACCCCAAGAAACCGCGCGCCCAGGAGCGGCCCTTTACGTCAACTGGATGCCGTCCGCGGTGCCGGGCCCACCTACCTCCGCGGGTAATGCGCCTAGGCTGCGCGCAGTTCCTCGAGGGTGCGCCGGGCAGCGTCCTGCAGGGCCTGGATCCGCGGTCCGGCGCCGAGAATGTCCCGGCTGGACGTCCCCAGCACCTGGCCGTAGGCGCTGCCAAAGGTCCGGCGCAGGTCAGCTGCCGTCGCGCCCTGCGCACCGAGGCCCGGGGCGAGGATCGGGCCGCGCACCGCGGCGAGGTCCAGGTCAAGGTCCGTCAGTGCGGAGCCGACGGTCGCGCCGACCACGAGGCCGGTGGACCCCAGCTCCCCCGCGTACCGCCGGTTCTCCGCCGCTGCCGCCTGCACGATCCGGCGGGCTACGGAGTCCGCGCCGCCGACGTGCTGGACGGAGGCGCCCTCGGGGTTGGAGGTCAGCGCCAGGACGAAGACGCCGCGGCCGGTTTCCGCCGCGAGGTCCAGTGCCGGGCGGAGCGATTCGAAGCCCAGGTACGGGCTCAGCGTCACCGAGTCGGCGGCCAGGGCGGAACCGTCCCGCAGCCAGGCGTCGGCGTAGGCGGCCATGGTGGAACCAATGTCCCCACGCTTGGCGTCGGCAATGGTCAGGACCGAGGCCTCCGCCGCCGCGGCGAGGGTGCGTTCCAGGACGGCCATGCCTGCCGAGCCGTGCCGCTCATACAGCGCCACCTGGGGCTTGAGCGCGGCAGCGAGGGACCCCACCGCCTCCAGGACGGTCAGCGAGAAACGCTCCAGCCCGGCGACGTCGTCGTTCAGTCCCCAGCCCTGCAGCAGTGCCGGGTGCGGATCGATCCCGACACACAACGGACCGCGGTCCGCCATGGCCCGGCCCAGCCGGGAGCCGAAGGACTCCCGGCCGGCAGCGGCAACCGTCTCAGGCATGCGAGTTCGCTTCCTGCGCGACGCGTTCCTGCGAGGCTGCTTTTTGCGATGCCACCAGTGCCGCGGCGTGCTCCTGCAGGCTCGTCACCGACCACTCGTAGGTGCGCAGCGCCTCGATCGCCTGCACGGCGGCGTTGAATTCCGCCACGGTCGTGATGCAGGGGATGCCGATCGACGTCGCGGCGGCGCGCAGTTCGTAGCCGTCGCTGCGGGCTTCGCCGCCGGAGGGTGTGTTGAAGACCATGTCGATCTCGCCGGCGATGATGAGGTCCGCGATGGTGCCCTCGCCCTCGGCGCTGGAGCCCTCGGCGACCTTCCGGACCGGGGTGGCCTGGATGCCGTTGCGGCGCAGCACATCGGCGGTGCCGCCGGTGGAGACGATCTCGAAGCCGAGGTCGGAGAGCCGCTTCACGCCCATGATGACCGAGCGCTTGTCCCGGTTGGCCACGGAGACGAAGATCTTGCCTTCGGTGGGCAGCGCGTTGTTGGCGGCGGCCTGGCTCTTGGCGAAGGCGGTGTCGAAGTGCTTGTCGATGCCCATGACCTCGCCGGTGGAGCGCATTTCCGGCCCGAGCAGCGAATCCACCACCTTGCCTTCCGGGGTGCGGAAACGGCTGAATGGCAGCACGGCTTCCTTGACCGAGACCGGGGCGTCCAGCGGCAGCGTGGAGCCGTCCCCGGTTTCCGGCAGCATCTTGTAGGCCGTGCGGAGCTGGTTGATGGTGACGCCGGTGCCGATCAGGGCCGCCGCCTTCGCCATCTGCACACCGGTCGCCTTGGAGACGAACGGCACGGTGCGGGAGGCCCGCGGGTTGGCTTCCAGGACGTAGAGCACGTCGGAGGCCAGGGCGAACTGGATGTTGATCAGGCCGCGGACCCCCACGCCCTCGGCGATCGCCAGCGTGGCGGTGCGGACCCGCTCCAGCACGTTGTTGCCCAGGGTAATGGGCGGCAGTACGCAGGCCGAGTCGCCGGAGTGGATGCCGGCCTCCTCGATGTGCTCCATGATGCCGCCGAGGTACATCTCGGTGCCGTCGTAGAGCGCGTCGACGTCGATTTCGACGGCGTCCTCGAGGAACCGGTCGATCAGCACCGGGTGCTCGGTGGTGATCTCGGTGGCGTTGGCGATGTAGCGCGAGAGGTTGGGCTCGTCGTACACGATCTCCATGCCGCGGCCGCCGAGGACGTAGGAGGGGCGGACCAGGACCGGGTAGCCGATTTCGTCGGCGATCTTCTTGGCGTCGTCGAAGGACACGGCGGTGCCGTTCTTCGGCGAGATCAGGCCGGCCTTGTCGAGCACCTGGGAGAAGGCGCCGCGGTGCTCGGCGAGGTCGATCGCTTCCGGGGAGGTGCCAAGGATCGGCACGCCGGCGTCGGCGAGCTGCTGGGCGAGCTTGAGCGGGGTCTGGCCGCCCAGCTGGACGAAGACGCCCATCACGCCGCCGGTGCGCTCTTCGGCCGCGATGACCTCGAGCACGTCCTCGAGCGTGAGCGGCTCGAAGTACAGGCGGGTGGAGACGTCGTAGTCGGTGGAGACGGTCTCGGGGTTGCAGTTGACCATCACGGTCTCGTAGCCGGCCTTGCGCAGCGCCATCGAGGCGTGGACGCAGGAGTAGTCGAACTCGATGCCCTGGCCGATCCGGTTGGGGCCGGAACCGAGGATGATGATGGAGGGCTTGGCGTGCAGCGCGACCTCATCCTCCTCGTCGTAGGAGGAGTAGTGGTAAGGCGTGTACGCGGCGAATTCGGCGGCGCAGGTGTCCACCGTCTTGTAGACCGGGCGGATGCCCAGGGCCTGCCGGACGCCGCGGACGACGTCCTCGGAGTTGTGCGTCAGGGCGCCGATCTGCTCGTCGGAGAAGCCGTGGCGCTTCGCGCGCTTCAGCATCTCCGGGGTCAGGGCGGCGGCCTGGCGGATTTCGACCGAGATCTCATTCAGCAGCTGGAGCTGGTCCAGGTACCAGGGGTCGATCTTCGTCGCTTCGAAGAGCTGTTCGACGGTGGCGCCGCCGAGCAGGGCACGCTGGACCTGGTGCAGGCGGTCCGTCGTGGGCCGCTTGGACTTCTCGATCAGCTCCGGGACTTCCCATTCCGGAACGTGGCTGAAGTCCAGCTGGGAGCCCTTCTGCTCCAGGGACCGCAGCGCCTTCTGCAGTGCCTCGGTGAAGTTGCGGCCCATGGCCATGGCCTCGCCCACCGACTTCATGGTGGTGGTCAGTGTGGGGTCCGCCGCCGGGAACTTCTCGAAGGCGAAGCGCGGGACCTTCACGACGACGTAGTCCAGGGTCGGCTCAAAGGAGGCCGGCGTCCTCTGCGTGATGTCGTTCGGGATCTCGTCCAGGGTGTAGCCCAGCGAGAGCTTGGTGGCGATCTTGGCGATCGCGAAGCCGGTGGCCTTGGAGGCCAGCGCGGAGGAGCGGGAGACGCGCGGGTTCATCTCGATCACGACGACGCGGCCGGTGTCGGGTTCGACGGCGAACTGGATGTTGCAGCCGCCGGTGTCGACGCCGACTTCGCGGATGACGGCGATGGAGATGTCGCGCAGGCGCTGGTATTCGCGGTCGGTCAGGGTCAGCGCCGGGGCGACGGTGATGGAGTCGCCGGTGTGCACGCCGACCGGGTCGAAGTTCTCGATGGAGCAGACGACCACGACGTTGTCGTTCTTGTCGCGCATCATCTCGAGCTCGTATTCCTTCCAGCCCAGGATGCTCTCTTCGAGCAGCACCTCGGACGTGGGGCTGTACTGCAGCCCCTGGCCGACGATGCGGCGGAGGTCGTTCTCGTCGTAGGCGAGCCCGGAGCCGAGGCCGCCCATGGTGAAGGAGGGCCGGACCACCATCGGGTAGCCGAGGTCCTCGGCGGCGGTGAGGGCCTCGTCGATGGTGTGGATGATGTGGCTGCGGGCCGATTCGGCGCCGCAGCGTTCCACCACGCCCTTGAACTTTTCGCGGTCCTCGCCGAGCTCGATCGCGGCGATGTTGGCGCCGATCAGCTCCACGTTGTACTTCTCCAGTACGCCGTTCTTGTCCAGCGCGATGGCGGTGTTCAGGGCGGTCTGCCCGCCCAGGGTGGGCAGGAGCGCGTCCGGGCGTTCCTTGGCGATGATCTTCTCGACCACCTCGGGGGTGATCGGCTCGATGTAGGTCGCGTCGGCGAACTCCGGGTCGGTCATGATGGTGGCCGGGTTGGAGTTGACGAGGATGACGCGGAGGCCTTCCTCCTTGAGGACGCGCAGTGCCTGGGTGCCGGAGTAGTCGAATTCGGCGGCCTGGCCGATCACGATCGGGCCGGAACCGATGACCAGGACGCTCTTAAGGTCAGTTCTCTTGGGCATTACTTCTTGTCCTCAGTCTTGGAATCGGTGGCAGTCTTGGTGTCGCTGGCAGTCTTGGAATCGGTGGCAGTCTTGGTGTCGCTGGCAGTCTTGGAATCGGTGGCAGTCTTGGTGTCGCTGGCAGTGTCCGCCATCAGCTGGATGAAGCGGTCGAAGAGGTAGGCGGCATCGTGCGGTCCGGCGGCGGCCTCAGGGTGGTACTGCACCGAGAAGGCCGGGATGTCCAGGCACGAGAGGCCCTCGACGACGTCGTCGTTGAGGCTCACGTGGCTGACCTCGACGCGGCCGAACCGCTCCTCGGGGGCCTGCGTGGCGCCGTCAAGCGGGGCGTCGACGGCGAAGCCGTGGTTCTGCGAGGTGATTTCGACCTTGCCGGTGCGGCGGTCCATCACGGGCTGGTTGATGCCGCGGTGGCCGTAGCGCAGCTTGTAGGTGCCGAAGCCCAGGGCGCGGCCCAGGATCTGGTTGCCGAAGCAGATGCCGAAGTAGGGGATCTTCTCGTCCAGGACCGAGCGGAGGAGTTTGACCTGGTTGTCGGCGGTCGCGGGGTCCCCCGGGCCGTTGGACATAAAGAAGCCGTCGGGGTTGACCGCCTGGACATCGGCCAGGGTGGCGGTGGCGGGCAGCACGTGCACCCGGACGCCGCGCTCGGCGAAGCGGATGGGGGTCATCCGCTTGATGCCGAGGTCGATCGCGGCGATGCTGAAGCGCGGTTCGCCCTCCCAGCCCCAGTCCTTGGGTTCCACCGTGTAGGCCGTCTCGACGCTGACTTCTTCGGCCAGCCGTGAGCCTTCCATCGGGGCGCTGGCCAGGACGGTGTCCACCAGTTCCTTGTCCGTGGCGCGGGCGGCGTCACCGGAGAAGATGCCGGCGCGCATGGTCTTGTGCTCGCGCAGGTGCCGGGTGATGGCGCGGGTGTCCACGCCCTGGATGCCGACGATGCCCTGTTCGACCAGTTCGTCGTCGAGGCTGCGCTCGGAGCGCCAGTTGGAAGGGCGGCGGGCGGCGTCGCGGACGATGTAGCCGGCCACCCAGATCCGCCGGGACTCGGCGTCGTCCTTGTTCACACCGGTGTTGCCGATGTGCGGGGCGGTCTGGACCACGAGCTGGCGGGCGTAGGAGGGGTCGGTGATGGTTTCCTGGTAGCCGGTCATGCCGGTCGCGAACACGGCCTCGCCGAGCGCCGTTCCGGTGGCGCCGTAGCTGGTGCCGCGGAAGATCCGGCCGTCCTCGAGCACGAGGGCCGCCCGGGTGGATGCTGCTGCTGTTGCTGAAACTGCTGTTGCTGAAACTTCGTTGGAGTCCGTCACGTCGTTACTTTCCACTATCGGCATTGGCCTGAGGGGCCGCGGGGATCAAATCTTGCAGGGCGTTGAGGAGGAGGGTTTTGTCGCCGGCGTGCCGGGTGCGGAAACCGGAGTCCAGTTCGCGGGTGCCGAGCATCCAGCTGAGCACCAGCAGCCCGTCCTTTTCGACGAACTTTCCGGCCATGCCGCTTTCCTGCCGCACCCCGGTAAGCCGGGCCACGGGGATGAAGACCGGGCCGGCGCCGGCGCGGTCGAAGAGCACACCTTCCGGGTGGACGCTGAGTTCGGCGTTGGTGCGGAGCCCCAGGTTGTGGACCGCGATCCGGTCCAGCCAGTCACCGGCGGTGGTGGAGGCGACGTACTGGCCGTCGGCGACGGCCAGCGCCGCGCCCAGTTCCGCGGGGATCTCAGGCAGCGGGTCGACGTCGGCCTGGCGGCGCAGGCGGTTCCGCCAGCCGACCGCCAGCAGGGCG
>NZ_MQTS01000181.1:7991-11393 GCF_020532825.1 Arthrobacter sp. SO3
CGGCGAGGGCCAGCATAATCAGGAGGAAGGGCAGCTTGTCCATCAGTGGCCTGCCGCTGCGGTGCCGGGCAGCTGGGCCTGCTCCGGGAGCCAGCGGTACGGGGTGTTCAGCTTGCCGTCCAGGACGGTGGGGTGGCCCTTGAAGAACATCGCCACCACCTTGCCGGGGAGTTCCCGGCCGGCAAAAGGAGAGTTACGGCCCATGGTTGCCATCTTAGAAGGGTCCACGGTCCACCGCGCAGCCGGGTCCACCAGTGTGACGTTGGCGGGTTCGCCGGCGTCGAGCGGGCGTCCCTGGTCTGTCAGCCGGCCGATGGCGGCGGGTGCGGTGGAGGTGACCCGGGCGAAGTCGGCCCAGCCCATCAGCCCGGTTTCGATCATCGTGTGCTGCACCACGGACAGCGCGGTTTCCAGCCCGGTCATGCCCATGGCGGCCTGGGCCCACTCGCATTCCTTGTGCTCGCTGGGGTGCGGGGCGTGGTCGGTGCCCACGACGTCGATCGTACCGTCGGCCAGCGCGGCGCGCAGGGCCTGCACGTCGGCGTCGGTGCGCAGCGGCGGGTTGACCTTGTAGACCGGGTCGTAGCTGCGGGCGAGTTCGTCCGTGAGCCAGAGGTGGTGCGGGGTGACTTCGGCCGTGACGTTGACGCCGCGGGATTTGGCCCAGCGGATGATCTCGACGGAACCGGCCGTGGAGACGTGGCAGACGTGCAGCCGGGAGCCGACGTGCTGGGCGAGCAGGACGTCCCGGGCGATGATGCTTTCTTCGGCGACGGCGGGCCAGCCGGTGAGTCCGAGGACGGCGGAGACTTCGCCCTCGTTCATCTGCGCGCCGGCGGTGAGCCGGGGTTCCTGCGCGTGCTGGGCCACGACGCCGTCGAACGCCTTGACGTATTCCAGCGCCCGGCGCATCAGCACCGGGTCGTGGACGCAGATGCCGTCGTCGGAGAAGACCCGGACCCGGGCGCGGGAGTCGGCCATGGCGCCGAGTTCGGCGAGCTGCTCCCCCGCCAGGCCGACGGTCACGGCGCCCACCGGGCGGACATCCACCCAGCCGGCGGTGCGGCCCAGGGTGAGGACCTGTTCGACGACGCCGGCGGTGTCCGCCACCGGGGTGCTGTTCGCCATGGCGTGCACGGCCGTGTAGCCGCCCAGGGCCGCGGCGCGGGTGCCGGTCTCGACCGTTTCGGCGTCTTCGCGGCCGGGTTCGCGCAGGTGGGTGTGGATGTCCACCATGCCGGGCAGGGCCACGAGACCGGCGGCCTCAATGACGGTCGCGCCGTCGGCGGAGAGGTCCTGGCCGCGTTCGGCGATGATGCCGTCGCGGATCAGGAGGTCTTCGGGGGCTCCGCCGAGAATGGCGGCGCCGCGGATCAGGTAGGCGCCGGTGCCTGCGTCCTGTTGCTGTGATGCCATTAGTGGCTCTCCTTGGTGGCGTGGGCGGAGGGGGAAGAGGTGGAGTTCGTGCGGACGGCCGGTTCGCGGGTGTCCCCGGAGAGCAGCAGGTAGAGGGCCGCCATCCGGATGGACACGCCGTTGCGGACCTGCGCCAGGACCGTGGAGCGGGGCGAGTCGGCGGCGGCGGACGAGATCTCCAGGCCGCGGTTCATCGGCCCGGGATGCATGATGATGGTGTCCTTGAAGCCCAGGGTGTCCAGGGCGCGGAGCCGGTTGTCGTCGAAGCCCCAGCGGCGCGAGTATTCGCGGGTGGTCGGGAAGAAGGAGGCGTTCATCCGTTCGCCCTGCACGCGCAGCATCATCATGGCGTCCACGCCGCGGGCGAGGGTCGCGTCCAGGTCGTAACTGACGCTGCACGGCCACTTTTCGACGCCGATCGGCAGCAGTGTCGGCGGGGCGACCAGTGTGACTTCCGCCCCGAGGGTGCGCAGCAGCCAGACGTTGGAGCGGGCCACGCGGGAGTGCAGCACATCCCCGGCGATCGCGACCCGCATGCCGGTGAGGTCTGCCCCGGCGGACGGGGTGCCGGCCAGCTTCGACCAGTGCCGGCGCATGGTGAACGCGTCCAGCAGCGCCTGGGTGGGGTGCTCGTGGGTGCCGTCGCCGGCGTTGATGACGGCGGCGTCGATCCAGTCCGTGGCGGCGAGCCGGTGCGGGGCGCCGGAGGCCCAGTGCCGGATGACAACGGCGTCGGCCCCCATCGCGGAGAGCGTCTGGGCCGTGTCCTTGAGGGATTCGCCCTTCGAGACGGAGGAGCCCTTCGCGGAAAAGTTGATGACGTCGGCGGAGAGCCGTTTGGCGGCCGCCTCGAAGGAAATGCGGGTCCGGGTGGAGTCCTCGAAGAACAGGTTCACCACGGTCCGGCCGCGCAGGGTGGGCAGCTTCTTGACCTCACGCTCCCCCACGGCTGCCATTTCCTCGGCGGTGTCGAGGATGCGGACGGCGTTGGACAGGCTCAGGTCTTCGGTGGAGAGCAGGTGCTTCATGCGGTGGCCTCGATGACCACTTCGTTGACCGGCGCGCCGTCGACGGAGTCGGTTTCCTCGAGCCGGACCCGGACTTTCTCGGCGGAGGAGGTGGGGAGGTTCTTGCCGACGTGGTCCGCCCGGATCGGCAGTTCCCGGTGGCCGCGGTCGATCAGCACCGCGAGGCGCACGATGCGGGGACGGCCGAGGTCGATGATCGCGTCGAGGGCGGCGCGGATGGTCCGGCCGGAGTACAGGACGTCGTCGATCAGCACTACCACCTTGTTGTCGATGCCGGTGCGCGGAAGCTGTGTGGGGTACGGCGGGCGCATGGCCTGGTGGGAAAGGTCGTCGCGGAACATTGTCACATCGAGCTGGCCCACGATCGCAGCGGGGTCCACGGTGGGATCGGCGGCGGCAATCTTGGCGGCAAGCCGGACGGCGAGGGGGTAGCCCCTCCGCGGGATGCCCAGCAGGGCCAGGTCCTGGGAGCCCTTGTTGGACTCGAGAATTTCATGGGCGATACGAGTGAGTGCACGGTCGATGTCCGCCTGGTTGAGTACCACTCGGGTAAGAACAACCTTGGCCGGAACCGGTGCTTCTGGAACAGAAGTCAACGCTCGTCTCCCCTTTCCCCGCCTCACGGGACGGAATTAAAAAAGGATGGTTTGCCCTCCCAAATTACCACAGCGGGTCTTGCGCCCCGGCGCCGCCGGCATGCGTTTAACCTCACACGGACATAGGCTCGGGACCATGATGACGAACGAGCCGCAGCCGGGCCATGACCACCCGGGGTCCTCCCCCGGCGGCCGGCCGCCGCTTCCCCAGCAGGCCAACCCGACGTGGCTGGGGCAGGTCCAGCCGGAGGACTACCGGCCGGCTCCTGCCGGCCACCGCGGCCCGGGCCGGCCGGCGCCCCTGCCCGCCCTTCCGCCGGCGCGGCGGGGCCGCCGCTCCGCCGGCGTTGTCGGGCTCGCGC
>NZ_MQTS01000181.1:11417-16327 GCF_020532825.1 Arthrobacter sp. SO3
AGCCTGTTCCTGGTGCTGCCGTTCCTGCTGGGCAGCACCGGGATTTCCGGATTCGCCATCGGCTTCCTGGCTTCGCTGGTACCGCTGGGTACCGTGCTGCTGACGGTGCGCTTCATCGACCGCTGGGAGCCCGAACCCAGGGCGCTGCTGCTTTTCGCGTTTGTCTGGGGAGCCGTCGTCTCGGTTGCGGTGACGATGCTGCTCCAGCCCTACTTCTCGTTCGTGGCCGGGCCGGCGTCCGGCCTGGACTACAAGACCTTCGCTGTGACTGTCCAGGCACCGGTGGTGGAGGAATTCGCCAAGTCCCTGGGACTGCTGCTCCTCCTGCTGTTCGCCCGGAAAAGCTTCGACGGACCGGTGGACGGTGTGGTGTTCGCCTTCACGATCGCGGCCGGCTTCGCGTTCACCGAGAACATCCTCTACTTCGGCCGCGCGATCGCCGAATCCAGCGACCCCGGCACGGACCTCGCGGTGGTGTTTTTCCTCCGCGGGGTGATGTCACCGTTCGCCCACGCCATTTTCACGGGCACGACCGGGCTGGTCATGGGCTTCGCCGCGCGCCGCTGGAACAACGGTCTGTCCGTGCTCGCGTTCGCCGTCGGCCTCGTTCCCGCGATGCTGCTGCACAGCGGCTGGAACGGCATGGGGCAGAACTTCCTGGCCCAGTACCTGCTGGTGCAGGTGCCGATCTTCCTGCTGGCTGTCCTGGTCATCGTACTGCTGCGGGTCGCCGAACGCCGGCTCACCCGCCAGCGGCTCAAGGAATACGCGGCGGCGGGCTGGTTCACCGCGGCCGAGGTGGACATGCTGGGCACCGGCGGCGGACGGCGTTCCGCTTTGCGCTGGGCCAAATCCATCGGCCGGGGCCCGCAGATGAAGGCCCTGCTGCGTGCCGCCACCCAGCTCGCCTTCACCCGGCAGCGGATCCTCAGCGGCCGGGACGTGCCGGTGCACCAGCTCGATGAGCGCCGCCAGCTCGCCGAAATCGGCGCCCTCCGGGCCGCCGTCGTGGGCTGACCCGGAGAACGCAGGAACCCCGCCGGGATGTTCCGGGCGGGGTTCCTTTTCAGCGTCTGGCTCTAGGCGAGCAGCGAAGGCTTCAACTGCTGCAGGCGGCCCAGCAGGCCGTTGATGAACGACGGCGATTCGTCCGTGGAGAGTGTCTTGGCAAGCGCCACGGCCTCACTGACGGCAACGCCGTCGGGAACGTCGTCGTTGTAGAGCAGCTCCCAGGTGCCGATCCGCAGGATGATGCGGTCCACCGACGGCATCCGCTCCAGGGTCCAGCCCTGCGAATAGGTTTCCAGGAACTCGTCGATCGCGCTCTGGTGGGAGATCACGCCCTCAACGATTTCCAGGGTGTACGGGTTGACGATCTGGTCCGTCTGCTCCCGGCGGGACTTCAGCACATCGAACGCCGACACGGAACGTTGTTCCGCTTCGAAGAGAACATCCAGGGCCCGGTTACGGGCCTTACCGCGTGCACTCACTAGTCGTTGACCCGCCCGAGGTAGCTGCCGTCGCGGGTGTCGACCTTGACCTTGGTGTTGTTCTCGACGAACAGCGGCACCTGGATCTCGTATCCGGTTTCAAGCGTGGCGGGCTTGGTGCCGGCCGAGGAGCGGTCGCCCTGCAGGCCCGGCTCCGTGTAGGTGATCTCGAGCACGACGCTGGGGGGCAGCTCGATGTAGAGCGGGTTGCCCTCGTGGATGGCGATGTTGACCATCTGGTTCTCGAGCATGAAGTTGGTGGCGTCGCCCACGGTTGCACCCGGGACGGTGAGCTGGTCGAAGTCGGTCGTGTCCATGAACACGAAGTCCGCGCCGTCCTGGTACAGGTACTGGTAGTCGCGGCGGTCAACCGTGGCGGTTTCGATCTTGAGTCCGGCGTTGAAGGTCTTGTCGACGACCTTGCCGGACATCACGTTACGCATCTTGGTGCGCACGAACGCTCCGCCCTTGCCGGGCTTGACGTGCTGGAACTCAATGATGTTCCAGAGCTGGCCCTCAAGCTTAAGGACGGTTCCGTTCTTGATGTCGTTAGTGGTTGCCACTGTATCCTCTGGTTTCTTTGCTGGCTGCTTCTAGCTGCCAGCCGGTTATGCCAGGCAAGCATGCCGAATGGCCCGCCAGCGCGTATTTATCAAAAATCCAAGATCCATTCTACCGGTTTTGTGGGTCCGCTGCCTGACGGGCCCGGGCGGGGCCCGGGCGGGTTCCCCGCGGGGGTCCTGGCTGCCCGGTGTCAGGAGGAGAGATCGAGGACGTACCGGGCGCGTTGCAGCGCCACCGTCGAGGCGTAGATCAGGGCGGCATCCGCGGACCCGGCGACGAACAGGTCCAGTGCCTTGGCGAAGCATTCGACGGCGGCGGCAGTGTTGCCGCTGGCGAAGTAGGAGCGTCCGAGGTGCTGCCGAATGACGGGCTCGTCCGGGGTGCCTCGGGTCTCCGCCAGCAGCTGCCGGAACAGTTCGACCGCCCGGTCCAGCCGGTTGGAGACCCGCAGGACGTCCGCTTCGAAAATGCGCAGGCGCAGCGAGGAGGGGTCGTTGTAACGGGCCTCGGCGAGCAGCTCCGCGGCTTCGCCGGCGTGGCCTTGAACAAGGCGCACGAAGATCAGGTCACCGGGGTCGGTCGAGGCTGCCAGCGCTGCCGCGACGGCATCCTCGTTGACGATCTGCGGCACCAGGGTGTCCGGGTTGATCTTGATCCCGGTAAACCCTCCGTCCGGCCAATCGCTGGTGCCGCCTGTGGAAAATGGCATCAGGAGGCGATCTCCTGGTACGCGGCGAACAGCAGCGAGGTGTCAGGGACGTCGAGGATCCCGGGGCGGGCCACGCCGTCGAGCACCACGAAGCGCAGCAGGTCGCCACGGGACTTCTTGTCCCGCCGCATGCCGTCGAGCAGGGCCTGCCAGCGGTCGCGCCGGTAGGTGAGGGGCAGCCCGAGGCTTTCCAGGATGCTGCGGTGCCGGTCGGCGTCGGCGTCGCTGAGGCGGCCGACGCTGCGCGAGAGTTCCGCCGCGAACATCATCCCGACGGAGACGGCGGCGCCGTGCCGCCAGGAGTAGCGCTCGACCAGTTCGATCGCGTGGCCCAGGGTGTGCCCGTAGTTGAGGATTTCGCGCTGGCCGGTTTCCAACAGGTCCTCGGATACGACCCGGGCCTTCACCGTGATGGCGCGTTCGATGAGTTCGCGTACGGCGTCCGAGCGGGGATCGGAGACGGCGCCGGGATCCTTTTCGATCAGCTCGAGGATGGCGGGGTCGGCGATGAAGCCGCACTTGATGACCTCGGCCATGCCGGAGATGATCTCGTTCTTCGGCAGCGTGTCCAAGGTGTCGAGGTCCGCCAGGACACCGGCGGGCGGGTGGAACGCCCCGACGAGGTTCTTGCCTTCGGCCGTGTTGATGCCGGTCTTGCCGCCGACGGCGGCGTCCACCATGCCGAGCAGGCTCGTGGGCATGTGGATGACCTTGACGCCGCGCAGCCAGGTCGCGGCCACGAAGCCGGCCAGGTCCGTTACGGCCCCGCCGCCGACGGCGACGATGGCATCCGAACGGGTGAAGTCGTTCTGGCCCAGCACCTGCCAGCAGAAGGAGGCCACCTCAATGTGTTTGCCCTCCTCGGCGTCGGGGATCTCGGCGGTGAGTGCCGTGAACCCTGCCGTGGAAAGTTCCTCCCTGACGGTGTCGCCGGTGAGGCGCAGCGCACGCGGGTGGATGACGAGGACGCGTTTGACCCGCTCCCCCAGCAGTCCGGGCAGGCCGGCCAGCAGGCCGCGGCCCACAACGACGTCGTAGTTCTCACCGGGTGTCTGCCCGGTGACCTTGATGACTGTTGATTCAGTGATCACTTTTCAACTTCCTTTGTCGCCGCTGGCGTGGGTACGGCCGCGGTTCCCCCGGCGGCGTAACCGCGCAGGGCATCTTCAATCCGGTGCGCGAGGTCCGGCACGGACCCGTTCCGCACGTCGATTACCAGATCCGCCAACCGTTCGTAGACCGGCCGGCGGGTGGCGAACAGTGTCTTCCATCGTTCCATGGCGTCCCCGGCCAGCAGGGGCCGGCCCGAACTGCGGGCGATGCGTTCCGCCACCGTGTCCGCGTCGCACTGCAGGTAGACCACGGTGCAGCGTTCGAGCAGTTGCTGGGTGCCGGAGTCCAGCACGGCGCCGCCGCCGAGGGAGATGACGGTGCTGCTGCCCCGCGCGTCTTCAATGGCACGCGCGACGGCCCTGGCCTCCAGTTCCCGGAAGGCGTGCTCACCGCGGCTGGCGAAGATCTCCGCGATGGATCCGTGGTTCGCCACAACCGCGACGTCGGTGTCCACGAAGGAGGCGCCCAGATGCTGGGAAAGCTGGTGTCCGATGGCTGATTTGCCCACCGCCATCGGCCCGATCAGCGCGATGGGCCTGGCGGTCATCCCGGCCGGCGCTGCCGGCGTTTCAGCGGGCACTACCGGCCGATCGAGTCCAGGGACGCCGGAATGTTGTCCAGATAACCCTTGATGTTGCGGGCGGTTTCCTGCACGGAATCGCCGCCGAACTTTTCGGTGACCGCTTCGGCCAGGACAAGGGCCACCATGGCCTCGGCGACGACGCCGGCCGCGGGAACGGCACAGACGTCCGAGCGCTGGTGATGGGCCTTGGCGGCCTCGCCGGTGCTGACGTCGACGGTCTTGAGCGCGCGGGGCACGGTGGCGATCGGCTTCATCGCGGCGCGGACGCGGAGCACGTCGCCGATGCTCATGCCGCCTTCGATGCCGCCGGCGCGGTTGGAGGTGCGGATGATCTTGCCGTCGGCGTCTTTCACGATCTCGTCATGCGCTGCCGAGCCGCGGCGGGAGGCGGTGAGGAAGCCGTCGCCGACCTCGACGCCCTTGATGGCCTGGATGCCCATCAGGGCGGCGG
>NZ_MQTS01000181.1:16339-19576 GCF_020532825.1 Arthrobacter sp. SO3
TCCCGGCGGGAGCCCGTAGGCGAGGACCTCGACGACACCGCCGAGGGTTTCGCCTTCCTTGTGCGCAATGTCGACCTCGGCGACCATGGCGTCGGAGGTTTCCCGGTCGAAGCAGCGCAGCGGGTCGGCGTCGAGGGCCAGGACGTCCCGTGGGAGCGGCAGCGGCCGGCCTTCCGGGACTGCGGTGCTGGCGATTGACACGGTGTGGGAGACCAGTTCGATGCCGAGCTGCTGCAGGAATGCGGCGGCTACTGTGCCGAGCGCCACCCGGGTTGCCGTTTCGCGGGCACTGGCGCGTTCCAGCACGGGACGTGCCTCGTCGAAGCCGTATTTCTGCATGCCGGTGAAGTCGGCATGCCCGGGGCGGGGGCGGGTCAGCGGAGCATTGCGGGCCTGGTCAGCGAGGATTTCCGGGGCGACGGGGTCGGCGGACATGATCTGTTCCCACTTGGGCCACTCGGTGTTGCCGACCTGGATGGCGACGGGGCCGCCCTGGGTGATGCCGTGGCGGACGCCGCCGAGGATCGTGACGGTGTCCTGCTCAAACTTCATTCGTGCGCCGCGGCCGTAGCCAAGCCGGCGGCGGGCCAGCGAATCGGCGATCCGGGCGCTGGTGAGTTCAACACCGGCGGGCACGCCTTCAATAATTCCGACCAGGGCCGGGCCATGGGATTCTCCGGCAGTCAACCAACGCAACATAAAATCCATCCTGCCATGTAAGGCGGTTAGAACACCCGTCGGGGTGCCCCGACTGCGTCACACATCACATCTATGACTTCCGCCGGCACGGCCTCGCCCAGACCGGTGAAGTGGCGGACTTGTTCCACGGCCTGGTAGATGAGCATCTCCAGTCCGGGGACCACGGCGCCGCCGGCCTCCTGCCAGGCGGAGGCGATCCGGCTGGGCCAGGGATCGTAGGCGACGTCCAGCAGGACTCCGGACAGGCCCGGCCGGGTTTCCCGGGACAGCTGATCTGCGGGCTGGGCGATCAGCCCGGCCAGTTCCCCGGCCAGCGGGTCGGCGGCCCGGGGCGGCAGCGTACAGATGACGACGTCGGCCGCGGCCATGGCGGCCGCCGCTCCGCTCATCGGGAGGATCCTGACCGGCATGCCGAGGGCGGCAGCGGCCGCCCGTGCCTCTGCGGCGCGGCTGACGTCGCGGACAAAAATGTCCGCGTCCGGCGCGCCCAGTTCCTTCAGCGCCGCGATGGCGGCGGCTGAGGTTCCGCCTCCGCCCAGGACAACACCCGTGGGCGCGGACACGGCGCCCGCGTTCCGCAGCGCGTTGACGATGCCGGCGACGTCCGTGTTGTAGCCGACCAGCCGGGTGGAACCGGTGCTGGCCCCAGGCGCCGCGGGCTCAAACGCGACCGTGTTCACGACCCCGAGCTCGCGGGCGACCCCGCGGACCTCGTCGACCTCGCGGACCATACCGGCCTTCAGCGGCATGGTGACCGACAGGCCGCGCCAGCTCTCCCCCCGCCGCACGTCTTCCCGGACCCGGGCCATGAAGGCCGGCAGCTCCTCCTCGGTCACGTCGATCGCCGTGTAGTCCAGCTGCACGCCGAGATGGGCGTAGGCGGCCCGGTGCAGCGCCGGTGACTTCGAGTGGCTGATCGGGTGCCCGAGTACGGCGGCCCGGAGCGTCATACGCAGCGTCCGGGGTTGGCCTCACACCAGGCGTTGTACTTGGCCACGTAGGTGTTGTGCTCCGCCAGCGTCTTGGAGAACATGGTCTCTTTGGTGTCCAGGTTGATCGTGACCCAGTAGAGGTAGTCGTTGGTCTTGGGTTTGGCGGCCGCATCGATCGCCGTCTTGCCCGGGGAGCCGATCGGTCCCACCGGAAGACCCTGGTTGGCGTAGGTGTTGTAGGGATTGGTTTTGTCGGCCTTCTGGTCCTCGTCAATGTGGAAGCTCTTGATGCCGAGCCCGTAGGTGACCGTGGCGTCGGACTGGATCAGCCCGTTGGTCTCGGTGTTGTCCGGCTTGAGCCGGTTGTAGATTGCGCCCGCCACATCGCCGTATTCGGCCTGGCCGCCCTCGGCCTGGACGATGCTGGCGACCGTGACGACGTCGTACTGTTTGCCGGGGTCCGTGACGCCCTGGGCCGTGAGTTCGTCCAGGGTGCCGGTGACGAGTTTCTGCAGCACGTCCTTGGCCGGGGTTCCGAGCGGGAACCGGTGCTCGCCGGGGGCGAGGAAGCCCTCGAGGTTCTTGGCCTTCGCCGATACGCCGAACTGGCTGGGCGAATCGCTGAGCTCCTTGAGTTGGGCGACCGGAACGCCGGTGCCCTCGGAGATGGCCTGGAGCGATTCGTTGATCCTTAGCCCGGCGCTCAGGGCGAAGTACATGACCTTGGCCTTGTCCTTGTTCAGCAGCACGTTGACGGCGTCGGAGTTCTTCATTTCGGTGCGCATGGAGAATTCACCGGGGGCCAGCGCACCGCCGGAGGCAACGAACTCCCGCAGGAAGGTGTCGGCGTTCGCGATCACCTTCTTTTCCTGGAGCTGGGTTGCCACCGACTTCGGCCCGGCGCCCGCCGGGACGGTGATGGTGACCTCGCCGGTTCCGGGCCCCGGATAGTCGGCCACGGTATCGCCGCCGAGGAGCGGCTTCAGGAACTGGGCACCGACGGCGATCGCCACGATGAAAACGGTCAGGGTCAGCAGCAGCGCCAGGAAGCGGCGCCGCCGGCGGACCTTCTTGGACGGGCCCTTGGACGTGCGGATGGCGGCACCCTCGGCCAACACAATGCGGCCGTCTTCCTCGTGGTGGTATTCGGCCGGGCGGTCATCCCCGGCGTCATGGGTGTAGTGGGCTTCGTCGGCGGAGTGGACGGCGGGGACGTCGTGGACCCCGGCGTCATGCCGGTGTTCGCGGCCCGGCGCAGCGTCGGCCTCCTCGTGGGCGGCGTCCTCGCGGACGACTCCGCCGGCGTACTCATGCACCGGCTCGTAGTAGGCAGGCTCTTCGTGGACCGGCTCTTCGTGGACCGGTCCGGCAGGCGCGGCGCCCTGGTGCCCCGGCTCTTCGTGGACCAGTTCGTGCAGCGCGACATCCTGGTGGACGGACTCTTCGTGGACCAGCTCGTGCAGCGCGACATCCTGGTGGACGGACTCATCGGGCACGCGCACCTCTTGGACCGGCTCTTCGTGGACCGGCCCGGTGTGCACAGCGTCCTCGGGCACTGGAATATCGTGGGCTTGTTCGTGATGCACGGTGGGGGCAGCTGAGGGGA
>NZ_MQTS01000182.1:0-7099 GCF_020532825.1 Arthrobacter sp. SO3
TGTGCGGGGCGTCAAGGACGATCTCGGCGATGCCGTCGGCGATGGACAGGGAAATCATGGGGCTCCTGGGGTCGGGGCGGGAAGCGGGATCAGACGGTTAGACGGTTAGACGTCGAAGTCGACGGTGACTTCCGGAGTAGTGGGGTGCGACTGGCAGGTCAGCACGTAGCCCTTGTCCAGTTCATCCTGCTCCAGCGCGTAGTTCTCGTCCATGGTGACCGCACCGGTGATCACCTTGGCGCGGCAGGTTCCGCAGACGCCGCCGGCGCAGGCGAACGGCACATCGGGGCGGACCCGCAGGGCCGCGTTCAGGATCGATTCGCGGGCGTGCGTGGGGCTGGCCACCTCGCCCTGGAGGCCGTCCAGCTTGAAGGTGATCTTGTAGGTTGCCTGGGACTCGTCCACAATGACGGGACGGCCGGCATTGCCCTCGGGGCGGTCCGGCTTTCCGGTGGTGAACAGTTCGAACCGGACGTGGTCCGGGTTGACGCCACGCTCGGCCAGAGTGTCCCGGCAGAGCTGGACGAGCTCGAACGGTCCGCACAGGAACCACTCGTCGACGTCGTCGGCGTGGATGGCGGTCCCCAGCAGGGCCTGGAGCTTTTCGGCGTCGATCCGGCCGCTGAGCAGCGGGGCGATCCGCTGTTCGCGGGAGAGCACATGGTGCAGGGCGAGCCGGGCCGGGTATTTGTCCTTCAGGTCGGCGAGCTCCTCGAGGAACATCACGTCCATGGCGGCCTTGTTGGCGTAGACCAGGTCGAAGCGGGTTTCCGGATGCGCCGCGAGCAGCGTGCGGGCAATCGCGATGACCGGGGTGATCCCGGAGCCGGCCGCGATCGCAACGAAGGAGCCGGGCTCCCCCGCGAGTTCGCCGGCCATCTCCTCCGGGTGGTTCATCGAGTTCATCAGGTTTTGCTCTTTGCCGTCACGGCCGTGTTTGGACACGAACGCGCCCATCGGGCTCATTACGTCCAGGACGTCGCCGGCCTCGAGCTCGGCGTTGGCCCAGGTGGAGAACAGTCCGCCGAGGTCCTTCTTGATGGCGACCCGGATCTCGCTGCTGCCGTCCGCGAAGCTCCGCGGTTCGGCGCAGATGGAGTAGCTGCGCCGGATTTCCTTCGGCTCACCGGTCTCGTCCGGGAGGGTGGTGCGAAGGGCGACGTACTGGCCCGGGAGGTAATCGAACTGGCCGGCGAGCTCGGCCGGAACGCCGAAGGTGACCTCGATCGCGTCATCGGTGAGCCGGCGGACTTCATCCACCGTCAGCGGGTGGAAGGACGCGCGGCGGCGTCCGGTGGCTGCAGCCGTTTCAGCGGCGGTCTGGCGGACAACAGTCATGGGAGCACCTGTTCCTTACAAAACTTTGAAGTAGTCGAACGGTTCCTTGCAGTCCTGGCAGACGTAAAGCGCCTTGCAGGAGGTGGAACCGAAGCGGGTGAGTTCCTTGGTGTTCAGCGATGAACACTGCGGGCATTTGACGGCAAGGGACAGCCGGATGGGCCCGGCGTGCCGGACGGCGGCCGAGTGGCCGGAGGGCGGCGCGATGCCGTATTCCTGCAGCTTGGCCTTGCCGGAATCCGTCATCCAGTCAGTGGTCCAGGCCGGGGAGAGCACCAGTTCCACCCGGACGTGGGGGTAGCCGGCATTCTGGAACGCCGCGGTCAGGTCGTCACGGATGGCGTCCATCGCGGGGCAGCCGGAGTAGGTCGGTGTGATGGTGACCTGGACCGCGGGGACCGGCCCGCCGTCGTCGAACAAGTGGACGTTCCGGAGAATGCCCAGGTCCGCAACCGTGAGGACCGGGATTTCCGGGTCGCAGACCGTGGCCGCGATGTCCCAGGCCTTCTGCTCGGCCGTTTTGGTGTCCGTCTCAGGCATGGCTACCAGCTTGCTCCGGGGTACTCGCGGGCGAGCACCTGCATTTCGGCCAACAGGTAGCCGAGGTGTTCGGAGTGCAGTCCTTTGCGTCCGCCGCCCGGGGCGGGCTGGACCGTGGGAACGTCCAGTTCGGCTGCGGCGAGGACCTCGCCGGTGAGCCGGTCGAAGTCGGCGCGCAGGCTCGACGGCTCGACGGCTGCACCGGTCGCGGCGAGGCGGGCGGTGAGCTCGTCGTCGCGGAACAGTTCGTCCACGTAGGGCCAGATGACCTTGAAGCCGTGGATCATTTTCGCCCGGGACTCGTCCGTGCCCTGGGCGAGGCGCAGCACCCACTGGGCGCTGTGGTCGCGGTGGTAGTCCACTTCCTTGACCGCCTTGGCGGCGATGCCGGCTAGGGTGGCGTCGGTGGACTGCGTCAGCCGGCGGTAGAGCTCGAACTGGTAGTAGCTGACGACGAACTGCCGGGCGATGGTGACGGCGAAGTCGCCGTTCGGGAGTTCGAAGATCTCGACGGAACGGAATTCGGGTTCGCGGCGGAAGTACGCGAGGTCATCCTCGGTCCGGCCGTCGAGTCCGCCCGCGTAGCTGAGGAAGGAGCGGGCATGGCCCAGCTGGTCCAGCGCGATGTTGCCGAGGGCGATGTCCTCTTCAAGCTCCGGGGCGCGGGAGATCCAATGGCCCAGGCGCTGCGCGAGGACCAAGGCGTCATCGCCCAGGCGCAGGGCGAACTCGGCCACGTCTTCACTCGGCTTGGCGGTGCCGCGGCTGACGGCCAGGGCGATGTCCTCCGGGCGGAGGGCGTTGCCGGGGGTGATGCGGGTGGCGCTGGCCGTGGCCTCGCCGCTGTTGCCGGAGCCCTTGACGCCGACGGAGATGTCCCCGTCGCCGGCGGTTTCTGGTGCTGCGGCTGCCGCAGCGGCCGCGGCTGCCGCAGTTTCAGGTGTGGTGCTCACAGGTGCTTCACGCCCTCGCTCTTGGTGTAGTACGTGGCGTGCCGGTAGTCCTTGCCCTGGGGCGATTCGAAGAAGGCGCCCTTGGCGTCCGGATCGCTGGAGGCGATGGCGTCAGCCGGGACCACCCAGATGGAGACACCCTCGTTGCGGCGGGTGTAGAGGTCGCGGGCGTTGCGCAGGGCCATGGCGGCGTCCGGCGCGTGCAGGGATCCGGCGTGGACGTGGGAGAGGCCGCGGCTGGAGCGGACAAAGACTTCCCAGATGGGCCAGACGTTTCCTGCGTGCGGTTCGGGGGTGGTCATGCTGCGGATTCCTTTTCTGCTTGCTGGCGGCTCTGCTTTTCCGCGTAGGCGGCGGCGGCTTCGCGGACCCAGGTGCCGTTGTTGTGTGCTTCGCGGCGCCGTTCCAGGCGCTGGGCGTTGCAGGGGCCGCGGCCGGCGAGGACTTCGTGGAATTCATCCCAGTCCAGCGGGCCGTGCTCCCATTTTTTGGTGTCTTCGTTGAAGCGGATGTCCTTGTCCGGGAGCGTGAGCTCCAGGACCTTGACCTGCTCCATCATCATGCCGACGAAGCGGTTGCGCAGTTCGTCGTTGCTGAAGCGCTTGATGTTCCAGGCCATGGACTGCTTGGAGTTGGGCGAGTCGTCATCCGGCGGGCCGAACATCATCAGGGCCGGGGCGTACCAGCGGTTGACCGCGTCCTGGGCCATCTGCTTCTGTTCGGGCGTGCCGTGGGAAAGTTCGAGCAGGATCTCGAAGCCCTGGCGCTGGTGGAAGGATTCTTCCTTGCAGACGCGGACCATGGCTCGGCCGTAGGGGCCGAAGGAGGCGCGGCACAGCGGCACCTGGTTGGCGATGGCAGCGCCGTCGACCATCCAGCCGATGGCGCCCATGTCCGCCCAGGTGCGGGCGGGGTAGTTGAAGATGGAGGAGTACTTGGCCTTGCCGTCCATCAGGTCCTGGTTCATCTGGTCGCGCGGCTGGCCGAGGGTCTCGGCGGCAGAGTACAGGTACAGGCCGTGTCCGGCCTCGTCCTGAACCTTGGCCATCAGGATGGCCTTGCGCTTGAGGCTGGGGGCGCGGGAGATCCAGTTGGCTTCCGGCTGCATGCCGATGATCTCCGAGTGGGCGTGCTGGGAGATCTGGCGCAGCAGGGTTTTGCGGTATGCGGGGGGCATCCAGTCGCGGGGTTCGATCCGCGAGTCATCCGCCATGACTTTGTCGAAGTATGCCTGGCCTTCGGCGTCACGCCGGGCCGCATCTTCGAGGCTCTGTTCGTGCCGTGCCGCTGTTGGCTCTCCGGGCACTGACTGCAGGGTCTGCGCTGCCATGGTTGCTCCTATGCATTTCCGATAAATAATTACCGACCGTTCGTTCAGGATATGCGGAAGGCGGGAGATGCGTCAAGCACCCGGGCCGAAGTCGCGGCAGTGAGTCCGCACCCCGGTGGTAGCTTGAACTCGTGAATATCCGCGCCGGCAAGAAGCTCCCCCTTTGGGCGTCCGTGGCCCGCAACATGCTGATTGCCCTGGTGGCCGTCTCCCTGGTGCAGGGGTTCCTGGTGAAGGCGTACCGGATCCCGTCCGGATCGATGGAGCCGACGCTGCAGGGTTCCGCGGACGGCGGGGACAGAATCCTGGTGAACCGGATTGCCTACGCCGGCGCCGGGCCGAAGACCGGCGACATCGTGGTGTTCACCCGTCCGGAGAGCTGGCAGGCGGAATACGCAGCGCCTCGCAGCGGCGGAGTCTCCGGGCTGGCCCGCTCATTTGGCGATCTGACCGGGATCGGCCCCTCCAACGAGCAGTTCCTGGTGAAACGGGTGGTGGCGAGCGGCGGCCAATCCATTAGTTGCTGCGGGGCCGACGGCAAACTGCGCGTCGACGGCCAGCCACTGGACGAACCCTACCTGTTTGAGGATCTGCCGTTTGAGGCCGGAATCCTCGACTGCCAGAGCAGTCCCCGATCACTCCGGTGCGTTCCCTCGTTCACCGTTCCCGAGGGCGAGCTCGTGGTGCTGGGCGACCACCGTTCAGTTTCGGTTGATTCCGCCATCAACTGCCGGGGTGTGACGAGCGAAGCCCGCGACTGCATCAGGACGATCAACACCTCAGCAGTTGTCGGCGAGGTTGCGGGCGTATTCTGGCCGCTAAATCGCGCTGGCGGAGTTAGCTGACTTGCTCCTTAAACAAAAATATCCCCTCGGAGCGGTTGATTTGCTCCGAAGGGATATTTTCACTGCTCAATCAAAGGACGTCCGGCTTCCCGCAGGCAACCGCGTCGCCGGACGCGCAGGAGATTCGGCGCTTTGGTCGTAGACGGGTGCGGGTTCCAGGCGGTCCCGCTCGGATCCGACGGATACCTGCTCCGGTTCCGGCTCGTGCGATTGATACGCGGTGTAGTACCCGAAGGAGTCTGCACCGGAGGTGGGCACTCTGTTGAGGATGGTGCCCAGCACGTTTCCGTTGACCCGGGCCAGGTTGCCGAGAGCTTTTCCGAGCTCGTCATCGGTGGTCTTTCCGGACCTGACGACAACGATAGCTCCATCGGCGACCCGGGTGAGGACGGCGGCGTCCGTCACGGGCAGCAAGGGCGGAGCGTCGACCAGCACAATAGCCTGCTGCGCAAGCGTCCGGAGCAAAGTCTTCATGGCCAGCGATCCAAGCAGTTCGCTGGGGTTCGGCGGGATCCGGCCGGACCCTAGCACGCGCAGGTTCGGCATCGCGCTCCACTCCTGCAGCACGTCATCCAGTTCGGCATGGCCACTCAGGACGTCGGTGACGCCTACTCCGGGAACGAGATTGAAGACATCAGCAACTGTAGGGCGGCGCAGATCGCCATCGACGACGATAACATTTTCTCCGGCGGCAGCCATAGTAACCGCAAGATTGGCTGTCACCGTTGACTTGCCCTCGGCCGGAATCGAACTGGTCACGACGATTATCCGAGGAGGATTGTCGACGTCGACGTACTGAAGATTCGTTCGCAGCTCCCTCAACGCCTCGTTGATCGCATGTGAGCCTGGACCCGAAGCGGCTGGGCTGAGTCCATCTTCCAGAACGGTGCTTCTTCCATCCAGACGGTGGTCCACCGGAATAGTGCCGAGAACTGGGACCCCAAACCTCCGTTCGATGACCGCGGGGCTACGGAGCCGGCGGTCCAGATGGTGGCGAAGCATGGCGTAGAGGAGCCCGAGAGCCAATCCGGCCATAGCCCCGATGCCAAGATCAACCTTGATATTGGGGGACGTCGGGGAAGTGGGCAGGAGGGCTTCGCCCAGCGGAACTACGCGGATTACAGGGACTGGAACAACGTTCGAGCCTTCAACGGCCTGAATGCTTTCCACCTCTTTTACCTGCTCGGACAGACCAACGACCCATGCATCCGCAACGCGTTGCGCCATTTTGGGATCTGTGGAGGTGGCGGTGACGGCGATCTGTGCGCTCTCCTTGGGCACGGACACGGTCACGGACCCAAGAAGTGCGTCCGGCGAAGTGGTGAGGCCCAGTGCCTTGACGACGCGCTCGGCCACGAGCCTGGACTTGGCCACCGACTCGTACTTGGCGGCCTTCGTCTGCGCCAGGTTCTCGCTCATGAGAGACATGGTCAGGTCGTCCGAACCGCCGGCCACGACAATCCCGCTGGACTGTGAGGAGTAGATCTTTGGCTGCAAGAGAGCCCAGCAGAAGGCGATCAAGGTCAATGCGAGGGTGAAGGCAACGATGCCCTTCCAACGGGCCCGAGCTATGCGCAGATAGTCCGCCAGCCCGAGCCCCGCCGCAATCTGCCCGTTGTTGTCGGCCGTTTCAAAACCAGTCACGCTTAGGTCCTCTCCCCCGTGTCTGGCCCGAACGACCCACACGAAAATTTACTGTACGGTACGGTGACCGCGTTGGTGTGCATGTTAACCGCGCAGGAGCAACCCACTGGTGATGAGGCCGTCCACGGCCGCTTCCAGCAATTCCTCATAGCCTTCGGGTAATCCATGCTCGGCTTCGATCCGCCTGGCCAAAGTTTGCATTGAGACTGGCCTCTGGGCGGACTGCCAGATTATGGGCCCGATGCCGCTGAGCCTGGTGAGCTCGGCTTCGGTCAGGACCAGCAAGTCCTCGCCGATCTGCACTGCGTCAACGGCATCGGAAGTCTGCAACCAGCCTGCTGGAGTTGGCTTTGGCGGCTGCGCGCGTGCAGAAACTGACTTCGCTTCCACTTCCACTTCCACTTCCACTTCCACTTCCACTTCCACTTCCACTTCCACTTCCACTTCCA
>NZ_MQTS01000182.1:7140-9951 GCF_020532825.1 Arthrobacter sp. SO3
CATGCGTTGCTAGCATCCGATGCAGTGGCCAGCCGAGGGAGAAAGAGCGGCTCCAGGCTGTCCCTCAGGTCAGGCGCTTCTGAATAGCTGACGCGGAATACTCCGCCCACGCTGTCTATTAGCCGGCAGAGGGATTGAAGCGGCTGAAATACGGCTGACTGAGAGGAAGTTTCCGGAATAAGCGCCAACACAGCCTCCACGAGAGACACTGGCTCGATCACGGGCAGTTGGTAGCCCGAGCCTTCAACCCTGTTCAGGAGCGCGATGGCCGCGATGCGAGGTTTGTCCGGTGCGACTTGCAGGCCCAACGCGTCCGGGCCCACCTGAAGTTTGGCGGCACCGGGCGTTCCCTGTTTAACCGAAAGGGGCTTCGGGTAGGGCACCACACTTCCATCGACCTGAATCGCGACCGTTTCATCCGTTATATAGCCGAAGGTTCGAGCGAGCTGCGTGGACGCTGTGGTTTTGCCCGTGCCTGACTTCGCCACCAGCGCAATGACGGCGCCGTCCGCATCGGCAACACCGCAGGCGTGGAACATGGTTAGCTCTCCCGCACGTTCGAGGATGGCGGCGGTGGTGACTTCCGAGGTCACGGCTTCAGCCAAGCCCTCAAACGTATCCGAGCCGAGGTGCCTCACACCGCCGTCGGGCCCCTTGGAATCAAAGAAGACGGAGGCAGTAAAGGATGCAGTAAAGGGGAGGGTCGAAGTTCCGGGTCTTGTTGCGCTTGCGACAGACTGCCTGTGATCGCCGAGACACCGGCTCCAAGCCTCAAACATGGAGCACCGCTGGCCAAAACTGACGGCTGGACCCCACCGAACTACACAGGGTACGCCCAGAACATTAAGATTCAAGTCACCCGGGGCCCTCAAAAGACTTTACCGATCACTTGCACTCCGCCCAGGGCCCGGGAATGGGCCCTGTCAAAATGCAGCGATGCGATGGCGTCGGCCGTGTCAGACCTTAACGCCACCATCGGGCGTCCACACCAAGAGACTCGTTCCGACAAAACGCCCCCAAAGTATTCCCCGAACTTCTGACACTAGCCATTAGACCACTGTTGGTATGCCAAGCTCAGCTGGTCCTGCGGCAATTGTTCGTTCGGTCTTAGGACAAGAGGACGGACGATGTGATGGTTAGAGCGGCTCGGCCCGGCAGCGTGAGAGTAACGGCAACAGTGAACTCTCGGGGGGCGCTGGTAGATGGCCCGCGGTAGTAAAAGCCCATAGGGAAAGATACGAATTCATTGCTCTGCACGGTCTTCGTGTAGCTGAAATTTGCGGTGTATATGTTTGCGTCTTTTGGTGCACCCGTCTGATTTCCAGAGAGGTTCACGTTAGTCAATGGTGCCTGCGCGGTGAATGTTTTGACACCCAGTGCGGGATCAGCCTTTGCTGCCTGGCTGGGGGAGATCCTAATTGAACCGCTAATGGGGCTTCCGATTGCGCCAGAAGTGTTCTGGATGTGGAAACCTATGGGGCCAGTCGCAGACTTAGAAGCACTCACTCCGTCGAGGTTTGAGACGGTTATAGCGTTCAACGCCGCGTAGTCAAACGCCACGAGCGCAGACTTCGCCGACGCAGCAGCGGCCGGCGCTGCAATGGCTGCTGCAATCACGGGCACACTCCATGCTGCGCCCTTAACAACGGCACGGCGGTCGAAACTGGCCCTCGGTGCAGCCAAGCTCTTGATCTCCGACATCTTTTACCCCAGGTTCTCGTGCGGCGAACCCCCCCATGGGGCCAGCTCCTGCCGAGTGACTCGGCATCCTTGGACGACTGTACGCAGAAAAACGTGAATCTTCAATATCAAGCTTCTTAAATATCAAGATCCTCAGAAATAGGCCCTATGTCCTGTCGGCGTCCATAAGTGTGTCCGCGCGGCTAAACTCGGAAACCTGCCGCCGGCACGAGTCTCGCTACTGGAAGTTGGGAAAACCTTGGATGCGCTCCACCCCGTCCGGATCCTGACGGTCTGCACCGGCAACATCTGCCGCTCGCCCGTCGCCGAGCGCCTGCTGCAGGCGGGGCTGGACCAGGTGCAGCCCGGCGCCTTTGTGGTGCGCAGCGCCGGAACGCGGGCGATGGTGGGCGATCCGGTCCAGCCGCCCTCCGCGGACATCATCCGGACCTACGGCGGGACCCCGGACGGCTTTGCGGCTCGGCTGCTGACGCCGAAGATCCTCAGGGAGTCCGACCTCGTGCTGGCAATGACGGCCAAGCACCGCGGGGACGTGATGCAGATGGATGCCTCCCTGCTGAAGCGCACCTTCACCATCCGTGAATTTGCCCGGATGCTGCAGGTCCTGGAACAGCGCGACGCGCCGTCGGCCGCCGCCGACCTTCCCGCGTTTTGGCGGTCACTCCCGGCCCGCGCGGCCTCCGTGCGGCACCTGTCCCTGGCCCCCGAGGCCTCCGACAACGACGTGGTGGACCCCTACCGGCGCGGGCCGGAGCTGTACAACCAGATGGAGGACGAGCTCGCCCCGGCCATCCTCACCATCCTGCGGTTCGCCCGCCAGCACGGCTGACCTTTTAACCTCTCTGCCGCCCGCATCATTTGGCCGACGGCGGTGGTAGTGTCCGGCCATGGGAACGTCGCCGGAACCAGCAGGACCAGCCGCAGGCTCAGCCGCGGCACCGGGCGGATTGCACCGCCGCCGCACCATCGTCCTCGCCGTCATCGCCGGGCTGGTGGTCCTCGCCGTCGCCGCCGCGGCCTTCCTGCTGAACCGGCCGCGCACCGAAACCGCAGCCCCGGTGCAAACCTCCGCCCCGGCACCGGAGACAACGCCGCCCACCACCCCGGAAC
>NZ_MQTS01000183.1:0-35579 GCF_020532825.1 Arthrobacter sp. SO3
GGGGCGGGGGGCGTCGGGGTCAGTCGACCTGGGGGAAGCCGAGGTCGATCACCGAGGTGGACGGATCCGGCCAGCGGGTGGTGACGACCTTGCCGCGGGTGTAGAAGCGGATGCTCTCCGGGCCGTACATGTGGGTGTCGCCGAAGAGCGAGTTCTTCCAGCCGCCGAAGGAGAAGGTCCCCACCGGAACCGGGATCGGCACGTTGACGCCCACCATGCCGGCCTCGACGTCGAACTCGAACTGCCGTGCGGCGCCGCCGTCGCGGGTGAAGATCGCCACGCCGTTGCCGAACTCGTTGTCATTGACGAGCCTGACGGCGTCGGCGTAGGTTTCGACGCGGACCACGGAGAGGACCGGGCCGAAGATCTCATCGTCGTAGACCTTCATGCCGGGCTTGACGTGGTCAACCAGGCTGACGCCGATGAAGAAGCCGTTGGAATCGAACTTCTGCTCCCGGCCGTCCACCACCACGGTGGCCCCTTCGCTGGCCGCGCCGGCGACATAGGAGGCGACCTTGTCGCGGTGGGCGGCGGTGATGAGCGGGCCCATCTGGGATGAGGGGTCCGTGCCGGCGCCGATCTTCAGGGTGCCCATCCGGGTGGTGATCGCGCTGACAAGCTCATCGGCGATGTTCCCGACCGCGACCAGGACGCTGACGGCCATGCAGCGCTCGCCGGCGGATCCGTACGCGGCGGAGACAGCCGCATCGGCGGCCATGTTCAGGTCCGCGTCCGGCAGCACCACCATGTGGTTCTTGGCGCCGCCCAGGGCCTGGACGCGCTTGCCGTGGTCGGCGGCGCGCTTGTAGATGGACTGGGCAATCGGCGTCGAGCCGACGAAGCTGATGGCCTTGACGTCCGGGTGTTCCAGGAGCACGTCGACGGCTTCCTTGTCACCATGGACGACGTTGAGGACACCGGCGGGCAGGCCGGCCTCGGCGAAGACCTGGGCGATAAAGACGGCCGAGGACGGGTCCTTTTCGCTGGGCTTAAGCAGCACGGTGTTGCCGCAGGCCAGGGCGCTGCCGATCATCCACAGCGGCACCATGGCCGGGAAGTTGAACGGCGTGATGCACGCAACCACCCCGACCGGCTGGCGCACCGAGTGGACGTCGACGCCGCCGGCCACCTGCTCGGAGCGCTCACCCTTGAGCGCGTGGGACAGCCCGGTGGCGAATTCGATGTTCTCCAGGCCGCGGGTGATCTCGCCTTCGGCGTCGGAGAGGACCTTGCCGTGTTCGCTGGTCAGCAGGGCGGCCAGCTCGGGCCGGCGCTGCAGCAGCAGTTCGCGGACCTTGAAGAAAATGTTGGTGCGCTTGCCGAGGCTGGTGGCGCGCCAGCCGGGCAGGGCCGCGCGGGCGGCACGGATGGCCTCCTCGACGCGGTCGGCGGAGGCGAGGGCAACTTCCTTTTCCTGCTCGCCGGTGACCGGGTTGAAGACGGGGCCGTAGCGCTCGGCGTCGGAAATCAGGGCGCCGTTGATGAAGTGCGGGATGCGTTCCATGGGGTGGTTCTCTTTCGTGGGGAGCTGTTAAGGGCAGCGGCGCGCGGGGTTTGCCCGCGCCAGGCCGTTGCGTGGCGGTGTTTGCCCGGCCGCGTTGACCGGGAGGAGCTTACTTGCCGGTATCCAGGGTGCCGTCGACCAGCTTGACGATCGCGGAGCAGTCCGTGCCGGCGTTGCCGGAGTCGATGAGGCGCTGGAAGAGCTGCTGGACGTGCTCGCCGATTTCCAGCGGGGTGCCGGTGTCGCGTGCCGCGCTGATGGCGAGTCCGATGTCCTTGTTGGCCAGCTCGGTGGTGAAGGTCGGGGCGAAGTTATTGTTGGAGGCCGCGGTGGGGACCACGCCGGCGACCGGGTACCAGGTGCGCAGCGCCCAGCTGTCGCCGGAGGAGACGGACGCGATGTCCCAGAAGACCTGCTTGTCCAGTCCGAGCCGGTCCGCGAGGACGGCCCCTTCCGCGGTGGAGGCCAGGTTGATGAAGAGCATGAGGTTGTTGCAGATCTTCGCGGCCTGGCCGGTGGTGGCGCCGCCGGTGGGGATGATGTTGGCGGCCATCGGCTTGATGTACTCGGTGGCCTCGGCCACGGCGTCGGCTTCGCCGCCGATCATAAAGGTCAGGGTGGCGGCCTTCGCGCCACTCATGCCGCCCGAGACCGGGGCGTCGACAAAGCGGAAGCCGGCGGCAGCCGCGGCGTCGTGCAGGGCCTGGGCGGAGGCGATGTCGATCGTGGAGGAGTCCACCAGCAGGGTCCGGGTGTCCGCGTGGGCCAGGACGCCGTCCTCGCCGAGGTAGACAGCGCGGGCGTGCTCGCCCTTGGGGAGCATGGTGAAGACGACGTCCGCGCCGTCGACGGCGTCGGCGATGCTTGCCGCAGGCTTCACTCCGCCTGCCTCCGCGGCGGCGACGGCCTCGGCGTTGAGGTCGAACCCGCGGACATCGTGGCCGGCCTTGGCGAGGTTCACAGACATGGACCCGCCCATGTTCCCCAGTCCGATCCAAGCGATAACTGCCATGGCATAAGCTCCTTTGCTTTGCTTCTTGCTGTGCGTAGTGCTGTGGGTGCTGCTCTGCGGCTGCTTGTTGTGCTGCCTGTGGTCCGGACGTTTCGCCGGACTCTCCGTGTCAAGCATCACACCCTGTTACAGTGCAATCAAGGAAAAAAACTACAGATGGTATGTGCATGGATGCACACGCCTGATTTCAGAGGAGTCATTGTGGACTTGCGGCGGCTTCCGAGCCCGGACGACCTGCTCATCCTGCTGACCGTGGCCCGGCTGGGCAGGTTCAATGCGGTGGCGGAAGCCCTCGGCACCACCCACACCACCATCTCCCGCCGGATCCTGGCGCTGGACAAACAGCTGGGCGGGCGCACCCTGGAGCGGAGCCCGCACGGCTGGGAGCTGACGGACCTTGGCAACGAGGCCGTGGCAGCCGCCGAGGCGATCGAGGGCACCCTCGGGGCACTCACGAACCGGATCGCCCGGTCCGAAGATGTGCTGTCGGGGCTGGTTCGGATCAGCACCCCCGACGGCTTCGGCGCCGAGTTCGTCGCACCGGCGCTCGTCCGGCTGCAGCAGGGCCACCCGCTGCTGAACGTTGAAATGCTCAGCGCCACCCGCAAGGTCAGCCAAAACCGGTCCGGGGTCGATCTCGAGGTGGTGGTGGGCAATCTGGACGTCAGCAACGCGCAGACCATCTTCCTGTCCAACTACTTCCTCCGGCTGTACGCCAGTCCGCAGTATGCCCGGGAGCATGGCCTGCCGGCGACGCTCGACGACGTCCGGCAGCACGGTTTCGTCTCCTACGTGGAGTCCGCACTGCAGGTCGCCGAGCTTGGCCACCGCTCCACCCAGCTTCCCGTCCCGCGCTCCAGCTTCCAGGCCACCAGCATCTTTGCCCAGCTCGAGGCTGTCCGGCGTGGCGCAGGGATCGGCCTCCTGCCCAATTTCCTGGCCGTCGGCGACCCCAACTTCGTGCGCGTGCTGCCGGACGACTTCCAGCGGCAGCTCCCGATCTGGGCTGTGGCACGCGCCGAATCGCTGCGTTCGGCTCCGGTGCAGGCGGTGCTCGGGGCGATCCGGACGGAGATCTCCGAACGCCAGGACGTTCTGGCGGGCTAAGCCGTCCTGGCGGGCTAAGCCGTCCTCGCGGGCTGGGACCCCTTCAACAGCGGCAGCCCGGGTCCCCGCACTGCGGGTACCCGGGCTGCCGCTCATCCACTAATGGTTGCCAGCAGGTGGATATCGGCTGTTACTTCTTGACTGCTACCTCTTGCCTGCGGCAAGGAGGTCGGCGGTGCCCTGGGCGTCGGCGGCGTCGACGTCGTGCAGGGAGATGCCGCGGGTTTCCTTGAGGAAGAACACGGCCACCATGGTCACCAGGCAGGCGCCGAGCAGGTAGATCGCCACCGGGGTGGAGGACTTGTACTGGCTCAGCAGGGCGACGGCGATGATCGGGGCCAGCGAGCCGGCGACGATCGAGGTGACCTGGTAGCCCAGCGAGACGCCGGAGTAGCGCATCCGGGTCGGGAACATTTCGGCCATGATGGCCGGCTGGCCGGCGTACATGAGGGCGTGGAAGAGCAGGCCGATGGTGACGGCGGCGAGGATGATGAAATCGTTGCCGGTGTCCATCATGGGGAAGGCAAAGAAGCCCCAAGTGGCGCCCAGGACGGCACCGGCCATGTAAACCGGCTTGCGGCCGAAGTGGTCGGACATGCGGCCGACCATCGGCACCACGCAGAAGTGGATGAAGTGCGCCACGAGCAGCAGGAGCAGGATCCGTGAGGTGTCGGTGTGGACCACCGTCTTGAGGTAGGTGATGGAGAACGTGACCACAAGGTAGTAGAGGATGTTCTCCGCGAAGCGCAGGCCCATGGCGGTGAAAACACCGCGGGGGTAGCGGCGGAACACTTCCTTGACGCCGTAGCCCTTGTGGCCGGCGTCGACCTCTTTGCGGGCCTCCAGGAAGATGGGGGCGTCGCTGACCTTGGTGCGGATGTAGTAGCCCACGAGCACGATCACGGCGGAGAGCCAGAACGCCACACGCCAGCCCCAGGACAGGAAGTCCGCGGAGGAAAGCAGTGCGGAGAGGCCGAAGAGCACCGCGGTGGCCAGGAGGTTGCCCAGCGGTACGGCCGACTGCGGCCAGCTGGCCCAGAAGCCGCGGGACTTGCTGGGGCTGTGCTCGGCGACGAGCAGGACGGCGCCGCCCCATTCACCGCCGACCGCGAAGCCCTGGGCGAAGCGCAGGAAGACCAGCAGCGCCGGAGCCCAGTAGCCGATCTGCGCGAAGGTGGGGAGGCAGCCCATCAGGAAAGTGGAAACGCCGACCAGGATGATGCTCAGCTGCAGCAGCTGCTTGCGGCCGAACTTGTCGCCGAAGTGGCCGAAGACGATGCCGCCGATCGGGCGGGCAATGAAGCCCACAGCGTAGGTGAGGAAGGCGGCGAGGATGCCGTCCAGCTCGCTTCCCGAATTGGGGAAGAAGGCCTTGCCGAAAACAAGGGTGGCAGCGGAGGCGTAGAGGAAGAACTCATACCATTCGACAACGGTGCCGGCCATGGAGGCCGCAACTACCTTCTTCAGGCCGGACGATTTGACGTCCGTCTCTTCTGCGCGCCTCGCGGCCGCGTTTTCCGTACTCATTGTGACTCCTTCGGTGTCTCCGTCGACACCCTATGGACCATTCGGGAGGAGGGCGCTTGTGATGTAAGACACGCGGCGCCATTACCCACGAGTATGGTCTCTTCCGGAGCGGGCCTCAACGGCCATTAGTGCAGAGCGCATCTGCAAAAATGCACACGGGACGCCGTTTTGGGGCTGTAGGACTAACCGAAGAAGTGCTGCCGGAGCTGGTCATTGAGCTGGCCAATCTCGGTCAGGAAGCCGTCGTGCCCGATCGGCGCCTGGATGGTGTGCACCGCAACCTCGCCCGGCAGGGCCGCGGCGAGCGCGCGGGACTGGGCCGGGAAGTACAGCCGGTCCGAGTCGACGGCCGCCACCAGGAACGCCGCCGTGGCAGGAGCCAGGGCCTCCGCGAGGGCGCCGCGGCCCCGGCAGATGTCGTGGCTCATGAGCGCCTCGGTGATGGCGATGTAGCTGTTCGCATCGAAGCGGCGGACCAGTTTGTTGCCCTGGTGGTCGAGGTAGCTTTCCACCTGGTAGCGCCCGCGCCCGGCGAGGGATCCGGCTTCCAGTGGGGCCTCGGAGTCCTGGGCGTTCCGGCCGAAGCGTCCGTCCAGCTCCGCGGCCGAGCGGTAGGTGATGTGCGCTATCCGCCGGGCCAGGGCGAGGCCGGCTTCCGGTTCGGGTCCGCCGTAGTAGTCCCCGCCGTTGAAGTTCGGGTCCAGCCGGATGGCCAGCGTCTGGGCCTGGGCGAAGGCAATCTGTTCGGCGGTGCTGCTGGCTCCGACCGATATCACGGCGCAGCGCTGGACCCGTTCCGGATAGCTGACGGCCCATTCCAGGGCACGCGCCCCGCCCAGGGAACCGCCGAGCACGGCGTACCAGCTGCGGATGCCCAGGGCGTCCGCCAGCCTGGCTTCGGCCTCGGTCGTGTCCCGGAGCGTGACGAGCGGGAACCGTGAGCCCCAGGGCTTTCCGTCCGGCGCCGTCGACGAGGGTCCCGTGGAGCCGTAGCAGCCGCCAAGAATATTGATCGAGACGACGAAGTACTTGTCCGTGTCCACCGGCGCGCCGGGACCGGCGAGCTGCTCCCACCAGCCCGGCTCCTCGCTGCCGCCCCGCGTCACATGGGTGTCTCCGGTCAGCGCGTGCTCGATCAGCACGGCGTTGGAGCGGTCCGCGTTGAGCGTCCCCCACGACTCGTAGCCGAGGGTGACGTCAGGCAGCCGGGCGCCGGACTCGAGCTCCAGGTCGCCGATCCGGAGGTACCGGACGGTACCATCCGGAACAGTGCCGCCCGGGGCAGCAGCTTCCGGGCCGCCCGGGGAGGGGGCATCGGCGTGGGAGGTTTTGCTTACAGGTGCACCCTGTCGGGTGACGGCAATCGTCATCTGAGGACCTAACTTCGCGCTTGCCCGCCGTCAGCTGACCGGCAGGCCAGGTCTTCACCCGGGGCACCCCGCCGCAAAAGGAGGGTTGCCGGCCAGCAAGCCGGGGCTGTCGCTGGCACTCATGACCTTCACTGAGTGTACGAAATGCGGCGGCCCGGTGGCGAAGATTGTGACGCCCGTATGACACCCCGGATCAAACCGGCGCCCCGGCCTCGCGCTCAGACGGTCTTGGCCGCGCGGAATCCGGCGTCAAGGTCGGCGAGGATGTCGTCGATGTGCTCCAGGCCCACCGAGAGGCGCACCAGGCCGGGATTCACGCCGGCAACGGCCTGCTGTTCCGGGGAGAGCTGGCTGTGCGTGGTCGACGCCGGGTGGATGACGAGGGAGCGCACGTCGCCGATGTTCGCCACGTGCGAGTGCAGCTCGAGGGCGTCGACGAAACGCTTTCCGGCCTCGGCTCCGCCAGCGAGATTGAAGGACACGACGGCGCCGGTCCCCTTCGGGCCGTACTTGCGGCCGCGCCCGTACCAGGGGCTGGAGGGCAGCCCCGCGTAGGCGACGGATTCGACGTCGTCCCTCGCCTCAAGCCATTCGGCCACCCTGATGGCGTTGGCGACGTGCCGCTCCATGCGCAGGCTCAGGGTCTCGATGCCCTGGGCGATGAGGAAGGCGTTGAACGGAGACACTGCCGAGCCGAGGTCGCGCAGCAACTGGACGCGCGCCTTGAGGATGTAGGAGAGGTTGGCGCCAAGGGCGCCGTCCTTGCCGAGGTCCCGTGCGTAGACCAGGCCGTTGTAGGTGGGGTCCGGAGTGTTGAAGCCGGGGAAACGCTCCGGGTCCTTGCCGAAGTCGAAGTTGCCGGAGTCCACGATCACGCCCGCGATCGCGGCGCCGTGGCCGCCAAGGTACTTGGTGGCGGAGTGCACCACGATGTCCGCACCCCACTCGATCGGCCGGATCAGGTACGGGGTGGAGAGCGTGTTGTCCACGATCAGCGGGACACCGGCCTCGTGCGCCACCTGCGAGATGCCCTCGATGTCCAGCACGTCCTGGCGGGGGTTGGAGACTACTTCGCCGAAGAACAGCTTGGTGTTCGGTTGCACGGCGTCACGCCACTGGGCCAGGTTGTCGGGGTCCTCCACGAAGGTGACGGTGATGCCGAACTTCTTTAGGGTGTGCGCGAGCAGATTGTAGGTGCCGCCGTAGAGGCTGGGGCTGGCCACCACATGGTCGCCGGCCTCTGCGACGTTGAGGATCGCGAAGGTCTCCGCGGCCTGGCCCGAGCTCAGCAGCAGGGCCGCGAGTCCGCCCTCCAGGCTTGCCACCCGCTGTTCGACGGCATCCTGGGTGGGGTTGCCGATCCGGGTGTAGATGGGAGCCAGTTCGGCAAGGGCGAAGCGGTTGGCGGCGCTTTCAGCGCTGGGGAAGACGAACGACGTCGTCTGGTAAATCGGCAGCGAGCGGGCGCCGGTGGCGCTGTCCGGCTCCTGGCCGGCATGGATCTGGCGGGTTTCGAAAGACCAGGCACTGGACATCGGGAGGCTCCTTTTAGGGACTGGGCACAGACAACCCCGGACTCGTTGGTCCGGGACAGTACTGGCGCCGCGCTTGCCGTCCGGCGGGCGCCGGCAGGCCAGGTCTTCACCCGGGGCACCCCACCGCGATACGAGGGTTGCCGGCCAGCGAGCCGGGGCTGTGTGCTGGCACTCATGACCTGCCCCCAGTCTAGGAAGCATGTCCGGGCTGTGGATAGCTTTATGACGAAGATGAAGTTGCGGGGGCGGGGGCAGGACCGGGCACCTTAAACCGCCTATTGACAAAGGAAACATTCACGTGTCGGCGCCCCCGAATTGGACATCCCATCACGGTTAGGAGTACCTAAGCTGAGAGCCGCATCACAAAGTGTCAAGATGAGGGCATGCGCATGGATCACGTCTCTTACGCCTGTGAACAAGATGGCCTCGCTGCCACCACCGAACGAATTGCGTCTGCCCTCGGCGTGGAAGCCGTGAAGGGCGGAGTACACCCCCGATTCGGGACCCGCAACATGATCATCCCGCTTGCGGGACACAAATATGTCGAGGTCGTGGAGGTTCTAAACCACCCGGCGTCGGACAAGGCACCCTTCGGCCAGGCCGTCCGTGCCCGCTCCGAAGCGGGCGGCGGCTGGATGGGCTGGTGCGTCGAAGTGGACGACCTGGCCCCCTTCGAGGATCGGCTTGGCCGCGCCGCCGTCAGCGGCAACCGCAAGTTCCCCGACGGCCGCGAACTGGTCTGGAAGCAGATCGGCATCCTCGGACTCATCGCCGATCCCCAGGTCCCGTACATGCTCAAGTGGGAAGGCGATCCGGAACTCCACCCGTCGAAGGCCTACGAGAGCAACGTCAAGATGTCCGCCCTCACGATTGCCGGCTCGGCAGAGCGCGTCACCGAATGGCTGGGTGTTCCGGTGGAGAAGCCGCTGGAAGATGTGGCAGTGAACTGGCTCGCTCCCCGCGGCACCCCCGGCATCCTCTCCGTCACCTTCGAGACGGCCTCCGGAGCCGTCACCATCTAACGCCTTACCGCCCTACACTTCGGCCGCCATCAGCGGGTGCCAATGACGTCACCCACCGATGGCGGCCGAAACCTTTTAACGCATGACCTTGCAACGCGGGGTCACTTAGCGCCCGTCCGGAGGCTCCGAATGGGCGCTAAGTGACCCCGCGTTGCTGGGTGGTTGGTGGTTGGTGCTTTGGGCAGGCTCAGCCCAGGCCGATGGCCTTGCCGAAGAGGCTGAAGCCAACGAACGCCACGGTGTCGAGCACGGCATGGGCGATCACCAACGGCATCAGGCGCCGGGTCCTGGTGTAGACCAGCGCGAAGATCACGCCCATGATGGCGTTGCCGATGAACGGGCCGAAGCCCTGGTAGAGGTGGTAGCTGCCGCGCAGCATCGAACTGGCGAAGATCGCCAGCGGCAGGCTCCAGCCGAGCTTGGGGAGCCGGTCCAGCAGGTAGCCCACCACGATCACTTCCTCCACGACGCCGTGCCGGACCGCGGAGAGGACCAGCACGGGCACCGTCCACCAGTAGGCGTCCAGCGCGCTGGGGATGATCGACGTCGTAATACCAAGGGCTCGCCCGGCGGCGTAGAGGCCCAGCGACGGGATGCCAATCAGCGCCGCCAGACCGAAGCCCTGCAGCAGGTCCCTGCCGGGGCGCGCAAAATTGAGCCCCAGTTTCTGGAATGCCGTGGCGCCATGGCTGCCGCGGCCGGCCGGGCCAGGCGTCAGGTGGTCGGTCAGGAAGTAGAGGGCCAGGACCACCGGCACCAGGGCGAAGAAGATATCCAGCAGCTGGTAGGTGAGGTCAAAGTATTCGCGGGTGCTTTGCGAACGGTTCAGCGTCGAGGTGGCCTCGGCCAGCGGCGCCCGGGTCAGCTTGTCGAGCAACTGAACGACCGAATACACGGCGGACTGCCCCAGGGACAGGCCCAGGACGATCCAGACTTCTAGCCGCAGGCGACGGCGGGAGGGAACCAGCATGTTCCTATCTTGCCCGGTCTCGGCTTGCCCCGCCTTACCGGCGTTGCCGCCTATGCTTGGGGTTTATGAGTGCGCCCGGAAAAATCATCATGATCCGGCACGGCCAGTCCGCCGCCAACGCCGACACCTCGATCTACAACCGGGTGCCCGATTACCGGATCCCGCTCACCGAACGCGGCGTGGAACAGGCCCGGGCGGCCGGCGAGGAGGTCCGGCGGCTGCTGGACGGGCGCCAGGTCTGCGTGTACGTCTCCCCCTATCTGCGCGCCTACCAGACCCTTGAGGCGCTCAACCTCGGTCCGCAGATCGAGCGGGTGATCGAGGAGCCGCGGCTGCGGGAACAGGACTGGGCCAACTTCCAGATCGCCGGCGAGATCGAGGACCAGAAGGAACTCCGCAACGCGTACGGCCACTTCTTCTACCGCTTCCGGGAAGGCGAGTCCGGCTCCGATGTCTATGACAGGGTCTCGTCCTTCATGGAGACCCTGTACCGGCACTGGTCCAGGCCGGACTACGCCCCGAACGCGCTGTTCGTGACCCACGGGCTCACCATGCGGCTGTTCTGCATGCGCTGGTTCCACTGGTCGGTGGAGTACTTCGAGTCCCTCAACAACCCGGACAACGCCGAGGTCCGCACCCTGTACCGCACCGGGGAGGGCAAGTACGGGCTGGACAAGCCGTTCAGCCAGTGGGAGGCCCGGCGGATCGATGAGACCGTGCTGGACGCCCCGCCGATGTTCTTCTAGCGGGCTCGGACGCCCGCCCGCCAGACGGCGTGCGTCAGCGGAATGCCGGGCCGGTAGGCGAGGTGGGTGGCCGAGGGCGCGTTGAGCAGGTGCAGGTCCGCGCGGTGGCCGACGGCGATCGAGCCGACGGCGCGTTCGCCGTCGACGTCGTTGCCGGACTCCCGGCCGAGGGCCAGCGCGCCGCCATACGTCGCGGCACGCACGGCCTCGTGGACGCTGAGGCGCATCTGGAGCACGGCCGTGGTGACGCAGAACGCCATCGAGCTGGTGTAGGAGGTGCCGGGGTTGCAGTTGGATGCCAGCGCGAGCTGCACGCCGGCGTCGAGCAGTTCCCGGCCCGGTGCCAGCGGCTGGCGGGTGGACAGATCGCAGGCCGGCAGGCAGGTCGCCACCGTGCCGCGGGCAGTTCCTGTGACACTGTCACCGCCGTCCCAGCCGGCCCAGCTGGCCGCGAGGGCCTCGACGTCGGCGGCGGACAGGTAGTTCACGTGGTCCACGCTGGCCGCGCCGAATTCCACCGCCAGCCGGACCCCGGGTCCTTCGCCGAGCTGGTTGCCGTGCACGCGCAGCCCCAGTCCGGCGTCCCGGCAGGCCTGGAGCACGCGCCGGGACTGGGCCTCGTCGAAGGCGCCCCGCTCGCAGAAGACGTCGGCCCAGCGCACGAACGGCCGGACGGCGGAGAGCATCGGGCCGCAGACCAGCTCCGTGTATTCCTCGGCGTCCATCCCGTCGGGCACCAGGTGGGCGCCCAGGTAGGTGACCTCGTCGACCACGGTGGAGGCGATCCGGGCGCTGCGGGCCTCGTTTTCGACGTCCAGTCCGTAGCCGGTCTTGGTCTCAAGGTAGGTGGTGCCCTGCGAGACGGCCTCGGCCATCCGGCCCATGGCGAGCCGGGTGAGGTCGAAATCGCTGGTGCTCCGGGTGGCTCCGGTGGTCACCGCGATCCCGCCGGCGCTGTAGCTCTCCCCCGCCATCCGGGCCTCGAACTCGGCGGTCCGGTCCCCGGCGAAGATGAGGTGGGTGTGGGAATCGACCCAGCCGGGCAGCAGGGCCCTGCCGCCGGCGTCGACGGACTCGTCGGCGGCCGGCGCGTCGGCCGCCGGCCCCAGCCAGGCGATCCGTTCGCCCTCGACCAGCACGGCCGCGTTCTTCAGGACGCGGTGTTCCCGGTCCTGGGTCATCAGCTCGGCGATGTTGGTTATCAGGGTGCTCATGGGTCCATTCTTCAGCGCCGGATGGACCAGCGTGTCGCCGCCAGCGCCTCCGCTGTCCGGGATACCGGACCGGCCGCCGCAGCGGCCGCGCTTCCCTGGCCGGCGAGGATGAGTCCGGCGGCCAGTTCGGCGATGCCGGAGGAAGTCTGGAAGCCGTAGCCGCCCTGTCCGGCGAGCCAGAAGAATCCGGGGGCCTCGGCGTCGAACCCCACCACCGGGGCGCCGTCGGCCGCTTCCGTGCGCAGCCCGGTCCAGGCCTGGCGGACGCCGCGGATGCCAAGCGTGGTGAGGGCGTTGAGCCGGGCGATGAGTGCCTCGATGTCCCCCGGGTGCGGCTGCGCGTCCTCGGGCCCGCTCGGCTCGTGTTCCGAGGGCGAGATCAGGACCTGCTCGCCGTCGCGCCGGAAATAGAATGAGTCGTCGGCGGCGGCCACCATGGGGCTGCTTTCCGGGAGGGGACGCCCGACGTCGACGATCGCCGCGGTGCGCCGGTAGGGCTGCAGCTGGACCTTCTCGACGCCGCTGAGCACGGCAAGTTCGTCGGCCCAGGCGCCGGCGGCGTTGACCACGACGGCGGCCTGGAAGCCTTCCTGGCCGGCGCCCAGTTCCCAGCCGGAGCCGAGGCGCTGGGCCGAGTGGACGCGGGCGCCGGTGATGATGTCCACACCGCCGGCTTCCGCGAGCCGGCGGTGGTCCTCGAGCAGCAGGGGCGCGTTGCAGGCGAAGGAGCCGGTATCCAGGCCGGCGGCGGAGAAGGAGTCCGGGAGCAGTACCGGGCAGAGTTCCAGTGCCTCGGCGTGGGTGATCGGCCGCATGTGGCCGCTGGCCTGCTCCCGCACGGCGGCGTCGTCGCCGATCAGCATGAAGCTGCGCGGTGAGAGCACCGGTTCCGGCCGGTCGGCGTCCTGGGCGGCGATAAGTTCGAGGGTCCGGAGCGTGAGCTCCTGGACCGCGAGGGGCCCGTAGCTGGGGATCAGCTGCCGGGCCGAGCGCGCCGAGGTGTGGTAGGCCAGCGTCTGCTCGGCTTCCACCAGCGCGACGCTGCATTTCCCGGCAAGGGCTGAGGCAAGGGACAGGCCGGCGATACCGCCGCCGACAATCACGACATCGTAATTAGCTGACATGGTCCCATCCTTGCAGACGGAAACGGTTGCGGCGCCGTTTGTGGCGCCGCAACCTTGGATCTGCCCTGCCGGTGGACCTCCGTTCAGCCGGCGACGGCGGCGCGGCTGCGCACGAAGGCCTGCACGCACGCCTCGACGTCTTCGGCGCTGTGCGCGGCGGAGAGCTGCACGCGGATCCGGGCGGCGCCCTTGGGCACCACGGGGTAGCTGAACGCGGTGACGAAGACTCCGTTGTGCAGCATTGCATCCGCCACCCGGGCGGCCATCACAGCGTCGCCGAACATAACCGGAACGATCGCGTGCTCGCCCGGGAGCAACTCGAAGCCCTCCTCGGACATCCGGTTCCGGAACAGCCCGGCGTTGGCGAAGAGCTTGCTGCGCAGTTCCCCGGAGTTCTCCACGAGGTCCAGGGCCGTGAGCGTCGCCGCGACGATGGCCGGGGCCAGCGAGTTGGAGAACAGGTACGGCCGGGCCTTCTGGCGGAGCATGGCGACGACTTCGCGGCGGCCGGAGACGTAGCCGCCGGAGGCACCGCCCAGGGCCTTGCCGAAGGTGCCGGTGTAGATGTCCACCCGGTCCGAGACGCCGGCGTGCTCCGGGGTGCCTGCACCGCTGGCGCCCATAAAGCCGACGGCGTGGGAGTCGTCCACCATGACCATGGCGTCGTATTTTTCCGCGAGGTCGCAGATCGCTTCCAGCGGGGCGAGGAAACCGTCCATCGAGAAGACGCCGTCGGTGACGATGATCTTGCGGCGGGCCGGGTTCTCCTGTGTGGTGGCCTCGATCAGCTTTGATTCGAGGTCTGCCATGTCCTGGTTGGCGTAGCGAAAGCGCTGGGCCTTGCAGAGCCGGATGCCGTCGATGATCGAGGCGTGGTTCAGCGCGTCGGAGATGACCGCGTCTTCCGGGCCGAAGAGCGATTCGAACACGCCGCCGTTGGCGTCGAAGCAGCTGGAGAACAGGATGGTGTCCTCGGTGCCGAGGAACTTCGAGACGCGTTCCTCGAGGGCCAGGTGCAGGTCCTGGGTGCCGCAGATGAACCGGACGCTGGCCATGCCGAAGCCGCGCTCGTCCATTGCGGACTTGGCGGCGGCGATGATCTCCGGGTGGTCCGCGAGGCCCAGGTAGTTGTTGGCGCAGAAGTTCAGCACGTCGGCGCTGGACTCGCCGATCTGCCCGGCCTTGATGTGGTTGGCCTGGGGCGAGTCGATGTGCCGCTCGGTCTTGAACAGGCCGGCACTGCGGATCTCGTCCAGTTCGTGCTGCAACTGGTCCTTGATGGCTGAATACATGGGTTGTGCTCCTCAGCTGGTGGGGTCGGTGGGCCGAATCGGTGGCGGGTTAGAAGCAGGTCCAGTCGAGGACGACTTTGCCGCCCACCCCGGCGCGGGCGATCTCGAAGCCCTTTTCCCAGTCGGTGGCGGGGAGGGTGTCCGTCACGACGGCGGAGATGTTGGCGCGCAGGACCGGGTTGGAGGACAGCATGGCGCTCATGGCGTACCAGGTCTCGAACATTTCGCGGCCGTAGATGCCCTTCATGGTCAGCATATGCGTGACCACTTTGCCCCAGTCGATGTCGATGGACTGGCTGGGCAGTCCCAGCATCGCGATCCGGCCGCCGTGGTTCATGTTCTCGATCATCTCAGGCAGGGCCGTGGGGTGTCCCGACATTTCCATGCCGATGTCGAACCCCTCGCGCATGCCCAGCTCGCGCTGGGCGTCCTTGACGCGCATCCTGGAGACATCGATCGCGAGGTCGACGCCGAGGGTGCGGGCCAGTTCCAGCCGCGGGGCGGAGACGTCCGTGATGGCGATCTTGCGGGCGCCGGCGTGGCGGGCGACGGCGATGGCCATCAGCCCGATGGGCCCGGCCCCGGTGATCAGCACATCCTCACCGACGAGGGGGAAGCTGAGCGCGGTGTGGACGGCGTTGCCGAAGGGGTCGAAGATGGCGCCGAGTTCCGGCGTGACCGAGGGGTCCTGGTGCACCCAGACGTTGGTTTCGGGGATCACGACGAACTCGGCGAAGGCGCCGTCGCGCTGGACGCCGACGCTGACGGTGTTGATGCACATCTGCTTGCGGCCGGCGCGGCAGTTGCGGCAGATGCCGCAGACGATGTGGCCTTCGCCGGAGACGCGGTCGCCGACCTTGACGTCCAGGACGTCCTCGCCGGTCTCGACGACTTCGCCGTAGAACTCGTGGCCGGCGATCAGGGGGGCGTTGATGATGCTCTGCGCCCAGGCGTCCCACGACTGGATGTGCAGGTCGGTGCCGCAGATGCCGGTGGTCATGACCCGGATCTTTACGTCGCTGGGGCCGGTCTCCGGTTCGGGGCGGTCGACCAGTTCGAATCCTGCGTGGGCGCCGGCTTTGTAGAGAGCCTTCATGGGCGTTCCTAACTGTGTTCTTCTTGAGGCACGTTTTTGATCCGCTGCCTTAGGACAGCTTGTGTGGGACAACTCACCCCCATTAGAGCCGCTGCAAAGCATTAGCACAACCGGAGTTTTCTCAATCGACGATTTAGATTTTCCTTGTGCATATACTGGGCGGCATGGAAATCCACCAGCTGGAAATGCTCCGCGAACTCGGGGCGCTCGGGAGCGTCAAGGCCGTCGCCGAAACCCTGCTCGTCACGCCCTCGGCGGTCTCGCAGCAGCTGGCGGCCCTGCAGAAATCCGTGGAGGTGCCGCTGACCCGCAAGGAGGGCCGGAACCTGGTCCTGACCGAGGCCGGGCAGGTGCTCGCGGACGCCGGGGCCGCCGTCGTCAGCGCCATGGCGGACGCCCGGACGGCGATCGGCGCTTACCACGGCTCCCCGGTGGCGCCGGTGACCCTCAGCGGTTTCCACAGTGCGGGGCAGGCGCTGTTCGCCCCGCTCGCCCGGCTGCTGGCCGGGCCGGGGCAGCCGCGGATCCTGCTCTCTGACGAGGACGTGGCCCAGCAGGAATTCCCGGCGCTGACGGCACGGTATGACCTGGTGCTGGCGCACCGGATGGACCACAGCCCGCGCTGGCCGCAGGAGCGCGTCGCGGTGATTCCGCTCGCGCACGAGCCGCTGGATGTCGCACTGCCGGCCGGACACCGGCTGGCCGGCCAGCGGTCGGTGTCGGCGGACGACGTCGTCGGCGAACCCTGGGTAACCAGCCACGCCGGCTACTCCCCCGCGGATGTCCTCTCCGCCGTCGCGGCCGTCTCCAGCAAGGAACTGAACATCGTCCACCGGATCAACGATTACTCCACGGTGGCGGCGCTGGTGGCGACTGGCAGCGTGATCGGACTGCTGCCCCGGTACACGGCACGGCCGGTGTTGAACCCGGGCATTGTGCTGCGGCCGCTGGAGGGCATCAGCACCCGGCGCCGGATCGACGTCCTGGCCCGGCCGGAGAACCTTAAGCGCAAATCGGTCATGATGGTCTGCGATGCGCTGCAGACCATCATGACCGGGCTGGTCACCTGACCGGCCCCGGGGCGTGTCATGCGATCGTGCAGACGACCACTACCCGGCACGTGGGAGGCACCCCCTACGGGGCCTGCCCCGCGGCCTGGTCTTTCCAGTGCCCGTGGCCGAGGTGCTTGCCCACTCCATTGCCCAATCCCGTGCCGACTCCGTTGCCCGGCCCCGGAACGCCCTGGGCTCCGGCGACAATGTGCATTGCCGTGATGCCGGACCCGTCCTTGACGCCTGTGATCCGTACCTGTTCGCCGGTTGCGAGGTCCGCTGCGGTGGCTGCGGTGGGCTTGAGCCGCTTGCCCGCACTGTCTCTCTGAACCGTGCCGTCTGCGGCAGGAGGGGGCAGTTTCATGACTTTTGTTCCGGCGTTGAGGACGTAGGTCTGGCTGAAGCCGTCCTCGCTCTTGACGGTGATCGACGCACTGCTGACGGACTCGATGGCGCCCTGCTGTGTCAGTCGGGTCTCGAATCCGCCGTCGTCCTTTTTGACCATGCCTTCGCCATGCAGTGGCACGGCACGGTTTTTCTTCTGGGCCTGCCCTTCGGCGGGCGAATGACCGGGTGGCTGGGCCGCCGAAGTCGTGGGGCTGGCTAACGGGGTCGCTGACGGTGCGGCGCCGGCCCAGACTGCAGCCGCCCCGGCCCCGCTAAGGGCGACGACGATTCCGCCCGCCAATACGATTCTTCGCCATCCGTTGCGCTGTGGAACCGCCATTGGTTCGCCCTTCCCCCTGCCCGGCCTGGCACCGGAACCTTGGGCACCAGCATAGGGCCGGAACGGCTGGCTGAACATGGCCCCGTTAACCCGACAAGCCCGCAGTTGTGGACGTTCTAAGAAGGCTCGAAACGTCCACAACTGCGGGCCAGTTGGGCAGGGCGGGTGTCAGCCTTCGACGCCGAGGCGCTCCAGGATCAGCTCCTTGACGCGGCCGGCGTCGGCCTGTCCCCGGGTGGCCTTCATAACGCTGCCCACGATCGCGCCGATCGCCTGGAGCTTGCCGCCGCGGATCTTGTCTGCGACACCGGGCTGCGCGGCGAGGGCGGCGTCGATGGCTTCGAGCAGGGGGCCGTCGTCGGAGACCACGGCGAGGCCGCGCTTGGCCACGATTTCTGCCGGGGTGCCTTCGCCGGCGAGCACGCCGTCGAGGACCTCGGTGGCCATCTTGTTGTTGATCTTGCCGTCCTCGACCATTTTGTTCAGTTCCACGATGGTCGCCGGTGCGACGCCGAGCTGGCCGGGGTCGACGTCGGCGTTTTTGGCCCGGCCGACGATCTCGCCCATCCACCATTTGCGGGCCACCGTGGCGGTTGCGCCGGCGGCGATGGTTTCCTCGATCTCGTCCATCACACCGGCGTTGACGACGTCGCGGAACTCCAGGTCGGAGTAGCCCCAGTCGGCCTGCAGGCGCTTGCGGCGGGCGGCCGGCGGCTCGGGCAGTGTGGCCCGGAGCTCCTCAACCCACTCGCGCGAGGCCACGATCGGCACGAGGTCCGGTTCCGGGAAGTAGCGGTAGTCGTCGGCGTCGGATTTGGGCCGGCCCGAGGTCGTGGTGCGGGTGTCCTCGTGCCAGTGGCGGGTTTCCTGGACGATCGGCTCGCCGGAGTCCAGCACGGCGGCGTGCCGCTGGATCTCGTAGCGGACGGCGTGTTCGACGGCGCGCAACGAGTTGACGTTCTTGGTCTCGGAGCGGATGCCGAAGCGTTCCCGGCCGTGCGGGCGGAGCGAGACGTTGGCGTCGCAGCGCACGTTGCCGCGTTCCATCTTCGCGTCGGAGACGCCGAGGTTCTTGACGATTTCCCGGACCGCGGCGACGTAGGCCTTGGCGAGCTCGGGGGCACGGCTGCCCGCGCCCTCGATCGGCTTGGTGACAATCTCCACGAGCGGCACACCGGAGCGGTTGTAGTCCACGAGGGAGTAGTCCGCGCCCTGGATGCGGCCGGTGGCGCCGCCCATATGGGTCAGCTTGCCGGCGTCCTCCTCCATGTGCGCGCGCTCGATTTCGACACGGAAGATCGTGCCGTCGGAGAGCTCGATGTCCAGGTAGCCGTCGTACGCGATGGGCTCGTCGTACTGGGAGGTCTGGAAGTTCTTCGGGGTGTCCGGGTAGAAGTAGTTCTTCCGGGCGAAGCGGCACGTCTCGGCGATCTTGCAGTTGAGCGCCAGGCCGATCTTGATCGAGGACTCGATCGCGGTCTTGTTCACCACGGGCAGCACGCCGGGCATGCCGAGGTCCACCTCGTTGACGTTGGTGTTGGGTTCGTCGCCAAAGATGTTCGGGGCGGAGGAGAACATCTTGGATTTGGTGTTGAGCTCGACGTGGACTTCGAAGCCCAGGACGGGATCGTACTTCTCCATCGCCTCTTCGAAGCTGAGGGTTGCGTCAGACATTAGTGGGAACCTCCGTGGCTCGAAGCGGCAGCGTCAGAAAGGGCAGAGCCCGTCAGTGAAGGGTCCGTCAGTGAAGGTGCCTTGTCGAGCAGCGGGCCGCCCCACTGCGCCTCGAGCAGGGACTCCAGCACCGCACCGACGCGGTACAGCCGGGCGTCCTGGCGGGCCGGGGCCAGCAGCTGGACGCCGACCGGCAGTCCGTCCTCATCGGCCAGGCCGCCGGGCAGTGAGAGCCCGGGAACGCCGGCCATGTTGGCGGGGATGGTGGCGACGTCGTTGAGGTACATCGCCAGCGGGTCGTTGAGCTTCTCGCCGAGCTTGAACGCCGTGGTCGGCGCCGTCGGGGAGATCAGCACGTCGGCCTTCGCGAACGCGGCGTCGAAGTCGCGCTGGATCAGGGTGCGCACCTTCTGGGCCGAGCCGTAGTAGGCGTCGTAGTAGCCGGCGCTCAGCGCGTACGTGCCCAGGATGATGCGGCGCTTGACCTCGTCGCCGAAGCCGGCGGCGCGGGTGGCACCCATGACGCGCTCGATCGTCATCGGGCCGTCCTTGGGCAGGACCCGCAGGCCGTACCGGACGCCGTCGAACTTGGCGAGGTTGGAGGAGGCCTCGGAGGGCATGATCAGGTAGTAGGCGCCCAGGGCGTACTTGAAGTTGGGGCAGGAGACCTCGACGATTTCGGCACCGGCACCCCTGAGCAGCTCGAGGGATTCGTTGAAGCGGTTCTCGACGCCGGCCTGGTAGCCCTCGCCGTGGAGCTCCTTGATGATGCCGATCTTCATGCCCGCCACGTTGCCGATCGAGGCGGCGGCGACGAGGTCCTCCAGCGGGTCCTGCAGCGAGGTGGAGTCGCGCGGATCGTGCCCGCCGATGACCTGGTGCAGCAGTGCGGAGTCCAGCACGGTGCGCGAGACCGGGCCGATCTGGTCCAGCGAGGAGGCCATGGCGATCGCGCCGTAGCGGGAGACCCCGCCGTAGGTGGGCTTGACGCCGACGGTGCCGGTGACGGCGCCGGGCTGGCGGATCGAGCCGCCAGTGTCGGTGCCGAGGGCCAGCGGGGCCTCGAAGGCCGCGACGGCGGCTGCGGAGCCGCCGCCGGAGCCGCCGGGGATCCGGTCCAGGTCCCAGGGGTTGTGGGTGGGGCCGTATGCGGAGTGCTCGGTGGAGGAGCCCATCGCGAATTCGTCCAGGTTGGTTTTGCCCAGGATCGGCATCTTCGCGGCGCGCAGGCGCTCGACCACGGTGGCGTCGTAGGGGCTGTGCCAGCCTTCGAGGATCTTCGAGCCGGCCGTGGTGGGCTGGCCGATCGTGACGATCAAATCCTTGACGGCGATCGGCACACCGGCGAGGGCGTGGAGTTCCCCGGCTGCGGCGCCGCCGGCGGCGCGGATGGCGTCCACTTCGGCGGCGACGGCGAGCGCCTCGTCCGTGTTGACGTGCAGGAAGGCGTGGACCTTGCCGTCGACGGCGGCGATGCGGTCCAGGTGCGCCTGGGTGACCTCGACGGCGGAGACCTCGCGGGCGGCCAGCTTGCCGGCGAGCGCTGCGGCGGAGGAACGGATCAGTTCGTTGTTCTCAGTCATGTGTTTAGCCCTCATCCAGGATTGCCGGGACCTTGAAGCGGCCTTCGTACGCGTCGGGGGCGCCGGAGAGTGCCTGCTCGGCGGTGAAAGTGTGTCCCACAACGTCCTCGCGGAACACGTTCGTCAGCGGGATCGGGTGGGACGTGGCCGGGACGTCATCACCGGCGGCTTCACTGACGGATTTCACTGAATCGACGATGACGGCGAGTTCGCCGGCCATCCTGTCCAGCTCTTCAGCACTCATCTCGATGTGCGCGAGATGCGCGAGATGCGCGACGTCGTCGCGGTTGATCGCAGCCATGGATCTCCCCTGCAAGTTCGGATTATTTTCCGTCCCAGTCTACGTGGGTTGGGCTGCTGTTACTGTCCGCCCCCACCCCAAACAACGCGGGGTCACATCCGGCCCATCCGGAGGGCCGGAATGGGCGGGATGTGACCCCGCGTTGCTGGTGGTGGTGGGGGTTATCCGATGCCGATGGCTCCGGTCAGGACGCCGACGGCGAGCATGACCAGGGACACGACGGCGGTGCGCCAGAGGACCTTCTTGTGGTGGTCGCCCAGCTCCACCTTGGCGAGGGAGACCAGGAGCAGGATCGCCGGGACCAGCGGGCTCTGCAGGTGGAACGGCTGGCCGGTGATGGAGGCGCGGGCCATGTCCGCGGCGCTGACGCCGTAGTGGGCCGCGGTCTCGCTGAGGACCGGGAGGACGCCGAAGTAGAAGGCGTCGTTGCTCATGAAGAACGTCATGGGGATGCTCAGTACGCCGGTGATGACGGCCATGAACGGGCCCATGTCAGCGGGGATGATCGCCACGAGCCACTCGGACATCGCCTTGACCATGCCGGTGCCGTTGAGGACGCCGGTGAGGACTGCAGCGGCCATGACCATGCTGACGACGGCAACAATCGAGGGTGCGTGGGCGATCAGCTGGGCACCCTGGTCCTTGACCTTCGAGAAATTGACCAGCAGGGCGATGGCGGAGCCCACCATAAAGACGAACGGGAGCGGAATGACGTTGGCGACGAGCGTGACCATGACTGCAACCGTCAGGCCGAGGTTGAACCAGAACAACTTGGGGCGCAGTGTCTTGCGGTTGGGGTCCAGTGCGGTGTCCGCCATGGCGGAATCGCGGTCGTCCACGAGCTCCTCGGTGCGTTCCAGGACCGCCACGGAGGAACCGCCTGCTGAGGGGCTTCCGGCGGCGGGGGCTCCCCCGGCAGGGCCGGAGGATTTGCGGCCGAAACCGAAGCGGCCGGTGCTGCCCACGGGCGAGCCGCCGTCGAACGTATTAGCGGTATCAAAGATCTCCGGGGCGACGGCGCGGAGCCGGTTGCGTTCCTGCAGGCCCAGGAGCCAGGCGAAGACGAAGACCACAACGAGGCCGGCGATGAGCGAGGGGATCATCGGAACGAAGACGTCGTTGACGTCGAGCTTCAGCGCGGTTGCGGCACGGGCGGTGGGGCCGCCCCACGGCAGGATGTTCATGGTGCCGTTGGCGAGGCCCGCCACGCAGGTCAGGACCACGGGGCTCATCTTGAGGCGCAGGTAGACCGGCAGCATGGCCGCGGTGGTGAGGATGAAGGTGGTGGAGCCGTCGCCGTCGAGAGACACTGCCGCGGCGAGGATGGCGGTGCCGAGGACCACTTTGGCGGGGTCGTTGCCGAGCTTGCGCAGGATGAACCGGACCAGCGGGTCAAAGAGCCCGACGTCGATCATCAGGCCGAAGTAGATGATGGCGAACATCAGCAGGGCTGCGGTGGACGTCATCGACTTCATCGAGTCCATGACCATAGGGCCGATGCCGAGGCCTGCGCCGGCGAAAAGTCCGAAAACGGTGGGGACGATGATGAGCGCCAGGACTGGCGTCAGCTTCTTCGTCATGATCAGCACCATGAATACCGCGATCATGGCGAATCCTAGTAATACCAGCACGGCCGGCTCCTTCTTCATTGAATCGCACCACCCCGGTGTGATGCGTACAACAGACGTTAGAGTGGCGCCCGTCACGGCTGGGCCTTTGCCTCATTTGATTGGCATACTGCTTATTGGACGGATTTTGCGCATTTTGCTCACACACTTGGGAGGACCGCCGTGCCACGTTGGACCCGCCGGGCTCCCCTGCGCTTCTCGACCCAGACGCTGCTGCTCCAGCTGGGGGTCGTGGCGCTGGTGGTGCTCCTGACCAGTGCCGTCCACGTCTGGCTCACCTGGGAGCGGCTGGGCCGCGAGGCGGAGAACCAGGCGCTGACGCTGGCCCGGACGGTGGCCTCGGACCCCCAGGTGCGGGCTGAAGTCCAGCAGATCAGCGCCCAGCCCGGCACTCCCCCGCCCGCCGAACTGCTCGGCGGGCCCCTGATGGCCGCTGCCGAGGGCGCGCGCACCCGCACGGGTGCCCTGTTCGTCGTCATCACCGACGAAACCGGTTTGCGCCTCGCGCACCCCGATGCCGAGCGGCTTGGCGAACGGGTCAGCACGGACCCGTCCGAGGCATTGGCCGGCAAGGAAGTCACCACCCGGAACACCGGCACCCTCGGCCCGTCCGCCGGGGCGAAGGTCCCGGTGTTCGCCCCGGGCACGGACACCGTGGTGGGCGAGGTCAGCGTGGGCTACTCCACCGAAACCATCGGCCAGAGCCTGGCCCGGGACGTCGTCCCGGTCGCGCTGACCGCTGCCGGGGCCCTGCTCGTCGGGGTCCTGGCCTCCTTCCTGTTCCGCCGCCGGCTCCAGCGGCTGACGCTGGGGCTGGAACCGGAGGAAATCAGCACCCTGGTCCACGACCAGGTGGCGGTCCTGCAGGGTGTCGACGACGGCGTGATCGGCGTCGCCGCGGACGGCAGGATCAGCGTGTTCAACTCCGCCGCCCAACGCCTGCTGGGCCAGCCCGACCTCACCGGAACGCCGTGGACCGATGCCCCGGTACCGGCCCGGCTGATCGCCCTGACCAGGGCCGACGCCGCCGAAGGTGACGGGGTGGAACTCGTCGCCGGCGGCCGGGTGCTGGTGGCAAGTGCCCGCAAGGCCCTGCACGGCCGCGAGGACCTGGGCTGGGTGGTCATGCTGCGGGACCGGACCGAACTCCAGCACCTGACCCGCCAGCTCGACGCTGTGGGCACCATGTCCACGGCGCTCCGGGCCCAGCGCCACGAGTTCGCCAACCAGCTGCACACCATCGCCGGCTTCATGAGCATCGGACAGCACCAGCAGGCCCGCGACTATCTGGCCCGGCTGGCCGCCACCGGGCCGCTGAAGTTCCCCGTGGACCAGGCGGAGCTGCTCCAGGACCCCTACCTGCAGGCCTTCCTCGGCGCCAAGGGCGTGGAGGCGGACGAACGCGGCGTGACCCTGCGGCTCGGCCCGGAAACCCTGGTCCGGGGCCAGGTCACCGAGCCGCAGGAAGTCACCACGGTCCTGGGCAACCTGATCGACAATGCGGTGGACGCCGCCGTCGCGGGCTCGGCGCCGGAGCGCTGGGTCGAGGTGGAAGTGCTCGACGGACCCGGCACCGGGGCGGGCGGCGGCACGCTGCATATCGTCGTCGGGGACTCCGGCGACGGCCTCCCGGCCGCTGCGGCGGGCAGCGCCGCCGCCGACGCAGACGCGGAGGCCGACGCCGACGCAGTGTTTGCGGAAGGATTCACGACCTCCGAACGCCCGGCCCGGGCGGGCGCCGGCCAGGGCCTGGGCCTCGCGCTGGCCCGGCAGCTGGCGCGCCGCCGCGGCGGGGACGTGCGTGTCCTGGACCCGGGCTCCCCCGGCGGTCCCGGCGCGGTATTCATGGCAACCCTGCCGGGGACGACGGCGCCCAACAAGACAAAGCCCAACGAAAAGGATAACGATGCCTGAGGACTTCAGGGTGCTGATTGTGGATGACGATTTCCACGTCGCCAAGCTGCATGCGGCCTATGTGGACTCCGTCGCGGGGTTCCTGGCCCTGCCCCCGGCCGGTTCGGCGTCGCAGGCCCTGCAGGCCATCCACAGCCTGCGCCCGGACCTGGTGCTGCTGGATGTCTACCTGCCGGACGCTTCCGGCCTGGACCTGTTGCGCCAGCTGGACGTGGACACGATGATCCTCAGCGCCGCCTCGGACACGGCCTCGCTCCGGCTCGCGTTCCGCCGCGGCGCGCTGGGCTACCTGCTGAAGCCGTTCACGGCCGAATCGCTGTCCCAGCTGCTGCGCTCCTATGCCCGCTACCGGCGGATTTTGGCCCAGCCGGGGAACGTCAGCCAGGACACGGTGGAACGGGCCACGCGCGCCCTGATCCCGGGGGATGTTGTTGCCTCGGCCAGGCCCCGGTCCGCCACCGAGGCAGCCGTACTGGAAACGCTGGAACCGGGCGAACAGTATTCGGCGGCCGAGGTCGCCAGCCGGGTCGGCGTGTCCCGGGCCACCGCCCAGCGGTACCTGTCGGCGCTCGCCGACGACGGCGCCGTCGACATCCAGCTGCGCTACGGCACCACCGGCCGGCCCGAGCACCGCTACGGGCTGCCGCCGGCCGCAACCGCCTGAGCCCACCCCCGCCAAGACAACGCGGGGTCACCTACGGCCCATCCGGGGCACCGGGATGGGCCGTAGGTGACCCCGCGTTGCGGTTGGCGCGGTTGGCGCGGTTAGCTGGTGCTCTTGTGGGCCACGAGTTCGATTTCGACCAGCATCTTGGGGTCCAGGAACGGCAGGACGTGGACCAGGGCCAGGCTGGGGCGGATCTCGCCGAAGACTTCGCCATGGGCGCGCCCGACTTCCTCCCACTGGCTGATGTCCGTCAGGTACAGCTTGGACTGCACCACGTCGGCGTAGTCGAAGCCGGCGTCGGCCAGGACGGTGCCGAGCTTGTCCAGGATGAAGCGGGTCTGGGTGTAGAAGTCCTCGCCGACCACGCCGTCCTCGCCGCTGGCGGCAGTAGCGGAGATGTAGAGGGTGTTGTCCACCTGGACCGCCCGGGAGTAACCAACCTTCTGTTCCCAGACGGAGCCGGTGCCGAATGTTTTGCGCATGGAGGTGCCTTTCGCAGTGTGGGGTGGAGTCGGCACCACTTTAAGGCGGCGGGAGGCGCCGCCGGTAAACCGGCGCAAATGTGTCGGGCCGGAGCGGTCCGGGTCAGCTGCTGATGTCCCGGTTCGTCCGGAAGGCGTTGCGGCGGGCGTGCTCGTGGACGCGGCTCAGGGCCTCGATCTGGGACCGAGCATCGGCGCCGAGGGCGGTGAAGGTGGCCGGGTTGAGCCCGAGCTCGGGCGCCAGCTCTTCCAGGGTCTGCCAGCCGCCGAGCTTGCCCAGGACCGCGGCACGCATCAGCTCGGCCTCCAGCACCATGGTCATCGGCGACCGGCGGACGATGCGCCCGTTCAGCTTGAGCCGGCCGGCATGCTCGGCCAGCCAGACGGCGGCCTGGCGGTGCGGGCGCTGCCGCAGGCCGAGGTCGTGGATCAGGCCGCGGAGCACGTCCCGTTCCCGGGTGATTTCCGCGCTGACCCGGGCGAGGTCGGCGGACACCGGGGTGTCGGCGAAAGCCTCAGCCATGCGCTGGATGCGGGAGACGCCGGCGGTGGAGCCGGTGAGGTGGTCCGAGAGGTACAGACCGAGGAGTTTAGCGTCGATAGAGCCGGGGATGTGCGGTGCCATGGTTCCTCCAGGGTGCCTGTGCCTGAGCGTTTCGATAGACCCAAACCCTACCCGACGGCGGCCTGCGGCCCGGCCTTACAGCTCCTGGCGGTAAACCAGCAGCTTGATGTCGGTGTCCGGCACCACCCAGTCACGCTCGGGGGCCCGCTGGAAGCCGGTCTTGAGATAGAGTCCGTGGGCGCTTTCCCAGGTCAGGCCCGTGGTCAGCGCCACGGCGCTGATCCCGGGCATCGACCGGGCATGTTCGAGGATGGCGTGGACCATGGCCTTGCCGGCGCCACTGCGCTGAACGGCCGGATCCACGACGAGCATACGGAATTCCAGCTCATCGCTTCGGGCGATGTCCGCGTAGGGTTCGCCGGCAACGGCCAGGGTCACGGAGCCGACGATGCGGCCCGCGCGTTCCGCCACCCAGATGGTGGCCTTTGCGGCCCGCCGGGCCACGTCCTGGATCTGCCGCATGTAGGGGTGGTCGGCGCTCTCGAAGTAGCCGGCGGCAAGGTAGGCGTCCCGGGTGATGCGCGCAATCGCGTCGTAGTCGGCCGGAACTGCAGGGCGGATGATGATCTGGGGATGCACCTGTCCATGCTACGGGCGGGTGGGGCTGGCGGGCCGCGGAACGGCAGTTTCCGTGACTGAACTATCAGAACGGGCCCGCCCGTGCGGATCGGCCCGCAACGGCCGGGCTAGAGCGGGAACTTGCCCGAGAGCTCCAGGGTCCCGGCGCAGGTCCAGGCCGAGAGACGTTCGTCGTCGGAGGGGCCGCCGGCCAGCGGGCTGGTCAGCCGCGGCCGGCGCACCCAGCAGCCGGCCTCTTCAGCGATCAGGGCGCCGGCGGCGAAGTCGTGCTCGTTGAGGCCGCGTTCACCGTAGGCGTCGTGGGTGCCGTCGGCCACGAGGCAGAGGTCCAGGGCGGCGGAGCCGAGGCGGCGGACATCGGCGAAGCCGTCCATAATGCCGCCCAGTCCGGCAGCCTGTTCCGCCCGGACGGCCGGGTCGTAGCTGAAGCCCGTGGCCAGGATCTGCCCGGTGCGCCCCGGGACGGGTCCGGACAGCGACGTCAGCCGGCCCGCTTCCTCGAGCCATGCGCCCCGCCCGCGGAGCGCGTAGTACCTCCGGCCCAAGGCCGGTGCGTTCACGACGCCGGCCAGCCAGACGCCGTCGGGGTCCGCCACAGCCACGGACGTGCCGTAGTAGACGATGTTGCGGATGAAGTTGGTGGTCCCGTCGAGCGGGTCGATGGACCAGCGGTAGCCGCTGGGCGCGGTGGGAAGGACGGTGCCGCCCTCCTCGCCGGTGATGGTGTCGAACGGCCTCGCCGCGGTGATGACCTCCCGGACGGCGGTTTCCGCTGCGAGGTCGAAGGCTGTGACCCAGTCCCCGGAGTCGCCCTTGTTGCTGACGTCGAGCTCTGCGGCGTTCCGGCCGGCCAGGACCGCAGCCCCGGCTGCTGCCGCCCGCTGCGCGAGTTCCAGCAGCGCGGCCGGGAGTTCGGCGGTGCGGTCAAGGGCATTGGCTGTCATTCGGTCACAACTTCCTGGTGGTCTTCTTCGGCTTCCTCACGGGCGCCGTCTCCGGCGTCGTCCTGGACCCCGGCGTCGCCTGAGTCGACCGGACCGCCCGAGGTACCGTCCGCCGGGCCGTCGGCCAGCAGTGCGCGGAAGCCGTCCTCATCCAGGACCGGCACGCCGAGCTGTTCGGCCTTGTCCAGTTTGGTTCCCGCGTTCTCGCCGGCCACAACGTAGTCCGTCTTCTTTGAGACCGAGCCTGCCGCCTTGCCGCCGCGCAGCAGGATCGCTTCCTTCGCCTCGTCCCGGCTGAAGCCCTCCAGGCTGCCGGTCACCACGATTGTCAGTCCTTCCAGCGTCCGGGGCATGGACTCGTCGCGTTCGTCCTCCATCCGGACGCCGTCCGCAGCCCAGGTGTCCACGATCTCGCGGTGCCAGTCCTCGGCGAACCATTCGGTCAGGGCGGCGGCGATCACCGGCCCGACGCCGTCGACGTGGGCGAGCTCCTCCTCGGAAGCCTGCCGGATGGCGTCCATGCTGCCGAACGCCGTGGCCAGGGCACGGGAGGCCCGCGGTCCGACGTGCCGGATGGACAGCGCCACCAGGACGCGCCAGAGCGGCTGGGTTTTGGCCTTCTCCAGCTCGCGGAAGAGCTTCTCCGTGGTGGCCGTCGGTTTGGACGGCGTCTTGGCGGTGCCCTTGCTGTAGAAGTATGGCACCAGCTCGAACTCGCCGGTGGCGACCCCCTTGGACCGCTTTTCCCGGCGGATGCGGACGTCGGCCAGGTCAGCGGGTGTCAGCCGGAACAGGTTCGCCTCGGTGGTCAGCGGCGGGGTCTCCGGTTCGGCGGGCTGGGTCAGGGCGATCGCGGCTTCCCAGCCCAGGGCCTCGATATCGAAGGCGCCGCGGCCGGCGAGGTGGAACACCCGTTCGCGCAGCTGCGCGGGGCAGGACCTGGAGTTGGGGCAGCGGATGTCCACGTCCCCTTCCTTGGCCGGCGCCAGCGGGGTGCCGCAGGCGGGGCATTCGGTGGGCATCACGAAGTCCCGGACCGGCGGATCCTGCTGCTCGCGCAGGGCCAGGACCGGCCCGACGATTTCAGGGATGACGTCCCCGGCCTTGCGCAGCACCACGATGTCGCCGATCTTGACGCCCTTGGCCTTGACGACCTCCTGGTTGTGCAGGGTGGCCATCTCCACGGTGGAGCCCGCGACTTTAACGGGTTCCATCACGCCATACGGCGTGACCCGGCCGGTGCGGCCGACGTTGACCGCGATGTCCAGCAGCTTGGTGTGGACTTCCTCCGGCGGGTATTTGTAGGCGACGGCCCAGCGCGGAACCCGGGAGGTGTAGCCGAGCGCGCGCTGGGTGGCGAAGTCGTCGACCTTGACCACAATTCCGTCGATTTCGTGGCTGAGGCTGTGGCGCTTGTCGCCGTAGCGGGTGATGAATTCCAGCACGTCCTGGAGCCCGGGCAGGACCTCGAAGTAGGGGCTGGTGGGCAGCCCCCACTCGGCGAGCTGCCGGTAGGTGTCCGACTGGCTGGTGGTTTCGAGTCCCTCGCGGGCCCCGATGCCGTGCACGTACATCCGCAGCGGGCGCTTGGCGGTTTCCGCCGGGTCCTTTTGCCGCAGCGAGCCGGCGGCGGCGTTGCGGGGGTTGGCCAGCGGCGCCTTGCCGGCCTCGATCAGGGCCTCGTTGAATTCGGCGAAGGCCTTGGACGGGATGAAGACCTCGCCGCGGACCTCCATCTCGGCCGGGAAACCGCTGCCGCTGAGCTGCTGCGGGATCTCCTTGATGGTGAGGACGTTGTGGGTGATGTCCTCCCCCGTGGTGCCGTCGCCGCGGGTGGCGGCCCGGACCAGCACGCCGTCGCGGTAGAGCAGGTTGACGGCGAGGCCGTCGATCTTGAGTTCGGTGAGCCAGGCCGGCGTCCCGTTGCCGAGCTTGGTGATGTTCGCTTCGGCCTTGGCAATCCAGGCTTCCAGCTCCTCGAGGGAGAAGACGTCCTCCAGGCTGTACATGCGCTGCAGATGTTCGACGGCGGCAAAGGCGGCGGACACTTCGCCGCCCACCTCCTGGGTCGGGGAATCGTTGGCCACGAGTTCCGGATGCATCGCCTCGATGGTTTCCAGCCGCCGGTAGAGTTCGTCGAACTCGGCGTCCGAAATGATCGGTGCATCCTCCTGGTAGTACGCGAAGCGGTGCTTGCGGACCTCCTCGACGAGGTCCTCGTACTCTTCGCGCACGGACCCGGAGGGGGTTCGTGTTTCGGCGTCTGCTGCAGTGTTCCCTGTGCTCACAGACCTATCCTGCCCTAGATCGCCGACATTGTCCGGTCAGGATTACCCGGTGCCGTGCCGCGCCAGGGCCGGGGCCGCACCAGGCGGCCGGGACGGTTCCTGGCCGCTGCAGCGCCCTGAATCGGCGGGGGCTGCAACGGCCGCCTGACGGCGGGTCTCGAACAGTGGGCTCTACTCGTACAGGGCGATGAAACGGCCAACCACGCCGCCGGCGCGCAGTTGGTCGATCGCGCCAGGGATCCCCGCCTGGGTGATGAGGTTCATGGGCGGGTTCAGCTGGCCGGATTTCATCAGCTCGTAGATGCCCTCGAGGTCTTGCTTCGTGCCGGACTTGGAGCCCTTGATCGAGAGCTGGGTTGATGATGAGCGGTGGGTGTTGATGGTGGACTCAAGGCGGTTCATGCCGACCTGGACGAGGGTGCCGAACTCGGCGAGCGTCTCGATGGCAGCGGAGGTGGTGGTGCCGAAGCCGGCGTAGTCGACGATGAGGTCGAGGTTCTTGTCCTTGAACGCCTCGATCGAGTCGGCAACACCCGCGAGGCCGATCTCGTCGGCGGGTTTCTGCGTCTCGGGGTTGACCTCGGCGCCGTACACCTCAGCGCCGGCCAGCACGGCCACCCGGGCGCCGACGTACCCGAGTCCGATCACGCCGACTTTCATGCCGTCCTTGGCGCCGCCGACGGCCATGATGGCGTGGTTGGAGGTGAGGCCGGCGTCGGTCGCCATCGCGCCGAGCTCGAACGGGACTTCATCGGGGAGCCTGACGAGGTTGTCCGAGGTCGCCAGCAGCCTGGGGCCGAAGCCGCCGTCCCACTTGCCGTAACCGAGGGCATCGCCGTCGCCCATCACGGGGGCGAGACCCACCCGGTCACCGACGTTCCACTGTCCCATGCCCTCGCCGACCTCGGTGATGACGCCGGCGTTCTCGTGTCCCATGGTGCGCGGGAGGTGAGGGAAGAGCGGCATCCAACCGGGATCGTCCAGTGCGGTCACATCGGAGTGGCAGACTCCCGCGGGCACCCTACGCCGGGTCTAAGACCGGCCCGAAGCGCCGAGGGAACTCCCGGAAAACTGTCCCTTAACAAGCCGTGGCCGTTGCAACTCCCGCTATCAAGGGGGGCTGCAACGGCCACCAGAACTCCGGAGTTGCCTCCGGGCCGTGTGCTGTCGATCCTGGGCTTAGCGGGAAGCGCTTTCCTGCTCCGTGGCGTTGCGGCTGGCGTGCTTGCCGGCCTCCTGCAGCGCCTGGGACACCTTCGCCAGCGCGGCGACGTGCTGGCCGTTCCACTCGCTGCGGAACTTGTCCGCGTCCGGGCCCTTCCAGTCGGTGCCCTCAAGCACCTTGGTCAGCAGCGACTTCTGCTTGTCGATCTCCGACGAACCCGCCTGCAGCTTCGTCCCAAGAGTCTTGAGCTGAGCTATGTCTGCGCCCCAAATAGCCATTCGAAAATCTCCTCCAATAAAGTGAACGGACCCGGGCCCTGCCGGCGTCCCCCAAAGGCCCCCGGCTGTTCCCGGAAGTCCATTGCCTCGAACCTACCCTGTCCGCCGAAAAAGTGTCGATGGGCACCCCTCCCCATCCCGCCGGGTCAGGCCAGCAGGTTGTAGACGTCGAGCCCGAAGCGGTTCAGTCCCGGTGTGCCGGCGTAGCCAAGGTAGGGCAGTCCGAAGGTGTCTTCGATGCTGGCCAGCAGGCTGTAGTGGTTGTACGGGGTGGTGGACCAGGTGCCCCCCTTGGTGAACGGGGAAAGGACCAGGGCTCCGACCCTGCCGCCGCCTGGGCCGGTGATGCCCGGCAGCGGGGAGTTTGGTCCGGGGCCTTCCCCGCAGCAGGCGGTGGCATCGGACTGCGGGCCGTCTGATTCGTCGAACGTAATCACCAGGACGCCGTCCTGCTTGAATGCCGGGGACGATGTAATAGCCGGCACCCACTGCTTCAGCCACTCGTCGGCACTGGGCAGGCCGCCGGGCTGCCCGTCCGCACACGGGGAGTCGTGGCCGTCGTGGCAGAGGTTCGGCGTGATCATGGACAGGTTGGGGGTGGTGGCGGTCGAGGTCAGGTCCGTCTTCAGGGCGCTGAGGTCGACGTCGTTCCTGGCGCAGTCCGGCGAGTCGGTGATCCCGGCGAAGTAGACGAACGGGTTGTGGCGGGCCGCGTACTGGTCTCCGGCTTTGGCCTTTTGGGTGTCGTCGACCGCGCCGAGTGCGGGGTGCCGGCAGGGGGTGCCCATGTCCTCCATGTAGCCCTTCCAGGTCTTTCCTGCGGCCGTTAGCTGTCCAGCGACGGTGGGGACGCTGGACGGGAAGACGCAGCCGTCGCCGACTGCCTGGCCCGGGCTGGCCGTCCCGGTGCCGACGAACGGTGTGTAGCTCTGGCAGTCGGCCTGCATCTGGGGGTTTGGCCCCTGTCCGGAAATCTGTGCCACGTAGTTGGGCTGGGAGTTGTGGGCTGTTCCGAAGTACTGGTTCAGCAGCACCCCCTGGGCCCGGAGGGTCTGGGACAGATACGGGGCGGCCGACGCCGGACCCCAGGTTTCGTCGTAGCCCTTGTTCTCGAGGTTGATGACGAAGACGTGCTTCGCGCCGGGCAGATAGCTTTGGGCCTGCGGAGCCATCGGAGCGCCGGCGGTGGCAGCCGGCTGGGCGGGTCCGGAGACGATCGCTGCCGCAGCGAGCAGAACGACGGCCGCGGCGGAGGCGCGCAGGGCGAGCCGCCGGCGGCGCCTGCGGGTGCCAGAGGTCGCCGTCGTGTGATCTGTGGTGGTGTTCAAGGGAGCTTCCATCCGTCGGCGAGGGCCTTCTCTTTCAGTCCTGACCACTCCTCGGCCGGAGGCGGCCCCACCGGGGAGCAGGCCGGCCCGGCAACGAACGGCGGGACCAGGTACTTGGGGGCGGTCAGGTTTGCCGGTGTGCCGAAGTCCAGCACCTCGGCAATGTTCCGGGCGGCCTTGTCCCTGGGCGTCAGGGGCGGCAGGTTCCACCGCCACTCGATGGCTTTCAGGACCGAAGTGTGGTCGTAGACGTCGTGGGCGACGTACCGTCGTCGGGCGCGCGGTGAGATGACCACGGAGGGCACCCGGAAGCCGCGCAGTGCCGTGTCCGTGCTCGTGTCCGGGGCGCTGGCCGGGGGGACGTGGTCGTAAAAGCCGCCCCACTCGTCATAGTTGATCACCAGCATCGTGTTGGCCCAGCCAGGGCCGGTGGTGACGGCGTTGTAGACCTCTGCCAGGAAAAGTTCGCCGGCGCGGATGTCGGCGTGCGGGTGGTCATCCCCCGAGGTGCCGGAGCCTTCATCGGTGAAACGGGGGTCCACGAAGGACACCGCTGGGAGGCTGCCGGCAGCACAGTCCGTGAGGAATTCTGAGTAGTGGTGCGAGATTCCGAGGTACTTCGGGCCCCACAGCGCGGTGAACGGTATGTCACCGTAGTAGTACTTGCCGGACACTCCGGCGGTGGACAGCCGGTCCCAGATGGTCGGGAGCGTGGACGTCACGGTGGAGTTATGGAGCCTGTCCGTTGCGGCGGCGTGCTGGTAGAACCTGTTCGGGTAGGTTTCGGCCATCGTGGCGGCGAAGTACCGGTCGCAGACCGTCCAGTCCGGTCCCGACTGCCGCCAGAAGTCGAGGTCGGCGGCGGCGTAATAGCCGACGGCGAACTCGTCGTTTTCGCCTGCGCGCAGCCAGCCGTTGTTTTTGCCGTCGTTGTACTCGATCCGGCCGCCCTCGTAGGAGTGGTCCGGGTCCGGGTGCCCGCAGCCCTGAAAATCCGTCAGATGATACGTGGTGTGCGGAATACCGTAGCGGTCCGTGTAGCTCAGGCCGTCCTGTTTGCCGTCCGCACCAGGCATCCACCCCACGAAGTGGTCAAAGGAACGGTTTTCCATCATCACGACGATGATGTGCTCGATCCCGGAGCTGGTGGCAGCCGGCAGCGGGGGCGGGGCCGCATCGGCGGGCCAGGCCGAGGCCCCCGCGACCACCGCGCCGGCCGCGGCCGTACCTGCAACACCCAAAAAACTGCGTCTTGAAACGTTCACGTCGGATACTTTCCTTGTCGGGTGCGGCTTCCATTGCCACCCAGGGTGGCTTGGCCAGCCGGAGGTCTAATCGATCTCGGGGCGGACTAGTTACGCGCTGCCGGCCCCGTGGCCGCAGCAGTGGCGGACGGTGTCCGGGAGTTGGCTGGCTCCACAGCAGCGCAGAGGCAGGGGCGCATGCCGTGCCAGCCGGTTGGATGCAGCGGGAAGTTACTGACGGGTTTAGTTCACGCCCAAAAGTAGATCACGGAAGGGTTACGGTCCGGGTCGATATGGGGGTCCGTTTATGCAGTGTTCATGGCGCGTTCTTGTCAGTACCCCTGGGGTTCACTTGGCGGCAAATCGCCGCCCGGAGACCGGCTTCCGTCGTGAGCCAATCGCCGCGGCGCGACCGTGCCCCAATGCGCGCAGCCAAAAGCGCCGGTCCGGCCCGGACCGCTAGGCTGGACCCGACGGAAGCGGGGAACCCGTGCCAATTGACGAGAGTCTCACTATTACAGAGCCGGAACGGATAGCAGCTTTGCACCGTCTCAAGCTCATGGATACGCCCGCGGAGGAGCGGTTCGACCGGATTACCAGGGCCGCGCGGGAGTTCTTCGGCGTCCCGTTGGCCGCCGTCAATCTCGTGGACTCCGACCGCCTGTTCGTAAAGTCGCCCCAGGGCCTCGCACGCTCCACAGTCCCCCGCCATGAGACTTTCTGCGACGCCACCGTCACGTCGCCCGACATCCTCGTGGTCCCCGACGCGACGGCCGACCGCCGCTTCGCAGGGCTCCCTGATGTTGCCGGTATCCGCGGTGTCCGCTTTTACGCTGGGCGTCCTCTTAATGCCGAGCCCGGAAGCCGGGTCGGCACCCTGTGCCTTTTCGACACACGACCGCGCGAGCTCTCCGCCACCGAACTCCGCCACCTGGACGAACTCGGAGCATGGGCCGAAGCAGAGATCCGGGACTCCGCAGACCGTGACCGGGCCCGCGCAACCCAACAGGCCCTGCTTCCCGCCGCTGCGCCCGCCGGCTCCGAATACGATGTGGCAGGGCTATGCCTTCCAAAAGCCGACGTCGGCGGGGACTTCTATTCATGGGAGGAATCCGGGGGAAGCCTGTGCCTGGCCATTGCCGATGTCATGGGCAAAGGCACAGCTGCAGCCCTCATGGCAGCCACTGTCCGGAGCGCCATCCAGAGCACTGGCAGCCAGCATCCCGGCACCGTCCTGGACATTGCCAGCGGCCGGCTCGCCCACGATCTCGACAGGACCACTACCTTCGCCACGGCCTTTCTGGCCACCCTCGACACGGTCACCGGGCAGCTCCGATACGCAGACGCCGGGCATGGCCTGACCATGCTCGTTTCCCCGGACGGTTCCCACCGCCGCCTGCACAGCAGCGGCCTGCCTCTGGGCATCGGCGAACCGGGGTCCTGGACGACGTCGACTACGGTGATAGGGCCCGGGGACACACTGGCCAGCTTCACCGACGGTGTCCTGGATCTCTACGGCGGGACGCTGACTGCCCTCGATAAACTCGCTGAAGTCATCCGGAACAGTCCTCCGTCAGCCGT